>NZ_JBAKHW010000097.1:0-530 GCF_036906815.1 Micromonospora sp. CPCC 205539 | reverse complement strand
GGTGCCGTCAACATCGGTGGTGGTGCCGGCGATGTTGGCGACTACGGCGCGGCCGTCGTCGACGGTCTTGACGATGTCGGCGCGCAGGGTGTCGGTCTGCTTCGCATCAGCGTCGGGCTTGCTGATTTCGACGCTGTGGTAGGCGTTCTTGCCGGTTTCCTTGTTCAGGACGGGGGTGATGTCGTTGATGCTGTTGGTGCCGTTCTCGGTGGTGCCCATTTCCTTGGCCATGGAGTCGACGCTGATGTCCTTGCCCTGCACGGAGAGTGCGTTGCGGGTGGCGGCGGGGCCGCAGTAGTAGAAGTTGGGCTGGGCTTCGTAGCGGACGTTGAGCTGCCGGTCACCGTGGCCCTTACGGTCGGACTGCGTTTGGGTCTGGGTGGTGGCGGGCTTGGCGTCGGACGCGGCGTAGGCGGCGGTCAGCGGGGCGGCGATGGCGCCACCGGTGAACGCGAGACCAGCAGCGGTCAGAGCGGTGCGACGGATCAGATCGGTACGCATGATGGCGTGCTCCTCTGCCTCGGGGGATG
>NZ_JBAKHW010000096.1:0-1084 GCF_036906815.1 Micromonospora sp. CPCC 205539 | reverse complement strand
GGTGGGCTCAACCGGTGGTTGCAACACCCTTCCATGATCTTCGTTGGGGTGGTTGTGGCGTCGAGGTTGAGCCCGCTGGAGCGGGAGCAGATTGGGTTGGGTCGGGCTGCGAGTGAGTCGTTGCGGTCGATCGCGCGCAGGTTGGGGCGGTCGGTGTCGACGATCTCGCGGGAGGTGGGTCGGTTCGAGCGTTATGGGCAGCGGTATCAGCCGTTGATGGCGCAGTGGGCGTCGTTTCTGCGGCACAACCGGGGTGGGCGGGTGCCGCGGTTGGCTGGTGACGGGCCGTTGCGTCAGGTGGTGCTGGATATGCTGCGACGGCGTCGTTCGCCGCAGCAGATCAGTGCTCGGCTGCGGGCGCAGTTCCCGGACGTGCCGGAGATGTGGGTGTCGCACGAGACGATCTACCAGGCGATCTACCTGCAGGCGCGGGGCAACCTCCGCGCGGAGTTGACTCGGCAGGTGGCGTTGCGTTCGGGGCGGGCGGCTCGCCGGCGCAGGCCGGCGCCAGCCGGGGCGATGCGCTCGGCGCGGCCCTGGGTCGATCTGCGCATCGCTGACCGGCCGGCTGAGGTCGCTGACCGGGCGGTGCCCGGGCATTGGGAGGGTGACCTGCTCGAGGGGGTCCGTCGGGGTGGGCGCGGTGGTTCCGCGATCGCCACCCTCGTGGAACGCGCTACCCGGTTCGTGATCCTGGTCGGGCTGCCCGAGGGCAAGGTCTCCGACCACGTCGTGTCCCAGTTGGCCACGGCGATGAGGTGGCTCCCGCAGCGGTTGCGGGCCTCGCTGACCTGGGACCAGGGCGTCGAGATGGCCCGGCACCGTGACTTCACCATCGCCACCGACTGCCCGGTCTACTTCTGCGATCCACACAGCCCCTGGCAACGCGGCAGCAACGAGAACACCAACGGGCTGCTCCGCCAGTACTTCCCCAAAGGCCGATTCGACTTCACCACCATCGACCAGGCCGGCCTCGACCACGTCGCCGACGAACTCAACGACCGCCCCCGCATGACCCTGGGCTGGGCCACCCCAGGTGAGAAGATGACCCAACTCCTCGGTGTTGCAACCACCGGTTGAGCCC
>NZ_JBAKHW010000095.1:0-1228 GCF_036906815.1 Micromonospora sp. CPCC 205539 | reverse complement strand
CGACCGGACTTCGCCACCGACCGGGCGGCCGGGGGCGCCCCGACGGGTCGGCGCGGGGACGCCGCCATGCCGCCGGGTCGGGCGGACGCGATGCCACCGCTGCGCCGGCCGGACGCCGTGCCCCCGGGGCGCCGCCCCGGCCCGGATCCCACCGATCCCGCGCGCCCGCTGCCCACGGACGGCAGGCCCGCCGGTCGTCGCGTGACCGATTCGGCACGGGCCGCAGCACCGCCCGTCGCCCCCGGCCCGGCCCACCTCGACACGGCGCCGGGCGCTGTCGCAACGCCGGCCGCTGGCGGTCCGCGTCCTGACCCCGACGCCGACCGTGATCCGCGGACCGCCCGGCGTCGTCCCGGCCCGGTCGACCCCGGCGCGCCCGGCGCGCAGGAACCGCCCGGCCGTGGGCCCGCCGACCGTGTCCGTCCGGTGGCCGGCGGGCGTCGTCGCGCCGCCGAACCCGACGGGCCGGGAGTGCCCCGGTCCGGCAACGCGCCGCCGGTGCCCGACGCGACCACCGGGCCCACCGGCGGCACGCCCACCCTCGGCCCGACCGACGCCCCCGGGCGGCGCCGGGCAGCCCCGGACGAGCCGGATCGACGCGCGCCCGGCGAACCCCGGGCGGACCGCCCCGAGCGGCCCGCCGACTGGCTGCGCCAGGCCGGCCGTCTGCCACACACCGACCCCGGCCTGCCGGTGGTCAACCGGCGCGGCGGGTCCCCGCCCGCGTCGGCCGCCGACCGTCGGCCGACGTCGCCCACCGGCGACCTCACCAATCCCTCGCGCGGCCCGCTCGCCGGCCCCGACCCGGCCGCCGATGGCCCCGCGGGCCGACGGGCCGGCCGGCCCATCTCGGCGGACCCGACGGACCGGTCGCTGGGCCGGCTCGCCGAGCCCGACCCGGCGGCCAACGGCCCCACCGGCCGGCCCGGTTCCCCGCCGCCCACCGCGGACCCGATCCGTCGACGTCGCCGGCCAGCGGAAGCTGACCAGGACGGCCCCGCCGGTCCGGGTCGACCCGGCGCGCCGGGGGAGCGCGGTGACGCCCCGTACCCCGGTCCCGCCGTCGGCGGGCGGCCCGCGCCTGGTGGCGGCCCCGCCGGTCCGGGCGTACCGACTCGAGGTGCCCGCTCCGCGCCGGCCGGCCGCGCCCGGCCGGGCACCGCCGGAGATCCCGCCGTGGGGCCGGACCGCCGCGCCCCCGACGGCCCAGCCCGGCCCGGCCCTGGCG
>NZ_JBAKHW010000094.1:0-1260 GCF_036906815.1 Micromonospora sp. CPCC 205539 | reverse complement strand
GTCAAGCAAGGTAAGTGGACGACCCGGTCATACCTTCTTAAGTTCGCCCTTCCTCCCTTTATTTCAGATTCAATCTGACTTACCTATTCTACCCAAGCATCCAAATGAAAAAGCCTGAACTCACCGCGACGTCTGTCGAGAAGTTTCTGATCGAAAAGTTCGACAGCGTCTCCGACCTGATGCAGCTCTCGGAGGGCGAAGAATCTCGTGCTTTCAGCTTCGATGTAGGAGGGCGTGGATATGTCCTGCGGGTAAATAGCTGCGCCGATGGTTTCTACAAAGATCGTTATGTTTATCGGCACTTTGCATCGGCCGCGCTCCCGATTCCGGAAGTGCTTGACATTGGGGAGTTCAGCGAGAGCCTGACCTATTGCATCTCCCGCCGTGCACAGGGTGTCACGTTGCAAGACCTGCCTGAAACCGAACTGCCCGCTGTTCTCCAGCCGGTCGCGGAGGCCATGGATGCGATCGCTGCGGCCGATCTTAGCCAGACGAGCGGGTTCGGCCCATTCGGACCGCAAGGAATCGGTCAATACACTACATGGCGTGATTTCATATGCGCGATTGCTGATCCCCATGTGTATCACTGGCAAACTGTGATGGACGACACCGTCAGTGCGTCCGTCGCGCAGGCTCTCGATGAGCTGATGCTTTGGGCCGAGGACTGCCCCGAAGTCCGGCACCTCGTGCATGCGGATTTCGGCTCCAACAATGTCCTGACGGACAATGGCCGCATAACAGCGGTCATTGACTGGAGCGAGGCGATGTTCGGGGATTCCCAATACGAGGTCGCCAACATCCTCTTCTGGAGGCCGTGGTTGGCTTGTATGGAGCAGCAGACGCGCTACTTCGAGCGGAGGCATCCGGAGCTTGCAGGATCGCCGCGCCTCCGGGCGTATATGCTCCGCATTGGTCTTGACCAACTCTATCAGAGCTTGGTTGACGGCAATTTCGATGATGCAGCTTGGGCGCAGGGTCGATGCGACGCAATCGTCCGATCCGGAGCCGGGACTGTCGGGCGTACACAAATCGCCCGCAGAAGCGCGGCCGTCTGGACCGATGGCTGTGTAGAAGTACTCGCCGATAGTGGAAACCGACGCCCCAGCACTCGTCCGAGGGCAAAGGAATAGAGTAGCTCGAGTTTCTCCATAATAATGTGTGAGTAGTTCCCAGATAAGGGAATTAGGGTTCCTATAGGGTTTCGCTCATGTGTTGAGCATATAAGAAACCCTTAGTATGTATTTGGATTTGTAAAATACT
>NZ_JBAKHW010000093.1:0-1333 GCF_036906815.1 Micromonospora sp. CPCC 205539 | reverse complement strand
TTCCGAAGTGTCGACCTTGGGGGTTGGGTCGGCCGCGCTGGATTGAAGAGTCGCCCCCACGTGTCCTCCCGGGCCCGTCTTGACCTTCTTGGCATCGTTGGTCATCTGCTTGTAGACGACGTCGGACAGGCGTCGTTTCAGGCAGCGCATGGCTTCCATTGGAGTTTTGCCGGCTGCGAGTTTGCGCCGGTAGTAAGCGCGGCCTTCGGTGTCGTGGCGCAGTTGAACGATGGCCATGATGTGCAGGGCTCGGTTAATGCGCCGGTTCCCGGCACGGGATAGCCGGTGGCGTCTTTGATCGCCGGAGGACGCATCAAGGGGTGCGGTGCCGTTCCAGGACGCGAAGTGCCCGCGGCTGGCGAACCGGCTGATGTCACCGATGTCGCCGATCAGGCGGGCGGCGCCGGAGGGGCCGATGCCGTTGAGGTCCTGCAGACCACTGCCGGTGGCGGCGACGAGTTCGGTGAGTTCTTTGTTCGCTGCCTTGATCTTCTTGTCGACCTGGGCGAGCTCGGTGATGAGTTCCGACGTGAGCCGCCGGCGGGTGGACCCGACAAGGTCGCGCGGCCGCACCGTGTTGAGCAGGGTTCGGGCCTGCGGGGCGGACAGGAACTGCTTGGCCCCGCCGGGCAGTAGTTCCAGCAAAAGTTTGTGGATGCGGTTGAGTAGATCGGTGCGGGCGTGGCCAAGACCGTCGCGGCGGTCGACGAGCAGCCGCAGCGCAACGGTGACGTCGTCGACGGCGACTTGCCGCAAACCCGTGGTGCGTAGGGCTGCGACGGCGACGCTGTGGGCGTCGACCGGGTCGGTCTTGCGGCCCTGACCGGTGTCGAACACGCGGACCCGCGCGGACAGTTTCGCCGGCACGTCCACCACGGTCTCGCCGTCGGCGACGAGGCGTTGAGCGATGTGCCGCCCGATCCCGTTACAGCCTTCCACCGCCCAGATCCGCTCCTTGTGCTGCCGGCCGAGCTTGAGCATGGCCTGGTAGCCGTCGCGGTCGGTGGTGAACCGGCCCTGGGCGAGGATCTTCTCGCGGTCGTTAATGATTTCAATGGTCGCGGACCGCTTGTGCGGATCCATACCGATGATGACGCGTCCCACGCTCGTCCTCCTCGATCAGACAAGGGCTGATGTCAGCGAGGAGGGCAGCGCTACTTCGAGCTGGGCAGACCCCTCTTGAGCCTCTCCGCGCCACGGTGACCGGCAGGAGGCATGCCATGTGAGAGCCACACCAAATCGCGGTGGGCAGCCGATGAGAGAGCCACCCCGCCGGTCACCTCGACCAAGCCTGGCCGGGCTGCGGTCGTAGCACCAGTACATAAGTAGCCGA
>NZ_JBAKHW010000092.1:0-2101 GCF_036906815.1 Micromonospora sp. CPCC 205539 | reverse complement strand
AAGCATCGGGAGGTGCTGAACGTGGAGGACTGGGCGGAGATCCGGCGGCTGCGGCGGTCGGAGGGCATGGCAATTCAGGCCATCGCACGGCGGTTGAGGATGTCTCGCAACACCGTGAAGAAGGCCCTGGCCAGTGATGAGCCGCCGCGGTATCAGCGGGCGGCGAAGGGCTCGATAGTAGATGTGGTCGAGCCGCAGATCAGGGTGTTGCTGGCCGAGTTCCCGGACATGCCCTCGACAGTGATCATGGAACGGGTCGGGTGGACCCGGGGCAAGACGGTGTTCTGTGATCGGGTGCAGCAGCTGCGGCCGTTGTTCCGCCGTCCGGACCCGGCCCAGCGCACTGACTATCTGCCGGGTGAGTTGGCGCAGTGTGATCTGTGGTTCCCGCCGGCGGACGTGACCTTGGGTTTCGGGCAGGTCAGCAGGCCGCCGGTGTTGGTGATGGTGTCGGGGTATTCGCGGTGGCTGTCGGCGGTGATGATCCCGTCGCGGCAGTCACCGGATCTGCTGGCCGGGCACTGGACATTGATCTCCGGCTGGGACCGGACGCCCAAGGCTTTGGTCTGGGATAACGAGTCCGCGGTCGGGCAGTGGCGGGCCGGCCGTCCGCAGCTGACTGAGGCGATGAACGCCTTCCGCGGGACCCTCGGCATCAAGGTGATCCAATGCCGGCCGGCGGACCCGGAGGCCAAGGGCCTGGTTGAGCGAGCCAACGGCTATCTCGAGACGTCGTTCCTGCCCGGGCGCCGGTTCGGCTCGCCGCAGGACTTCAACGCGCAGCTGACCGAGTGGCTGGTGCGGGCGAACAACCGCCAACACCGGATGTTGGGCTGCCGCCCGGCCGAGCGGTGGGACGCCGACCGGGCCGCGATGCTGTCGCTGCCGCCAGTGGCTCCGGTGGTCGGCTGGCGACAGACCACGCGGTTGCCTCGCGATCATTACGTCCGGTTGGACAGTAACGACTACTCGGTGCACCCGGCGGCGGTGGGAAGACGTATCGACATCGTCGCTGACGCCGATCGGGTGCAGGTGTTCTGCGACAGCCGCCAGGTCGCCCGACACGACCGCTGCTGGGCCAAGCATCAGAGCATCACCGACCCGGTCCATCGGCAGGCCGCTGCTGACCTGCGCATGGCCGCCCGGCAGGTGCCGGCGCCGGCAGTCACCGCGGAGGTCGAGCACCGGCGGCTCAGCGATTACGACCGGATGTTCGGCCTCGACGTCGAGGTGGCTGCGTGATGGCCGCCAAGACCAGCAACCGCAACGTGTCCTCCGAGATCGCGTTCCTCACCCGCGCGCTGAAAGCACCCTCCCTCGCCGCGTCGGTCGAACGTCTGGCCGAGCGGGCTCGGGCGGAGTCGTGGACGCATGAGGAGTTCCTCGCCGCCTGCCTGCAACGCGAGGTCGCCGCCCGGGAATCACACGGCGGTGAAGGGCGTATCCGAGCCGCGAGGTTCCCGGCCCGCAAGAGTCTCGAGGAGTTCGACTTCGAGCACCAGCGATCGTTGAAGCGGGAGACGATCGCCCATCTGGGCACCCTGGACTTCGTGGCGTCGAAGGAGAACGTCGTCTTCTTGGGCCCGCCCGGCACCGGCAAGACCCACCTGTCCATCGGCCTCGGGATCCGGGCCTGCCAGGCCGGACACCGCGTCGCGTTCGCCACCGCCGCCCAATGGGTGTCCCGCCTCGCCGACGCCCACCACGCCGGCCGCCTGCAAGACGAACTGGTCAAACTCGGTCGGATCCCGCTGCTGATCGTCGACGAGGTCGGCTACATCCCCTTCGAAGCCGAAGCCGCCAACCTGTTCTTCCAACTGGTCTCCAACCGCTACGAACGGGCCTCGCTAATCGTCACCAGCAACAAGCCCTTCGGGCGTTGGGGCGAAGTCTTCGGCGACGACGTCGTCGCCGCAGCCATGATCGACCGCCTCGTCCACCACGCCGAAGTCATCTCGATGAAGGGCGACAGCTACCGACTCAAAGACCGCGACCTCGGCCGCGTCCCTGCAGCAAATAAGACTAACGACTAAAGATCAACCAACCGAGGTGGTCCAGTTTCAGCCGGACCACGGTGGTCAGGGTTGGGGCGGCGTTGACA
>NZ_JBAKHW010000091.1:0-4061 GCF_036906815.1 Micromonospora sp. CPCC 205539 | reverse complement strand
CGCGGCAAGACCGGCGTGGCCCGACTCGCCCTGGCCTGCGCGGCGCCGGCCTGGGCGGTGCCGCCGGCCTGGGGGGTGCCGCCGGGGCCGCCGCTGGTGTCGGGGCCGCGGGTGGCTGCCGGGCCCGGGCCGCTTCCACCAAGCGGGGGTACGCCTGCCGTCGCGGCGGCGAAGCGGTGCTGGAACAGGCCGGCGCTGCGCCGGGTGGCCGGATGGTCCCCCGCCAGCGCGACCAGGGCCTGCCGCAGGTCGCCGGGGGGCAGACCGCCGCGTTCGGCGCGTAGCCGACCGCTGGAGCCCCCGTCGTCGCCGACCGTGACGACGGCGGTGATGTCCAGGTCGAGTTCGGGAGCGCAGTGCCGCAGCGCGCGCAGCGACACGGACAGCCCGTGGCCGCCACCGAACGCCACGACCCGGCGGGCGGTCATTCCCGCCCCAGGTCGCGGTGCTGCGCGTTGGCCGCCAGCCCGGACTGGCGCAGCCGGCTGGCCAACTCCTCGGTGATGGCCACACTGCGGTGCTTGCCACCGGTACAGCCCACGGCCACCGTCAGGTACCGCTTGCCCTCCCGCTCGAAGCCGGCCGTGGTGGCGTTGACCAGGTCGGCGTACGAGGCGACGAAGGCGTCCGCTCCCTCCTGGCCCAGCACGTACGCGCTGACCGCCTCCTCGCGCCCGGTGTGCTCGCGCAGCTCCGGCACCCAGTACGGATTGGGCAGGAAGCGGGCGTCCAGCACGAAGTCGGCGTCCGGCGGCAGACCGTACTTGAAGCCGAACGACAGCACGGTGACCCGCAACCGGCGGGCGTCCTCGCCACCGAACAGCTCCTCGATGCGCCGCCGGAGCTGGTTGACGTTCAGGACGCTGGTGTCGATGATCACGTCGGCCTGGTCGCGGGCCTCCTCCAACAGCCCCCGCTCGACGGCGATGCCGTCGGCCAGCCGCCCGTCGCCCTGCAACGGGTGCGAGCGGCGAACGCTCTCGAACCGCCGGATCAGCACCTCGTCGTCGGCGTCGACGAAGACCACCCGGGGCGAGAAGCCGCGCTCCTTCAGCTCCCGGATCGCCCCGGCCAGGTCCGTCGAGAAGGCGCGCGAGCGCACGTCCAGCACCATGGCCGTACGCCGGGCCGCGCCGCCGGCCTTGAAGGCCAGCTCGGCCATGTCGAGCATCAACGCCTGCGGCAGGTTGTCCACCACGTAGTAGCCGACGTTCTCCAGCGCCCGTGCGACCGTGCTGCGGCCGCCACCGGAGAGCCCCGTGACCACCACGAGCGTGGTCTCCGACTCCGCCGTCGGCTGCCCGTCGACGGCCGCCGGAGCGTCGATCCGGTCGCCGCCTGTGCGCGCCTCGCTCACCCGTACCCCCAAGCCGTGGCGCCGCGGCCGTCTCGGCCGCGAATGGTCAATCAGCGACTCTATCCCGCCGCTCGAACGGGGCCGGGCACCCGGCGTAGGTCGACCGGCGGGGAGCGGTTCTCGGTCGCTCTCCCGACAGTTGACGCCACTTGATGACGATCAGTGACCGTAAATATGCTGAGCGCGATCGTCGCAGCTCAAGGCCAACATCTGGGAGGGTGCGATGCACGATCTGGCCGACAAGAACAAATACATCGGCTTCCTCTTCATGCGGATCAGTCCGGAATACTTCGCCCTCGGCCGGGAGGGCATCCACGAGGTCTCCGCAGAGCACGCTCGGGACCTGGGCCGCTTCGCCAAGCAGCTCACCCACGTCGTGACCACCGGGGTGAACGGCAAGTACGACCAGGTCACCATCGTCGAGGGCGACACCCTCGAGGAGATCAACGCGGCGGCAACCGCGTTCCGGATGGGCAACAAGGCGCGCTACATCGAGATCGTCGACATCGTGGTCGGGATGAAGGCCCCGCCACGCGGGTTGGCCAACCGGTCCAGCCAGCCCGGCTGACCCGCGCCGCGCCCGACGTACCCGTCCCCGGGTGCGCCGGGCGTGGGCTGTCGGGGTCGGCTCGTAGACTCCGCGGATGGCTTCCCCCACGGACCTGGGCACCGAGGACGCGCTACGGGTGCTCCGCCGGGTGTTCGGCTACGACGCCTTCCGCGGCACCCAGCAGCAGGTCATCGACCATCTGGTGGCCGGCGGTGACGCGCTGGTGCTGATGCCCACCGGTGGCGGCAAGTCGCTCTGCTACCAGATCCCGGCCCTGATCCGCGACGGCGTCGCGGTCGTCGTGTCCCCGCTGATCGCCCTCATGCAGGACCAGGTGGACGCGCTCACCGCCGTCGGCGTCCGAGCCGGCTTCCTCAACTCGACCCAGGATCTCAACGCCCGGCGCCGGGTCGAGGCGGCCTTCGTCGCCGGTGAGCTGGACCTGCTCTACCTGGCCCCCGAGGCGCTCGGCGTCCGTTCCACCCTCGCCCTGCTGGACCGGGGCAAGATCGCGCTGTTCGCGATCGACGAGGCGCACTGCGTGTCCCAGTGGGGGCACGACTTCCGCCCGGACTACCTGGCGCTGTCGATGCTGCACGAGCGGTGGCCGCAGGTGCCCCGGATCGCGCTCACCGCGACCGCGACCAGCGCCACCCGCACCGAGATCGCCACCCGGCTCAAGCTCGACGAGGCCCGACACTTCGTCGCCAGCTTCGACCGGCCCAACATCCAGTACCGGATCGTGCCCAAGCGGGAGCCCCGCAAGCAGCTACTGGCCCTGCTGCGCGACGAGCACCCCGGCGACGCCGGCATCGTCTACTGCCTGTCCCGCGCCTCGGTGGACAAGACTGCGGAGTTCCTCACCACCAACGGCATCGCCGCTCTTCCGTACCACGCCGGCTTGGACTCGGCGACCCGCGCGCGCAACCAACAGCGTTTCCTGCGTGAGGACGGCCTGGTGATGGTGGCCACCATCGCCTTCGGCATGGGCATCGACAAGCCCGACGTCCGGTTCGTCGCCCACCTCGACCTGCCCAAGTCGGTCGAGGGCTACTACCAGGAGACCGGCCGCGCCGGCCGGGACGGGCTGCCGTCCACCGCCTGGCTGGCGTACGGGCTGCAGGACGTGGTCCAGCAGCGCAAGATGATCGAGACGTCCGAGGGCGACCTCGCCCACCGCCGCAACCTCGCCGCCCACCTGGACGCGATGCTCGCGCTGTGCGAGACGGTGCGCTGCCGGCGGGTGCAGCTCCTCGAATACTTCGGCGAGACCACGACAACGGCCTGCGGCAACTGCGACACCTGCCTGAGCCCGCCCGAGTCCTGGGACGGCACGGTCGCCGCACAGAAGCTGCTCTCCACCATCTTCCGGCTCGACCGCGAACGCAACCAGCGGTTCGGCGCGGGGCACTGCATCGACATCCTGCTCGGCAAACAGACCGACAAGATCAGCCAGTACGGCCACGACTCGCTGACCGTCTTCGGCATCGGCGCCGACCTGCGCGAGGCCGAGTGGCGGGGCGTGGTCCGACAGTTGCTCGCCGAGGGGCTGCTCGCCGTGGAGGGCGACTACGGCACGCTGGCGCTCACCGAGGCGAGCGCCGACGTTCTGGGCCGCCGACGCACCGTCACGATGCGCCGTGAGCCGGAGAAGCCGGTGTCGAGCCGTTCGGCGAAACCCCGCGGCGCGGCCACCGTGGTCGCCGAGCTGGCCCCGGCCGCAGCGGCCGTCTTCGAACGCCTGCGTGCCTGGCGGGCGGCCAGCGCCAAGGAGCAGGGCGTTCCGGCGTACGTCATCTTCCACGACGCCACGTTGCGGCAGATCGCTAATGACGCGCCCGGCTCACTGGCGGAGCTGTCCGGGGTCAGCGGGGTCGGCGACAACAAACTCGCCAAGTACGGCGAGCAGATCCTGACCGTCCTCGCGGACTCGGCATGACCTCCTCCTGAACATGACGAAGGCCGGCCCCGGTAGGGGGCCGGCCTTCGTGGTTTGTGGTGTGGGTCAGCTGGTGGCGTAGCCGCGGGTGGCGATCCAGTCGGCGAGGTGCTCGACGCTGACCTCGTAGGAGGCCATGGTCGGGTCGGCGGAGTCGGCGATCTTCACTGTCTGTCCGCCGTCGCGGTAGCCGACGACGCTGATGTAGTGCCCGC
>NZ_JBAKHW010000090.1:0-4365 GCF_036906815.1 Micromonospora sp. CPCC 205539 | reverse complement strand
AGGATCGAGCACGATCATCGGCGCGGGGCGCGGGGCGCGGGGCGCGGGGCGCGGGGCGCGGGGCGCGGGGCGCGGGGCGCGGGGCGCGGGGCGCGGGGCGCGCGAGACGGGCGAGCCCCGCTTGACCGGTAGGTCGAGCGGGGCTCGTTGATGCGTGTGATGGGACTTACTAGCCGTCCAGGCCGACCGGTGAGTTGGGGCGGTCGACGTCGACGAACTCGACGTCGTCCACGGCCGGGTCCTCCTGGCTGCCAGCGGCCCGAGCGGCGGAACCGACGGCCCAGCCGATTGCAGCGCCCACCAGCGCGGCACCGATCAGCAGCGTCCAGGGCAGCGCCGGCCGACGACCAGCGAGCGCGTCGAAGGCCAACGAGGCGCGTCGGCGCGCTTCGTCGGCGGCGGAGCCGACCAGGTCACCCGCCCCGTCGGCGAGGTCGCTGCTGTTGCGGCGGGCCGATCGGGCGGTGTCCCGCACAGTGTCCAGGACACTGTCTCCGGCGGAGCTGACGGCGGAGGCGAGGTGCTCCCACGCCTGGTCCGCGATCCGCTCCGGCTTGCTGCGGCGGTCCAGCAGGTTGTTTCCGAACATCGTGGTTACCTCCTCGGGTGCCGAAGCCGCCGGCCACTTCGGACTTCGGCGTCTGTCCAGCGCGTCACGGTTCGCCTCATCCGCAGTGCCCCGGGTCGGCCGGGCGCAAACCCGGCCGACCCGGCTCGACGGGGCTTAGCGCAGCACCACCACTGCCACGCCCCGGGCGAAGTCGTCGTCATCGTCGTCGTCATCGTCGCCGCCGCCACCGAAACCGCAGGCCAGTACGAGAGCGAGCAGCGCGGCAACGCCAGCCAGCCCAGCCAATCTCTTGATCATCGATGGTCCTCTCCGTCACGGTGGACATCCCCGGCCGATGCTAGGCCCGCCCAGCAACCGCGGGCCGTGTCGGAAGCTTGGTCGACGAGGTGCGACACGCCGCCGCACGCGGGAGGGGCGCGCCTGACGGGCCGCTTGTCGGGTGTGTCGAGCTGGGACCGTTACCCTGGTCCGGCGACGCGTCGGCTCCGACCGATCGTCGAGTGATCAGATAACGAAAATTACGGAGATGGGTGACTTGATGTGCCCGAATCCGCGAATTGCTCATCCCGAGGGGTGGCGACCGAGGCCGTCGGAGGAATACTCTCGGTCGCGGCCCGCGTACTGATGAGGCGCCCGGGGGACGGGCGGGTGGAGGTGCTCGCGTGAGCCTGTCGATCGTGAAGTCGGTTCTGTCTGGTGGTGTCGTGGAGATCGCCCCGCGGGGCGAGATCGACGTCGACACCGCGTACGAGGTGCGCGAGGCGATTGCCGAGGTGCTGGCCAAGGGCCGCCCTCTCCGGATCGAACTGAACATGAGGCTGGTCACCTTCATCGACTCCGTCGGCATCAGCGCCATGGTCGCCGGCTTCCAGACCGCTGAAGTCAGCGGCGTCAAGCTCGTGGTCACCCAACCCAGCCGCTTCGTGCACCGTCAGCTCTGGGTGACCGGCCTGCTCGGTCTCTTCGGCGCTCCGGAGCCCTATTTCGCTGGCGCCGCCGCCACCCCTGAGGTGCTTCCCGGCGCCTGAGCGCTCGCTGCGACCAGCGTCAGCCTTCCAACTTCGACCAGCCCCGCCACCAACGGCAGGACGCCCAGCCAGGCCGCTCAGGGCTCACCTGCCAGCGCCTCACCGCCGCACCCTGCCCGTCGAGGCCTCTCAGCCATACCCTGTCGGGCCGGGCAGGCCCGCCCGCCACGTCTGGGCAGCCCCACCCCTCAGGGCTACTCAGGGCTGCCCCTCCAAACCCGTCAGGTCGACGTCGGTCGCCTCGGTGACGGCCCGGATCGCCGTCACCGACGCGTACCCGGCAGCCAGCAGCGCCACGTCCGTGCCGGCCTGCGCGGCCTGCCCCGGCTCCTCCAATGAGGTACGCACGAAGCCGTGCCCGGACTCGGCCACCGTCATCTGCACCTGGCCGAAGCTGGCGAGCGTGCCCCGGCGTACCCCGCGCAGCCGACCGTGTGGCAGATCCGGGGCGTTGACGTTGAGCACGCTCTCCGCTGGCGCGGCGGTCAGCCGGGGCAGCAGGTCCAGGGCGACCCGCGCCGCGGTGCTCCAGTGGCGCTCGGCGTCGCGTACCCGGGATGCGGCAGCCACCGCGGCACCACCGCTCGCGGCCGTCGCCTCGCCGGCGGAGAGCACGTCCAGCGAGACCGCCATCGCCCGGCAGCCGTTCGTGGCGGCGGTGAACGCGGCACCCACCGTGCCGGAGTGCAGCACCGCGCGACCGGCATTGGCGCCCCGGTTGATGCCGGAGAGCACCACCGACGGCGGCGGGCCGAACGCACCGTGCAGAGCGATCAGCGTGATGAAGCCGGGGGAGCCGGTAACCCCGTACGCCGGGACCCCGGGGAGTTCCGGCAGCGGATGGTCCTGCACCACCACCCGCCCGTCCCGCTCCAGCGCGCTCATCGCGGCGCTGGTGCCGCTGGCCTCCTCCATGGGCGCCGCGACGACCACGTCCAGGCCCCGCTGCACGGCAGCCCAGGCCAGCGCCTGGATGCCGGGCGCGGCGATCCCGTCGTCGTTGGTGACCAACACCCGCGGTTTCACCGCTCGACCGTCCGGTCGGCCAGCTCGTCGGGGGTGGTCCGCTCCTGCGGCCGGCTGTCCGCCGGAACCAGCCGGACCCGGTCCACCAACCCGGTGATCGAGTCCAACCGCCCGGTGCCCAGGCCGTGCCGGGTCACGTTCAGGGCCCCGGCGGCGGCGCCGGTACGGATGGCGGTCCGGATGTCCCCGCCGCCGGCCACCACGGCGGCCACACCGGCGGTCATCGAGTCGCCCGCGCCGCGCGGATCGGCGGCCTCCAACCGGGGCATCTCCACCTCGAACAGTTCCCCGTCGATGAGCGCCAACGCCGGCTGATCGGCTCGACTCACCACCACCGTCTCGGCGCCCGACGCGTGCAGGTCGTACATCGCCCGGGTCAGCTCGGCGCTGTCGTCGCTGCGGGCACGGCCGTCGCGGATCAGCTCCTCGTGGCTCACCTTCAGGAAGAACACCCCGCTCTTCAGCACCGCGCCAAGGTGGTCGCCGGAGAGGTCGACCACCACCCGTCCGCCGTTGGCGCTGAGGTCGGCGGCGAAGCGCCGGTACAGATCGGCGGGAACGAGCCACGGCTCGTTCGGCCCGCTGAGCATGCTCACCGAGGCCCGCAGGCCCTCGCCGAGGGCCAGGTTGTACAGCTCGTCAAGCTCATGCCGGCTCAGTGGCTGCCCGGGCACGTCGACGATCTCCCGCCGGGAACCGTCGCGACGATCGTGCACGTACCCGCCGCTGCCGGAGTCGCGGACCACCACCTTCAGGTCCACCCCCTCGCTGAGGAGCAGCGGCTCGAGGACCTGGCCGATCTCGCCACCGAGCGCGGTGCAGAGCACCACGTCGATCCCCAGCGACATCACCATCCGGGCCTGCCAGACGCCCTGCCCACCGGGGTGCAGGTGCAGTTCGGGCTGGTCATTCGGCTGATCCAACGTCACAGTCAGCTGCGGGGTGGGCGCGAAGACCATCACGTGCCCGCTCACCGGTCGTCGCCACTCATCGCCCCGCCTTCCGTCACTCTTGCCGAGGGTGATTCCCCACCAACCGAGCGTTATGCGAACGTCCCCCGAACGGCGGAACAACGGCCGGTGTCCGTCCGGCCGTTGCCAGCTCGACATTGGTACGGGACGATCGTTCGACCAATCGACGGTAGGAGACGGTGTGCTCAGGAGCGATACCTTCAGCTACACCGTCCAGGCCCGCTGCTCACTCGCCGAGGCAGCGGCGTTGCTCAGCGACCTGACCCGGCAGGGCGAACTGCACCCGCTGATCGTCCAGGTCCGCCAGTTGCCGCCTCGCCCCGGCGCCAAGGCCAGCTACGTGATCAACGACCGGTTACCGGTCGGGCCGCTGCACATGCGAACGACCTACCGGGCGGACGTGCTCATCAGCGAGGCCGACGAGATCGTCATGCTCGCCCGGCAGTGGCCGGCCACCACGGTGCGCAACCACACTCGGCTGCGCACGGAGCCGGACGGGCTGGTCCGGATCGACGTCGAGATCACCCTGACCGCGCCGGCCCCGCTGTTCCGGTACGCGTTCCGCCAGGCCCGAGTGGCCCACCTCGCCCTGGCCACCCGCCTCGGCGCAGCCCTCGACCAAGCAGGAACCTCCCCACCCACCACCTAACCCGCGCCCCGCGCCAGCGCTCTGCCCCGCCCCGCGCCAGCGCTCTGCCCCGCCCCGCGGCCCGCCCCGCGCAAGCGCCCCGCCCCGCGCCAGCGCTCTGCCCCGCGCCAGCGCTCCGCC
>NZ_JBAKHW010000089.1:0-5370 GCF_036906815.1 Micromonospora sp. CPCC 205539 | reverse complement strand
CTGATCGGTGTGTGGTTGTTCTTTGAGAACTCAACAGGGTGCTTGAAAAGCCAGTGCCAATTATGATTTATACCCCGGACTGGCAGTCCTTTGGGATTGTTGGTTGGGATTCCTTTGGCAACATTGTTTGTTGTCAGGATGATTGTTCAACAAGTTTTTGTTGGAGAGTTTGATCCTGGCTCAGGACGAACGCTGGCGGCGTGCTTAACACATGCAAGTCGAGCGGAAAGGCCCTTCGGGGTACTCGAGCGGCGAACGGGTGAGTAACACGTGAGTAACCTGCCCTAGGCTTTGGGATAACCCTCGGAAACGGGGGCTAATACCGAATATGACCTGGCCTCGCATGGGGTTGGGTGGAAAGTTTTTCGGCCTGGGATGGACTCGCGGCCTATCAGCTTGTTGGTGGGGTAATGGCCCACCAAGGCGACGACGGGTAGCCGGCCTGAGAGGGCGACCGGCCACACTGGGACTGAGACACGGCCCAGACTCCTACGGGAGGCAGCAGTGGGGAATATTGCACAATGGGCGGAAGCCTGATGCAGCGACGCCGCGTGAGGGATGACGGCCTTCGGGTTGTAAACCTCTTTCAGCAGGGACGAAGCGAGAGTGACGGTACCTGCAGAAGAAGCACCGGCCAACTACGTGCCAGCAGCCGCGGTAAGACGTAGGGTGCGAGCGTTGTCCGGATTTATTGGGCGTAAAGAGCTCGTAGGCGGCTTGTCGCGTCGACCGTGAAAACTTGGGGCTCAACCCCAAGCCTGCGGTCGATACGGGCAGGCTAGAGTTCGGTAGGGGAGACTGGAATTCCTGGTGTAGCGGTGAAATGCGCAGATATCAGGAGGAACACCGGTGGCGAAGGCGGGTCTCTGGGCCGATACTGACGCTGAGGAGCGAAAGCGTGGGGAGCGAACAGGATTAGATACCCTGGTAGTCCACGCTGTAAACGTTGGGCGCTAGGTGTGGGGGACCTCTCCGGTTTCCTGTGCCGCAGCTAACGCATTAAGCGCCCCGCCTGGGGAGTACGGCCGCAAGGCTAAAACTCAAAGGAATTGACGGGGGCCCGCACAAGCGGCGGAGCATGCGGATTAATTCGATGCAACGCGAAGAACCTTACCTGGGTTTGACATGGCCGCAAAACTCGCAGAGATGTGAGGTCCTTCGGGGGCGGTCACAGGTGGTGCATGGCTGTCGTCAGCTCGTGTCGTGAGATGTTGGGTTAAGTCCCGCAACGAGCGCAACCCTCGTTCGATGTTGCCAGCGCGTTATGGCGGGGACTCATCGAAGACTGCCGGGGTCAACTCGGAGGAAGGTGGGGATGACGTCAAGTCATCATGCCCCTTATGTCCAGGGCTTCACGCATGCTACAATGGCCGGTACAATGGGCTGCGATACCGCGAGGTGGAGCGAATCCCAAAAAGCCGGTCTCAGTTCGGATCGGGGTCTGCAACTCGACCCCGTGAAGTCGGAGTCGCTAGTAATCGCAGATCAGCAACGCTGCGGTGAATACGTTCCCGGGCCTTGTACACACCGCCCGTCACGTCACGAAAGTCGGCAACACCCGAAGCCGGTGGCCCAACCCTTGTGGAGGGAGCCGTCGAAGGTGGGGCTGGCGATTGGGACGAAGTCGTAACAAGGTAGCCGTACCGGAAGGTGCGGCTGGATCACCTCCTTTCTAAGGAGCACCTTCACCTGAAAGGGTGCAAGGAGCCCGCGCTGCCCGACTGTGGTGGCGGGGTGCTCGAATGGCGGAGACACTGGTTAGTTTTCCTCCGGCAACGGCCGGGATGCCTAGTACAGCTGCCTTTATTGGTGGTGGGAACGGTTTTTCCTGGTGCGGCTGGGTGGGGATGATGAGCACCCTGTTGGGTCCTGAAGGAACAACCGTTGGTTGTTTTTTCGGTGACGTGCCGGGCCCTTTCGGGGGTCTGGATGTCTGCCAGGCATGACTTGGCTCCATATACCGCCGGCGGTTGTCGGGTTCTGGTGTGGGGTGGATCGGGTTGTGGGTTGGTCGTTTGTTGAGAATTGCACAGTGGACGCGAGCATCTTTGTGGTCAAGTTGTCAAGGGCGAACGGTGAATGCCTTGGCACCAGGAGCCGATGAAGGACGTGGGAGGCCGCGATAGGCCTGGGGGAGCTGTCAACCAAGCTGTGATCCCAGGGTGTCCGAATGGGGAAACCTGGCACCAGTCATGTGGTGTCACCCACACCTGAACACATAGGGTGTGTGGAGGGAACGCGGGGAAGTGAAACATCTCAGTACCCGTAGGAAGAGAAAACAATTTAGTGATTCCGTGAGTAGTGGCGAGCGAAAGCGGATCGAGGCTAAACCGGCTGCGTGTGATACCTGTCAGGGGTTGCGTGGTCGGGGTTGTGGGACCCTGCTGAACAAGCTGACACTTGTTCGAGAAGTTACAAAGTCAGTGGCTAGTCGAACAGTCTGGAATGGCTGACCGTAGACGGTGAAAGTCCGGTAGGTGAAAGTTGCTGACCTTCTGTGGGTGTTCCCGAGTAGCGGCGGACCCCTGAAATCTGCCGTGAATCTGCCAGGACCACCTGGTAAGCCTAAATACTTCCTGGTGACCGATAGCGGACAAGTACCGTGAGGGAATGGTGAAAAGTACCCCGGGAGGGGAGTGAAATAGTACCTGAAACCGTTCGCCTACAATCCGTCGGAGCCTTGCGGGGTGACGGCGTGCCTTTTGAAGAATGAGCCTGCGAGTTAGTGGCATGTGGCGAGGTTAACCCGTGTGGGGGAGCCGTAGCGAAAGCGAGTCTGAATAGGGCGATTCAGTCGCGTGTCCTAGACCCGAAGCGGAGTGATCTAGCCATGGGCAGGCTGAAGCGCGGGTAAGACCGCGTGGAGGGCCGAACCCACCAATGTTGAAAAATTGGGGGATGACCTGTGGTTAGGGGTGAAAGGCCAATCAAACTCCGTGATAGCTGGTTCTCCCCGAAATGCATTTAGGTGCAGCGTCGCGTGTTTCTTGCCGGAGGTAGAGCACTGGATGGTCTAGGGGGCCCACAAGCTTACCGAAATCAGCCAAACTCCGAATGCCGGTAAGTGAGAGCGCGGCAGTGAGACTGCGGGGGATAAGCTTCGTAGTCGAGAGGGAAACAGCCCAGATCACCAGCTAAGGCCCCTAAGCGTGTGCTAAGTGGAAAAGGATGTGGGGTCGCATAGACAACCAGGAGGTTGGCTTAGAAGCAGCCACCCTTTAAAGAGTGCGTAATAGCTCACTGGTCAAGTGGTTCCGCGCCGACAATGTAGCGGGGCTCAAGCACACCGCCGAAGCTGTGGCATTCACATTTTATCCTCGCTTGGACTTGATTCCTTGTGCAGGTGTGTGGATGGGTAGGGGAGCGTCGTGCCGCGAGTGAAGCAGCGGGGTGACCCAGTTGTGGACGCGGCACGAGTGAGAATGCAGGCATGAGTAGCGAAAGAAGGGTGAGAAACCCTTCCGCCGGATGACCAAGGGTTCCAGGGCCAGGCTAATCCGCCCTGGGTGAGTCGGGACCTAAGGCGAGGCCGAGAGGCGTAGTCGATGGACAACGGGTTGATATTCCCGTACCCGCGAAAGAGCGTCCCTGATGAACCTCGTTGTGCTAACCACCCGAACTTGGTGAGGTCTTCGGACTGAGCTGAGGGAGCGTGGGAACCTGGCGGGTAGTAGTCAAGCGATGGGGTGACGCAGGAAGGTAGCTGAGCCCGGCCGGTGGTTGTGCCGGGGTAAGCGTGTAGGCCGTGTCGTAGGCAAATCCGCGACACATGAAGGCTGAGACGTGATGCCGAGCCGATTCAGGTGAAGTCAGTGATCCTATGCTGCCGAGAAAAGCCTCTAGCGAGTTCTTAGCGGCCCGTACCCCAAACCGACACAGGTGGTCAGGTAGAGAATACCGAGGCGATCGGGCGAACTGTGGTTAAGGAACTCGGCAAATTGCCCCCGTAACTTAGGGAGAAGGGGGGCCGGAGACGTGAAGCCCCGCGCGGGTGGAGCGTTGTATGGCCGCAGAGAGCAGGGGGAAGCGACTGTTTACTAAAAACACAGGTCCATGCGAAGAAGTAATTCGATGTATATGGACTGACGCCTGCCCGGTGCTGGAACGTTAAGGGGACCTGTTAGCTCTTCGGGGCGAAGCGGAGAACTTAAGCGCCAGTAAACGGCGGTGGTAACTATAACCATCCTAAGGTAGCGAAATTCCTTGTCGGGTAAGTTCCGACCTGCACGAATGGCGTAACGACTTCCCCACTGTCTCAACCACAGGCCCGGCGAAATTGCAGTACGAGTAAAGATGCTCGTTACGCGCGGCAGGACGGAAAGACCCCGGGACCTTTACTATAGCTTGACATTGGTACTCGAATTAGCTTGTGTAGGATAGGTGGGAGCCGGTGAAGTCCATACGCCAGTATGGGTGGAGGCAATCTTGAAATACCACTCTGGTTGATTTGGGTATCTAACTTCGGACCGTTATCCGGTTCAGGGACAGTGTCTGGTGGGTAGTTTAACTGGGGCGGTTGCCTCCTAAAAGGTAACGGAGGCGCCCAAAGGTTCCCTCATCCTGGTTGGCAATCAGGTGTTGAGTGCAAGTACACAAGGGAGCTTGACTGTGAGACTGACAGGTCGAGCAGGGACGAAAGTCGGGACTAGTGATCCGGCACTTGCGAGTGGAAGCGGTGTCGCTCAACGGATAAAAGGTACCCCGGGGATAACAGGCTGATCTTCCCCAAGAGTCCATATCGACGGGATGGTTTGGCACCTCGATGTCGGCTCGTCGCATCCTGGGGCTGTAGCAGGTCCCAAGGGTTGGGCTGTTCGCCCATTAAAGCGGTACGCGAGCTGGGTTTAGAACGTCGTGAGACAGTTCGGTCCCTATCCGCCGTGCGCGTAGGATACTTGAGAAGGGCTGTCCCTAGTACGAGAGGACCGGGACGGACGAACCTCTGGTGTGCCAGTTGTCCTGCCAAGGGCACGGCTGGTTAGCTACGTTCGGAAGGGATAACCGCTGAAAGCATCTAAGCGGGAAGCCTGCTTCAAGATGAGGTATCCCACCCACCTTGGTGGGGTAAGGCCCCCAGCTAGACGACTGGGTTGATAGGCCGGAAATGTAAGCCCGGTAACGGGTTCAGTTGACCGGTACTAATAGGCCGAGGACTTGACTACTAAGCTGCTACGCGTCCACTGTGCAACTCTAGACAAACGAACAACAAACCCTCTTGTGTGTGGTGTTGTTTGATATGTCTATAGAGTTACGGCGGTCATGGCGGAGGGGAAACGCCCGGTCACATTCCGAACCCGGAAGCTAAGCCCTCCAGCGCCGATGGTACTGCACTCGTGAGGGTGTGGGAGAGTAGGACACCGCCGGACAATC
>NZ_JBAKHW010000088.1:0-5376 GCF_036906815.1 Micromonospora sp. CPCC 205539 | reverse complement strand
CGTTGGCGTCACCCAGGTGACCCAGGTTGTGCAGCTTCGACTCCTGCAGGCTCGTCGCGATCGAGATGACCGCGGCCCGCTCGGGCAGGCCCGCCTTCTTCGTGGCCGCGATGATCGCCTTGGCATCAGCGGTCTGCCCGTCGTCGAGGGTGATCCGGGACTGCTCACCGTGGGTGCCGTGCGGGATCAGCTTGCCCATGTCCGGCTTGTCACCTTGAACGGCGACGGGCTTGCTGTCGGTGACGGGGGTGGCGGCGTGGGCGGCGATCGGGCCGGCGAACACACCACCGGCGAAGGCCAGACCAGCAACGGACAGCACGCTCTTACGCATGATCGTGTTCATGGGGAAGCTCCTTCGGGGGTAGAGACACCCGGGGCCGACGGGAAGGTCGGTGTGCGGGTGTGAGCACCTCGTCCGGCGCTGCAACGTGCGGGGGGAAGTCTTGGGCGGCGGCCTACGGGCGGGGGCCTCGTGGCGCCGGGTCCATGTGTAACGACCGCCGGCCGGGCATCATTCCGGCCCGGGGACTCCGCCAACCGGCCCTCGCGGGGCGCGGTGATGCGGCTCTGCCGTGGCAGCCCCTCGCGGGGTGGTCCTGCGATCGTCAGGGTATGTAACGACCCCGGGCCGGCCCCGATTCCACCCCACGAGTGCACCCGGTCACATGCCGAAACCACCCAGACCAGACGTCCCGGCCGCGTTGACCCGATCGGCGTGACACCAGACCGGTCGTGACGGGCATGATCGACTCGACTTCGCTGATGTCGGGGCATCGGGGACGGTTGGATACCGCGACTTCACCGAACCCGTGTCGATCACGGCAATGAGAGCCGGGGCGGCACCGACACCGAGTATGTCCGCACGGCATATGACTCAGAGTCATATTTATGACTCAGAGTCATGACGCCGAATCCGACAACCTCGGGCACGCCCTCCCGCGACCAAGGCGAGCGGCAGGCAGCGGACAGCGACGGGCAGCGGGCAGCGGCAGGCAGTGAGCATGGGCATCGCGTGGGCGGATAGCCGACAAAAGCCTAGAATCGGGTCAGAAGCCTAGAGGAGGTTGGCATGACCGCAGCGATGGAGATGCCCCGGGTCCAGGAGTGTGTGGTCGCAGCCTGCGCGTACAACCAAGCCGGCGACTGCCACGCCTTCGCGATCACGATCGGCAGCATGGATCACGCCCACTGCCACACCTTCGTCGAGTCGCCGATCCGCGGTGGCACGGACAGCCTGATCGCGCAGGTGGGCGCCTGCCAGCGCTCCGACTGCCGGCACAACGAGCAGTTGGAGTGCCATGCTCAGTCCATCCGGGTCGGGCCGGACAACGACCTGGCCGACTGCATGACCTACGACGGCCGCTGACCAGCAGGCCAGGAGCTACCCCGCCACGCGACCCGGACGGACACCCCGCCACGCGCGCCGCCGACCAGGCCGCCACGTTGCCGTCTCAGGGCAGGTCGTTGGCGTTTCGGATGACCGATACCAGGTCGTCGATGATGCCGGTGAGGGCGAAATCCTTCGGAGTGAAGACCCGGGCCACCCCGGCGGCGCGCAGGGTGTCGGCGTCGCTGGCGGGGATGATGCCGCCCACCACCACCGGCAGGTCCGCTCGGCCGGCGGCGCGCAGCCCGTCGAGAACGGCAGGCACCGCAGCCAGGTGTGAGCCGGAGAGCACGGAGAGCCCGACCAGGTCGACGTCCTCCTCCACGGCGGCGGCGACGATCTGCCCGGCGGTCAGCCGGATGCCCTGGTAGACGACTTCGAAGCCGGCGTCGCGGGCGCGTACCGCGATCTGCTCGGCACCGTTGGAGTGCCCGTCCAGGCCGGGCTTGCCGACCAACAGCCGCAGCCGGCCGCTGCCCAGCTCGCGGGCGGTGGCGGTGACCCGTTCGCGGACGGCCGCGAGGCTCGGGTCGCCGCTGGTCCCGGTGGCGCCGGCCAGCCCGGTGGGCGCCCGGTACTCACCGAAGATCTGGCGCAGCGCGCCGGCCCACTCGCCGGTGGTCACCCCGGCCCGCACGCACTCCAGGGTGGCCGGCATCAGGTTGGTGCTGGTCGCGGCGTCCGCGCGCAGCCGGCTCAGGGCCGCGTCGACGGCGGTGCCGTCCCGGTCGGCCCGCCAGCGGCGTACGGCGTCCGCGGCGGTCGCCTCGACCGCCGGGTCGACCTGCTCGACCGCCTCTGCCCCGGCAGCGGTCAACGGGGACGGCTCGGTCTCGACGAAGCGGTTGACCCCGACCACCACGTCTTCACCGGACTCCATCCGGCGGCGGCGCTCGGCCAGCGAGGCGACCAGCGCGCTCTTGAGGTAGCCGGTCTCCACGGCGGCGACCACGCCGCCCAACTCCAGCACCTTGTCCAACTCGACGCGCGCCCCGGTGACGATCTCGTCGACCAGCGCGGTCATCACGTGCGAACCGGCGAAGAGATCGGGATATTCGAGCAGATCCGACTCGTACGCCAGAACCTGCTGCATCCGCAGCGACCACTGCTGGTCCCACGGGCGGGGTAGGCCGAGCGCCTCGTTCCAGGCGGGTAGCTGCACCGCGCGGGCCCGGGCGTCACGGGACAGCGTCACGCCGAGCATCTCCAGAACGATGCGCTGGATGTTGTTCTCCGGCTGCGCCTCGGTCAGGCCGAGCGAGTTGACCTGCACGCCGTAGCGGAACCGCCGCTGTCGAGCCTCGGTCACCCCGTACCGGTCGCGGGTGATCTCGTCCCAGAGCACGCCGAACGCGCGCATCTTGGCGATCTCCTCGACGAAGCGCACGCCGGCGTTGACGAAGAACGAGATCCGCTGCGCCACGTCGCCGATCCGCTCGGCGGGCACCTGGCCGGAGTCACGGACCGCGTCGAGCACGGCGACCGCGGTGGCCAGTGCGAAGCCGACCTCCTGCACCGGCGTGGCGCCGGCCTCCTGGAGGTGGTACGAGCAGATGTTGACCGGGTTCCAGCGCGGCATCTCGCGCAGCGTGTACGCGACGACGTCGGCGGTGAGTCGCAGGGACGCCGCCGGCGGGAAGATGTACGTCCCTCGGGACAGGTACTCCTTGATGATGTCGTTCTGCGTCGTGCCCGCGCAGCGAGCCAGCTCCGCGCCCTGCTCGAGCCCCACGGTGCCGTAGAGGGCGAGCAGCCACATCGCCGGGGCGTTGATGGTCATCGAGGTGTTCATCTCGGCCAGCGGCAGGCCGTCGAAGAGCGCCCGCATGTCGCCGAGGTGGGTCACCGGCACGCCGACCCGGCCGACCTCGCCGGTGGCCAGTTCGTGGTCCGGGTCGTACCCGGTCTGGGTGGGCAGGTCGAAGGCGACCGAGAGCCCGGTCTGCCCCTTCGCCAGGTTGCGGCGGAAGAGGGCGTTCGTCGCGGCGGCCGACGAGTGGCCGGCGTAGGTGCGCATGACCCACGGGCGGTCCCGCTCGGGCATCCGCCCAGCGTATGCCTTCTCATCCATGGCCGGAGTTTAAGTTACCGTTCAGTAAAATGGGCTGTGGAAAACCACACAGGTCCATGTCGCGGACGTCCGGGTGCGAAGCACCCGCAGTGTCGCGGACGACCACACCCCGGGCACCACGGCGGCCAGGCCAGGACGCACACTGGATGCCATGGATGACGAGCTGGCCATCTCCGTCCGGGGGTTGCGCAAGGCGTACGGCGACAACGTGGCGGTGGCGGGCGTGGACCTCGACGTCCACCGGGGCGAGGTGTTCGCACTGCTCGGCCCGAACGGCGCGGGCAAGACCACCACGGTGGAGATCCTCGAGGGCTATCGGCACCGGGACGCCGGAGAGGTCACCGTGCTCGGTGCGGACCCGGCCCACCCCGACGCCGACTGGCGATCCCGGGTGGGCATCGTGCTCCAGGGCACCGGCGAGTTCGACGCGCTGACCGTGGCCGAGGTGATCCGGCACTTCTCCGGCTTCTACCCCGACGCCGACGACCCGGACAAGGTGATCGAACGGGTCGGGCTGGCCGACAAGGCGAAGGCCCGTACGCACACCCTCTCCGGTGGGCAGAAGCGCCGACTCGACGTGGCACTGGGCATCATCGGCCGCCCGGAGCTGCTCTTCCTCGACGAGCCAACCACCGGCTTCGACCCGGAGGCCCGGCGCGAGTTCTGGGAGCTGATCCGCGACCTCGCCGCCGCCGGCACCACCATCCTGCTGACCACGCACTACCTGGACGAGGCGGAGGAGTTGGCCGACCGGGTCGGCGTGATCGCCGGCGGCCGACTGGTCGAGGTGGCCCCACCGAACCGGCTGGGCAACCGGCAGGAGGCCCTCGCCACGGTCTCCTGGCGTACCCCCGACGGAGCGCCGGAGTCCGCGCAGAGCGCGACGCCGACGGCCCTGGTGGCCGAGTTGGCCGCGCGGTACGGCGGTGAGGTCCCCGGGCTCACCGTGAGCCGGCCGACCCTGGAGGACGTCTACCTGAAGATGATCGGACACGCGCGATGACGACCACGACGAAGCCGGCGACGCCGGTCGCCGCGACCCGGGGCCGGCGGCTGAGCTCCGGCGCGCTCGCCCTCCGTCAGGGCCGGTTGGAGATCACCCAGTTCCTGCGCAGTCGGGAGTCCGTGGTCTTCACGATGGGCTTCCCCATCATCATGATCCTGATCTTCGCGTCGATCTTCGATGGCACGATCGGCGGCGGGGTCAAGTTCACCCAGTACTTCGTCACCGGCATGATCGCGGCCGGCCTGATGACGGTGAGCTTCCAGAACCTCGGCATCTGGATCCCGATCGAACGGGACCGCGGCGTGCTCAAGCGCTACCGGGGCACGCCGATGCCGAAGTGGGTCTGGTTCGCCGGCAAGGTGCTCATGGTGGTGGCGATCGGCATCGCCGAGACCGTACTGCTGCTGGCCGTCGCGGTGGCGCTGTTCGACCTCGACCTGCCCGGTACGGCCGGCAAATGGTTCACCTTCGGCTGGGTGGGCGTGCTCGGGGTGACCGCCTGCACCCTGTGCGGCATCGCCATCTCGTCGCTGGCCCGCACCGCCCGCGGTGGCTCGGCGGTGGTGACCCCGGTCGCCCTGGTGCTCCAGTTCATCTCCGGGGTGTTCTTCCTCTTCACCGACCTGCCGAGCTGGATGCAGCAGGTGGCGGCGCTGTTCCCGCTGAAGTGGATGTGCCAGGGGCTGCGCGCGGTCTTCCTGCCGGAGAGCTTCGGCGCCCAGGAGCCGGCCGGGTCGTTCGAGCTGGGCCGGGTCGCGCTGGTGCTGGCCCTGTGGTGCGTGATCGGCCTGGTGCTCTGCCTGACCACCTTCCGCTGGACGACCAAGCGCGACGGCTGAGCGCGGCGGTCGCCCGCCGCGCCGCGGCCCACGCCGCGCGCCCCGCCCGCCACGCCGCGCGCCCCGCCCGCCA
>NZ_JBAKHW010000087.1:0-6080 GCF_036906815.1 Micromonospora sp. CPCC 205539 | reverse complement strand
GGGCACGGGCACGGGGGCACGGGCACGTGGGCACGGGCACGTGGGCACGGGGGCGCGGGGGCACGGGGGCACTGGGGGCACGGGGGCGGGACCAGGGGGGTCAGGTCATGTTGGCGAGGAACTCGCTGTAGAACAGGCCCAGCGCGATGGCCACGCCGATGCCGGCGATGATCCAGAACCGGACCACGATGTTGACCTCGCTCCAGCCGGCCAACTCGAAGTGGTGCTGCAACGGCGACATCCGGAACACACGCTTGCCGGTGGTCTTGAAGGAGATGATCTGGATCACCACGGACATCGTGATGATCACGAAGAGCCCACCGATGATCGGCAGCAGCAGGATGGTCCGGGTGGACATCGCCATGCCGGCGATCAGGCCGCCCAGCCCCAACGCGCCGGTGTCGCCCATGAAGATCCGGGCCGGGGACGTGTTCCACCAGAGGAAGCCGACACAGGCTCCGGCCGCGGCCCCGGCTATCAGTGCGATCTCCAACGGGTCACGGACCTCGTAGCAGTACGCCTGGGTGTAGCTCGGGTCGGCACACCAGTGCCGGTACTGCCAGAACGCGATCAACGCGTACGCGGCCAGCACCATCACCGACGCGCCGGTGGCCAGGCCGTCCAGACCGTCGGTGAGGTTGACCCCGTTCGTCGCGGCCATCACCACGAAGATGAAGATGATCACCGCACCGACCTTGCTGACCTGCAGGGCGTCGATGTCCCGGATGAAGCTCAGCGTGCTGCTGCCCACCGTCTCGGTGTTGGTCGCCGCGCCGGTCGAGTCGGTCATCGTGCTCGGGAAGTACAGGGCGACCACGCCGAAGACCGCGCCGACCAGGATCTGCCCGAGCAGCTTGCCGCGCTTGTTCAAGCCGGCGCTGTTGCGCTTGCGCACCTTGAGGAAGTCGTCGAGGAAGCCGACCGCGCCGGAGAAGACCATCAGCCCCAGCAGCACCAGCGCGGTGATGGTCGGCTCGACCTGGGCGATCTGCAGATCCGGCAGGGTGGTCAGCGCGAGGTGGCCCGCCACGTACGCGATCACCGTGGCCAGGATGAAGACCACGCCGCCCATCGTGGGCGTGCCCTTCTTGCCCTGGTGCATGGCCGGGCCGTCGGTCCGGATCGGTTGGCCCGCCTTGAGCCGGGTGAAGACCTTGATCGCGATCGGGGTGCAGAACAGCGACACGATGAAGGCCACCCCGACGGCGACGATGACCGCCCTCACGCGGCGGTCTCCCCACCGACGTCGACGCGCAGCGCGTCAACGACCTCCCAGGTCCGGTACCGGGAGCCCTTGACCAGGACGACATCGCCCGGCCGTAGTTCGCCCCGCAGCACCTCGATGGCCGCCGCCTGATCGGTGAGCAGCACCGACTCTCCTCCCCAGTCACCTACTGATGTAGCGCCCTCGTGGATCGGCGCCGCCGGCTCGCCCACCACGAGCAGCCGGTCCACGCCCAGTTCCGCCGCGAGCTGGCCGGTCTCCGTGTGGCCGTCCCGCTCGAACGGGCCCAGCTCCGCCATGTAGCCGAGCACCGCGACGGTACGCCGGCCCTGGCCGATACGCGCCAGTGCCCGCAGCGCGACCGCCATGGAGGCCGGGTTGGCGTTGTACGAGTCGTCGATGACGGTCACCCCGTCGGACCGCTCGAAGACGTCCATCCGGCGGGTGGAGACCAGCCCCAGCTCGCCGAGCGCGGTGGCCAGCTCGGCCAGCGGCATGCCCAGCTCCCGGGCCACCGCCGCGGCGGCCAGCGTGTTACCCACCTGATGCCGCCCGGCCAGCCCGAGCCGCACCGGCGCGGACCCCTCCGGAGTGACCAGGGTGTACGACGGGTGCCCCCGGTCGTCCAGCGTGACGGCCTCGGCCCGCACGTCGGCGTCCGGCGCCTCGCCGAAGCGGACCACCCGGGCCTGGGTCCGACTCGCCATCGCGTTCACCCGCGGGTCGTCGGCGTTCAGCACGGCCAGACCGTCCGGCGGCAGCGCCTCGACCAGCTCTCCCTTGGCCAGGGCGATGGTCTCCTGCGAGCCGAACTCGCCGATGTGCGACGTGCCGACGTTGAGCACCACGGCGATCCGCGGTGGCACCAGCTCGCAGAGGTAGCGCACGTGTCCGACCCCGCGCGAGCCCTTCTCCAACACCAGGAAGCGGGTGTCCGGCCCGGCCTGCAGCGCGGTGTGCGGGTGCCCCAGCTCGTTGTTGAACGAGCCGGGCGGCGCCACCGTCTCGCCGAGCCGGGCGGTGAGCTGCCCGACCAGGTCCTTGGTGGTGGTCTTGCCGGAGGAGCCGGTCAGCCCGATCACGGTCAGGCCGGGCAGCCGGTCCACCGCCGCGCGGGCCAGCCGGCCCATCGCGGTCAGCGGGTCGGCGACCAGCACCATCGGCACCCCGGGCACTTCACGGCTGCCCAGCACCGCCACCGCGCCGGCAGCCACCGCCGCCGCCGCGTAGTCGTGCCCGTCGACCTTCTCACCCGGGAAGGCGACGAAGAGCGAGCCGGGGGCGACCTTGCGCGAGTCGAACTCGACCGGTCCGGTGACGGTGACGGTCGGGTCGACGGCGACCAGCCGCCCGTCGACCGCCTCGGCCACCTCGGCCAGGGTCAGCGCGATCACCGCTGACCCGCCAGGTCCCCGAAGCGGGCCCGCAGCGCGTCGGCCAGCTCCGTGTGGTCGTCGAACGGGTGCACCTCGCCGGCCACCTCCTGGCCACGCTCGTGGCCCTTGCCGAGCACCGCGACCACGTCGCCCGGCTCGGCCAGCCGCACCGCCTCGTCGATCGCGGCCCGACGGCCGGCCACCTCGAGGATCCGGGCCGCCGTGCTGGCCTGGTACGCGCCGGCGAGCACCTCGGCGCGGATCTCCGCCGGATCCTCCGTACGCGGGTTGTCGTCGGTCACCAGCACCACATCGGCCCCCTCCGCCGCGGCGGCGCCCATCACCGGCCGCTTGCCCCGGTCCCGGTCGCCACCGGCGCCGAGTACGCAGATCAGCCGGCCGGCGCTCAGCTCCCGCAGCGCCGCCAGGGCGGCCACGATCGCGTCCGCCTTGTGCGCGTAGTCGACCACCCCGCGCACCGGCCCGGCGACGTCGACCAGCTCCAGCCGGCCGGGTACGCCGCCGCAGGCCGCCACGCCGGACGCCGCGGTCGACGGGTCCACCCCGACGGCCACCAGCACGGCGATGGCCAGCAGCGCGTTGGCCACGTTGTGCCGACCGGGCAGCGCCACCCCGGCGGGCAGGACCAACCCGTCCGGGCCGTGGACGGTGAACCGCTGGGCGTACCCCTCGCCGTTCACGCCGTCGGCCCACCAGGTGGCGGACTCGTCGCCGGCCGCCGAGTAGTCGACCGTCGTCGGGCGGTACAGCGGCTTCAGTGCCGGGTCGTCGTGGTTGAGCACCTCGACTGCGCACCGGCCGTCGAAGAGCAGAGCCTTGGCGGCGAAGTAGTCGTCGCTGTCGGCGTGGAAGTCCAAATGGTCGGAGCCGAAGTTGGTGTAGCCGCCGACGGCGAACCGGACGCCGCCGACCCGGCCCATGGCCAGCGCGTGGCTGGAGACCTCCATGACCACGGCGGTGACCCCGCGCTCGAGGGCGGTGGCCAGCATCGCGTGCAGATCGGTCGCCTCGGGGGTGGTGCGCACGCTGTCGATCACCAGGTCGCCGAGGCGGGTCTCGACGGTGCCGATCAGCCCGGTGGTGTGCCCGGCGGCGCGCAGCCCCGACTCGACCAGGTAGGCGGTGGAGGTCTTGCCGGCGGTGCCGGTCACCCCGATCACGGTGAGCGCCGCGGTCGGGTCGCCGTAGACGGCCGAGGCCAGCTCACCGAGGACCGCGCGGGGGTCGGGCACCACCAGGGTGGGCAGGCCGGTCCCCGCCGCCAGCTCGGCGCCGGCCGGGTCGGTCAGCAGGGCCACCGCGCCGGCCGCGACCGCGGCGGCGGCGAACTCCGCGCCGTGCCGGCGGGCGCCGGGCAGCGCCGCGTACAGGTCGCCGGAGCGGACCTCCTGGCTGGCGTGGGTCGCACCGGTGACGACCACCCCGGCGACGTCCGCCGGAAGGTCGACGGCGAGCCGGACGGCGAGATCGCCGAGCCGGACTCCGGTCACGGTACGTGGACGTGGATTGCCGGGCACGGCGTCAGACCCTACCCGGTCGTCCGGTTCCGGCCACACAGCCGCCCCGGTGGTTCGTCGGCACTCACCGATGATGTCGCGCCGCCGCCGGTCAGCGCGGATAGACCACGAACTTGGGTGCCGATCCGCCCGTGGATGGTGGTACCCGGTAGTGACGCAGAGTGAACTGCATCATGTCCCGGAAAGCCGGTCCGGCGATCGCCGCGCCCCCGCCGTCGGGCGCGTACACGAAGACCGCGATCACGTACCGGGGTTTCTCCGCGGGGGCCATCCCGATGAAGGAGGACACCTCGCCGGGCTGCTTCTTGCCGTCCACGAGCCGCCAGCCGGTGCCGGTCTTGCCGGCGATCCGGTAGCCCGGCACCGCGGCGGTCAGGCCGGTGGCGTGGTCGACCGTGGTGACCGCCTCCAGCATGGTGCGCAGCGCCGCCGCGTTCTCCGGGCTGAGCACCGAACGGGTCACCGGCGCCGGCGCCGGGGTGCGCTTGCCGTCCGGGCCGATCGTCTCCTTGACCAGGTGCGGCTGCACGTAGGTGCCGTCGTTGGCGATGGCCGCGTACGCGGCGGCCATCTGCAGGGGCGTGGCGTCGACGCTGTGCCCGATGGGCACCGACCCTTCCGACGATTTGCTCCACTCGTCGGCCGGCAGCAGCCGCCCGCTGGCCTCACCCGGCATCCCCTCACCGGTGGGCTTACCCAGACCGAACCGCTTCTGGTAGTCGATCAACCGGTCCCGGCCGAGCTTGTCGGCGATGGTGATGGTGCCGACGTTCGACGAGTACGCGAGCATCCCCGGAATGCTCATCCGCTTGCCGTCGGCCGGGTGCGTGTCGGAGAACCAGGTGTCGCCCTTCTTGATGCTGTTCGCGATGGGCAGCGTGGTCTCCGGAGTGATCACCCCCTCCTGCAGCGCCGCGCCGTAGGTGATCGCCTTGTGCACCGAGCCGGGGTCGACCACGAAGCTCGTCGCAGCGTCCTCCCGGGCGACCGGGTCGCTGGCCGCCGGCTTCGCCGCGTCGTAGGTGGGATTGCTGGCCTGGGACAGCACCGCACCGGAGCCAACCTCCATGATCACGGCCGCGCCGACGCCGCCGCGCTCTTGAGCCATCGCCGTGCTGAGGATCTGTTGGGTGCGGAACTGCAGGTCACGGTCGAGGGTGAGGGCCAATGAGCTGCCCGGCTTGGCGGGGGTGGTCCGGCTGTAGCCGCCCGGGATCGGCGCGGCGAGGTCACCGAGGCCGGCCTCGTACACCCGCTTGCCGTCCTGCCCGGCGAGCAGCTCGTCGTAGCGGGCCTCCAGCCCCTCCAGCCCGACCATGTCCTGGCTGGTGAAACCGATCAGGTTGGCGGCCAGGTCGCCGCCGGGCACCTCACGACGCTCGTCGCGGTGCACCCCGATGCCGGGCAGCTCCAGCGCCAACACCTGCTTGGCGTTCAGGATCTCCACGCCCCGGGCGAGGTACTCGAAACGGGACGGGTTGCCGTTCTCCAACTTGCGGGGCTTCATCAGGTCGGTCAGCTTCGACGCGGGGATGCCGAGCAGCGGGGAGAGCGCCTTCGCGGTGGCGGCCCGGTCCTTGATCTCGGTCGGGTCGGCGAAGACGTACCGCGCCTCGACGCTGCGCGCCAGCGGCTCGCCGCGGAAGTCGTAGATCGCGCCACGCGGCGCGGGCAGCTCGACCGTGCGGGTCCGGTCGGCGACGCCACCCCCGGCGTACGCCGGCGTGTCCACCGCCTGCAGGAAGATAAGCCGGACGCCGATGACGGCGAACAGCGTCAGGGTGAGGGCCGTGCCGAGCCGCAGTCGCAGCCGTGGGTCGGCCAGCTTCGGCGGGCGCGGTGGCTTGCGCGACGGCCGGCGGGCCGCCGGGCGGTCGGTGCGACGAGGCGCGCGCGGCGTGGTCCGGCGGCGCGGCGGCGGCTCGTCGCCAAGTCGGATCG
>NZ_JBAKHW010000086.1:0-6114 GCF_036906815.1 Micromonospora sp. CPCC 205539 | reverse complement strand
CCCGGCCCGCCCCGCCCGGGCCCGCCCCGCTCGGCCCGCCCGGCCCGGCCCGGCCTGGCCTGGCCCGGCCCGGCCCGGCCCGCCCCGGCGATCTTGCACTTTCGGTCGCACTTATGCCCGCTTATACACCTTCTGCTGGGACAGAAACTGCAAGATCGCGGGGGCGAAGGACGCGCCCGGGCGGACTCCGGAGAACTCACCGCTGTCGAAGCTCGTCGCCATTGCATCTATACACTCAGTGTATATACTGCGGGTATATCGATGCCGGGCGGCCCGTTTCGGCGTCGAGCGACCCAGGGGAGGATCAATGCCAACCGTGAAACCTGTTGGTGCGCGGGGGATCACGCGCCGTGGCCTTGTCGGAGCCGCGCTGGCGGTCGGGGTCGGCGTACCGATGGGCATCGCCGGCCGCGCCACGGCGGCAACCGCCGATTCGGGCCCGGTCCGGCTCACTCTCCCCCGGCCGACCGGGCCGTACCACGTGGGTGTGGTTCCGCTGCATCTGGTCGACCGGTCGCGGCCGGAACCGCTTGCCGGGCCGGGGCGGTATCGGGAACTGATGGTCAGCGTCTGGTATCCCGCCCGGGACGAGCGGCGCTACCCACGCTCCCCGTGGATGACCGCCGCCTCGATGCGCATGCTGCTGGACTCCGCCGGCTTCGACCCCCACGCCGCGCTGGCGCCGTTGACGGCCGGGCACGAGGGCGCCCCGGTGCGGCACCCGGACCGGCGGTTGCCGGTGGTGCTGTACTCGCACGGCGCCGGCAGCCACCGTTCGGACACCACCATCGTGGTGCAGGAACTCGCCAGCCACGGGTACGCGGTGGTCACTGTGGACCACACGTACGACGGGTTCAGCGAATTCCCCGACGGCCGTGTCACCGTCCAGGAGGACGACGTCGATTCCACGCCGTGGACCTACACCCGCGATGTTCGATTCGTCCTCGACCAAATCGCCGACCTGGCCGCCGGGAACAACCCCGACGTCGACGGCGCTCCGCTGCCGGCTGGGCTGGGCGCAGCCCTCGATCTGAACCGGATCGGCATGTTCGGCTGGTCGAAGGGCGGCACCGCGACGGCCCTGACCATGGGCACCGACCGGCGGATCCGGGCAGGGCTGAGCCTGGACGCCCCGATGCTGTCGCAGCCGCTGCCCACCGCCGACCTGTACCGGCCGTTCATGCTGATGACGGCGGAGTACACCCAGGCCGCGGAGCCCGCCGTCGCCGAGTTCTTTACCCACCTACGCGGATGGCGACTCAACGTCCACGCCGCCGAAGCGGTCCACTCGTCCTACGGCGACAACCAGTGGCTCATACCGCAACTGGCACGGCTCATCGGCATGAGCGACGAGGAACTCGTCAGTTGGGTCGGCACGCTCGACCCCGCCCGCGCGGTCCGCATCGGGCAGGCGTACCCGCTGGCGTTCTTCGACCTGCACCTGCGGCACCGGGGTGGCCATCTGCTGCGCGGCCCGAGCCGGTCCTTCCCCGAGGTGGCGTTCATCGACTCGGCTTCCTAGAAAGCGGTGCATCACTGGCGTCTGGACACCGCGACTTCCTGAAAACCGAGTCGATCAACGCGCGCGCGTGGCACGACGCGCGCGGGCGGTCAGAGGCGGATGCCCAGGAGGGCGTCGACCGTGTTCGCGAAGAGGGCGGGCGCTTCGGGGTCATCCGTGGCGCCCGCCAGGGTCGCGTCGGCCCAGCGGTCGGCCAGGGCCAGGGCGCCGGGTGCGTCGAGGTCGTCGGCGAGGCGCTCGCGTACCCCCGCCAGCAGCTCTGCCCCGGACGGCCCGGCGGGCGCGGCGGCGGCCCGGCGCCAGCGGGCCAGGCGCTCCTGCGCGGCGGCCAGCAGGTCGTCGGACCAGGCGCGGTCGCTGCGGTAGTGCCCGGAGAGCAGCGCCAGCCGGATCGCCATCGGGTCGACCTTGTCGGCGCGCAGCCGGGAGACGAACACGAGGTTGCCGCGGGACTTGGACATCTTCTCGCCGTCCAGGCCGATCATGCCGGCGTGCACGTAGTGCTCGGCGAACGGCGCCTCGCCGGTCAGCCGCTCGGCGTGCGCCGCGGACGCCTCGTGGTGCGGGAACAGCAGGTCGTTGCCGCCGCCCTGCACGTCGATCCGGTCGCCGAGCAGGTTCAGCGCGATCACCGCGCACTCGATGTGCCAGCCCGGGCGGCCCGCACCCAGCTCGCCACCCGGCCAGGACGGCTCACCCTCGCGGGCCCCGCGCCACAGCAGCGGGTCCAGTGGGTCGCGCTTGCCGGCCCGGTCCGGGTCGCCGCCGCGCTCCGGGAAGATCTCGAGCATCTGCTCCCGGGTCAGGTTGGACTCGTAGCCGAACCGGGGCGCGGAGGCGATGTCGAAGTAGACGTCGCCGGTGCCGTCCTCAAGCTGGTACGCGGCCCCATCCTTGAGCAGCATCTGGACCTTGTCGGCGATGTCCGGGATCGACTCGACCGCGCCCACGTAGTGCGCTGGCGGGATGATCCGCAGCGCCTCCATGTCCTCCCGGAAGAGCGCCGTCTCGCGCATCGCGAGGACCACCCAGTCCTCGCCGTCGCGGGCGGCCCGCTCCAGCAGCGGGTCGTCGATGTCGGTGACGTTCTGCACATACCGCACCGGGTGGCCGGCATCCCGCCACATCCGCTGCACCAGGTCGAAAGTGATCATGGTGGCGGCGTGGCCGAGGTGGGTCGCGTCGTACGGAGTGATGCCGCAGACGTACATGCTCCCCGCGTCGACGGGCTCGCTCGGGTGGACACCCTGCCGCGCCGAGTCGTACAACGCCAGCGGCTCGCCCCTGCCCGGCAGCCGTGGCACCTCGTGTCCCGCCCAAGACTCCATGGCTTCAGCCTAACCAGCCCTACGACGCCGTCGCGGCACCGCGAGGGTGATCAAGATGACAAGCGTTTCACATGGGTGGCCAGGGCACCGCCGGCCAGTCCTCCGACGGCTCCGGGAAGCACCCGGTGTGCCGCAGCTCGTCGATGCGGGCGGCCAACTCGGTGATTTCGCTGATCGTCAGGTGGTCGGCCAGCTCCGCGCCGAGCGCCCCGGCGACCTGCCCGGCGAGGCCGTCGAGCATCTCCACCGCGTCCGATGGCAGCTGCTTACCGGCCCAGCCCCACAGCACCGTACGCAGCTTGCCCTCGACGTGGAAGCTCACCCCGTGGTCCACGCCGTAGATCCGGTCGTCGGCGCCGACCAGCACGTGGCCGCCCTTGCGGTCCGCGTTGTTGATCACCGAGTCGAGCACCGCGAGCCGGGCCAGCCGCGGGTCGTCGGCGTGCGCCAGCGCGTACGCGGCACCGTCGTCGTCGCGAGCCGCGGCGATCGGGAACCAGCGCGGCGGCAGCGCCTCCGCCGGCACGAACCCCACCAGCGGCTCGGCGGCCTCCGGCTCGTCGATCCAGAGCTGACAGGAGCCCGGACCCAACGGACCGTCCCGCAGCACGGTCGGCGGCACCAGGCCCCAGCCGGTGGCCCGGGAGACCAGGTACGCCGAGACCTCCCGACCCGCCAGCGTGCCGTCCGGGAAGTCCCAGAGTGGGCGCTCACCCCGGACCGGCTTGTAGACGCAGCGGGCCGTGGCGTCACCCAGGGTCAGGATGCCGCGCAGGGTGGTGTTGGAGGCGTCGACCAGCCGCCCCTCCAGATCGAGCGTGCCGTCCCGCAACAGCCGCAGCGCGGCGTCGTCCTGCAGTGGCTGGAGGCCGGACGAGGTCACCGGTGGTAACCGTTGTGCCGCGGGCAGAGGTGCCCGGCGGGGTCCAACGGCTGGCCGCACAGCGGGCACGGCGGCCGACCCGCGTTGACGACTCGCCGGGCCCGCTCGATGAACTGGCGGGTGGCCTGCGGCGTGAGCCGGACTCGGAGCCGGTCCAGGTCCTCGTCGGGCTCGTCGTCCTCGTCCTCGTCCTCGTCGTCGTCGACCTCGTCGCCCAGCTCGACCTCGGCCTCGGCTTCACCGGCGGCGATGGCCTCGATCACCACGGTCGCGCTGTCGACGTCGAAAGCCAACCCGAGCGTGCCGACCCGGAACTCCTCGTCGACCGGCGTGTCCAGAGGGTCGTTGTCACCCACCACCGCCGGCGCCTCGGGCAGGTCCACCCCGAAGCGCCGCTGCGCCTCGGTGAGCAGCTCCTCAAGCTTCTCGGCGAGCAGGGACACCTGGACCTTCTCCAGCGCGACGCTGACCAGCCGGCCGCCGCCGCGGGCCTGGAGGAAGAACGTGCGCTCTCCCGGCGCCCCGACGGTCCCAGCGACGAACCGCTCCGGCGGCTCGAAGGCGTGCACCTGGTGGGTCATACCCACGACCCTATCCGGCCCGCCATGGCATCGCGCACCCCACCGACCCGAATCGCCGCGACGACGGCGCGCCCGGCGTACCAGGGGCAGCACCCGGGCGTGGCGGCCTTCCCGCCGCTCGCCGGCGTCATCGGGCGGCGCCCGCGCCGCCGCCGACGGCGGCATCGGAGTCGGTGCCGGCCGCGCGGGTCGCCCGCCGACGCCGCTTACGCGGCGGCGGCACCAGGGAGGCGAGATCGCCGCCGGTGTCGTTCAGGCGGACCAGAAACGGACGCAGCGGCGTGAACCGGATCGCGGTCACCGACGCCGGGTCGGCCACGATCCGCTGAAAAAGATCCAGGTGTACGCCGAGAGCATCCGCCACGATGGCCTTGATCACATCACCGTGGCTGCACGCCAGCCAGACCGCCTCGGGCCCGTGCTCGGCGGTCACCCGGGCGTCCCACGACCGCACCGCCGCCACGGCGCGCGCCGCCATCGCCGCCATCGCCTCGCCGTCCGGGAAGATCACGGCGCTGGGGTGCTGCTGCACCACGGGCCAGAGCGGCTCCTTGGCGAGCTTCTTCAGCGGCTGCCCCTCCCAGCTGCCGTAACCGCACTCGATCAACCCCTCCTCGACCACCGGAGTGGCCTGCGGAAGCGCCAGATCCAGGGTCTGCCGGCAGCGGATCAGCGGACTGGTCACCACTGCGGCCAGCGGCACCGCCCGCAACCGCTCGCCCACCGCCGCAGCCTGCGCACGCCCGGTGTCGTCCAGCTCGACCGGTTGCCGGCCGGCCAGACCACCATCGGCGTTCGCCGTCGTACGGCCGTGTCGCAGAAGCAGAAGGGTCGCCACGCTGACCACCCTAGGGCCTCGGTCCGGTCCCCGACGGTCTCGGGCTCCGGCCTCGGTGATCTCGGGGTGTCGCCGTCGTGGGTCTGCGCCGGTGGTCGGGATTTCCGACTCCACCGGGTCGAGGGTCCCCACCCACCTGAGCACACGTCTGAGCTGGCCTCACCCGCCCGACCACTCAGCGCGCCCGACCTCAGCCGCCCGACCAATCAGCGCGCCCGACCTCAGCCGCCCGACCGCATGCGGCCCATTCACCCGCTTGATCACGCATCGGACCCGACCTCACCCGCCTGATCAACTCGGTATCGGTGAAATCGCGGTATCCGGCCGTCCCTGATGCCCCGACATCGGTGATCTCGAGTCGATCATGCCCGCCGCGGCGAATTTGGCGAGTGCATGCCCGCCGTGGCGGATTTGGCGAGTGCATGCCCGCCGTGGCGGATTTAGCGAGTGCCCGCCACGCGGAATCGAGCTCGATGTCCGGTATCACGACATTCGTCCTGTGACCGGGTGCACTCGTGGGATGGAATCGGGGCCGGGCCGGGGTCGTTACATACCCTGACGATCGCAGGACCGCCCCGCGCAGGGGCCGCAGGTCAGAGCCGTAGGGCCTTCCCGTGCAGGCCACAGGTCCGCCCGCCCCCGTAAGAGGGGCCGGATGGCAGAGCCGCAGGATCGGCCCGCCCCGTGAGAGGGGTCGGATGGCAGAGCCGCAGGATCGCCCCGGCGTGGCCGGATGTCAGGGCCCGCAGGATCGGCCCGCCCGAAGGGGCCGGATGGCGGAGTCCCTGGGCCGGAATGTTGACCGGCCGGCGGTCGTTACACATGGACCCGGCGCCACGAGGCCCCGCCCGTCGGCCGCCGTGAAGACTTTCCCCCGCTTGTTGCAGCGCCGGACGAGGTGCTCACACCCGCACACCCGGGTGTCCTTACCCCCGAAGGAGCTTCCCCCATGAACACGATCA
>NZ_JBAKHW010000085.1:0-6547 GCF_036906815.1 Micromonospora sp. CPCC 205539 | reverse complement strand
CTCAACGACCGCCCCCGCATGACCCTGGGCTGGGCCACCCCAGGTGAGAAGATGACCCAACTCCTCGGTGTTGCAACCACCGGTTGAGCCCACCCGCAGAACGGAAACTGTCCAAGATTGCCGTGGTTGGGTGCGCGGGCCGGGCTGGTCAGTCCTTTTCGACAGTGACCTTGCTGGGCTTGGCGCTGCGCTCGTCGGTGGTGGGCTTGGTCGGCCGCTTGCCATTCTCGCCGGTGCTGGTGATCTTGGTCGGCGTGGCGCCACGACCGCCCACGCCCGGCACAGCGGCCACGGTCGGCTCGCCGTCCACGCCGGCGCTGGCCGTGCCGCCGTCCACCGTGGTCACCGGCTCGGCCACCGGCCGGGTCCTGGTCTGCCCGGCGTCGTCCGCGCCAGCGTTCGCCGGCTGGCCGGTGGCCTCGGCGTTCGCCGGCTGCCCGGCCTCGGCGGGCTCGGCCTTGAGGCCGGCGGCCGTCCCGGCTTCGGCGGGCTCGGTGCCAGGGCCGGTGGTGCCGGCTTCGGCGGGCTCGGTGCCAGGGCGGGTGGCGCCGGCCTCGGCTCCGTCGGCCGTCGCGCCGGCTGTGGCCCCGTCGACTGTGGCGGCGGACGGGGGGCTGGCGGTCAGGCCGTCGCCAGCGCCCGGAGCGCTGAGGCTCTGCAGATGCCGCTCGGCGATCTGTCGCTGAATCTCGTCGGACTCCTGGCGGGACTTCCAGGTCTCCTGGCGCAGGTCGGCCAGCTGCTGCTGGGCCTGCGCGATCTCCAGCATCACCTGGGCGAGTTGCTGCCGACCGGCCGCCGACTCCTGCTGGGTGGCTGCCAGGTGCTGCTGGGTGGTGGCCAGGTGCTGCTGCGTGGTGGCCGCGTACTCCTCGAACTGCCGGCGCGAGGCCGCGACGTGCTCGTCGGCCTTGCGCCGCTTGTCGCCCGCCTCGGTCTCGGCCTGGCGCATCAGCTCCGTGGTCTCTTCCTCGACCCGTTGCCGCAGAGCCTGCGCGTCCTGTTCGGCTGCCTGGCGGACGGCGTCCGCGCCCTGCTCGATCTCGTTCTTGCGGGTCGTGTACTCGGTCTCCAGCTCGTCGCGCCGAGACGTGAAGCTCGTCTCCAGCTCCTGCTGACGGCCGGTGAACTCGGTCTCCAGCTCCTGCTGACGACTCGTGAACGTGGTCTCCAGCTCCTGCTGGCGGGCCTTGTGCTGCTTGTCGAGCTCGTCGCGGCGCTCGGCGAACTCCTGCTCGGCGGTGGCCCGCCGCTGGGCCAGCTCCCGGTCGGCCGCCTCCCGCCGGGAGTTGACCTCCTGCTCGACCCCGGCGCGCCAGGCCCCGAGCTCCTGCTGGGTCTGCGCTCGCGACTGCTGCACGTACGTCTCGGTCTCGCTGCGCATCCGCTGCACGTACGCCTCGGTCTCGGCGCGGTTGCGCTTGGCCGACTCGCTGGCCTGCGTGGTCAGCCGCTCCGCCTCCTGCTGGGCCTTCGCCCGGGTGGCCCGCCCGGCCATCGACGCGTCGTCGATGATCTGCTTGGCCTCCTGTTGGGCCTTGGCGTGGGTGGCCCGGCCGGCCTCGGTCGCGGTGTCGGTGAGCCGCTTTGCCTCCTGCTGGGCCTTGGCGTGCACCTCCTTGGCGGCCTCGCGCAGCTCGCTGGCCTCCTGCCGGGCGGTGGTGAGTGCGTCGCGCGCCGCCTCGCGCAGCTTGGTGGCCTCCTGCTGGGCCCGGGTGTGGATCTCCTTGGCGGTGTCCCGCAGCTGGGTGGCCTCCTGCTGGGCCTTGGCCAGCGCGTCCTCTGCCGCCTTGCGTAGCTTCGCCGACTCGTCCTTGGCCGCCTGGAGGGTCGCGTCCGCCTCGGCGCGCCGGGCTGCGCTGTGCCGCTCCTCCTCGGAACGCCGGGCGGCGAGGGCGATCTCGAAGTCCTTGAATGCCCGCGCGGACTGCTCGCGGGCCTCGTCGATGATGTGCTCGGCGGCGGCGCGGCGGGCGTCGATCTCCTCGTTCGCCGCGGACAGGATCGCCTCGGCCTGCTCCTCAGCGAGGGAGAGGATCGACTCGACACGGGGGCCGAGATGGCGGAACGAGGCCCGGTCGACCACATTGACCTGCTTGCGCACCTGGGCGAGGTCGCGCTGGAGCACCTCGACCTGGCCGGCAAGCTTATGGATCTGTGTATATGCCTGTTCGCGTTCGGCGGCGAGGGTTGTGATCTCGTGCTCGGCACGCGCCACGTACCGGTCGACCTGTCGCTTCGCGTACCCCTTCAGAGCGGACTCGAAGCTTGGCTCCGTCGTCACGTCCCCGCCGAGCGCGAACAGTTCCTCGCCGTTCGACATGCCCCCATCCTCACACGCATCGGGCCCTGCTGGGGCGATACGGACGCCCCTTGTGGGACCTACTTCACTCCGTTTTCGGCGCGGGATGTCAAGGGATGGGAAACGCATACGGCGCGAGGTCACACCGGTTACCCAGTGTCACCTCGCGCCGCCGATGCCCCAACGTGACGCCGAGCCTCAGCCGGCGGTCTCCGCGTTGACCCGCTCCTGGCCGCCGTCGGTCTTCTTGGCCTCCGGCTTTGCCGCCTGAGCCGCCGCCGGCGGCATACCGGGGACGATGCCGGCGAGCCCGGAGAGCATCTGGCCGAGCTGCGAGGTGACCGCGTCCTTCTGCCGGGTGAGGTCATCGACCTCGCGGCGGGCGGCCTGCGTGGTCAGCTCAGCCTCGGTGCGGGCCTCGGTGAGCAGGCGCTGCGACTCGGCCTTGGCCTCGTGGAGCGTCTTCTCCGAGTGGGCCTTGGCCTTGTCCACCGTCTCGGCGGCACTGCGCTCCGACTCGACCCGGCGGGCCTCGGCGCGCTGCTCGATCTCCTTGGCGCGCTCCTGTGCGGCCCGAGCCCGCTGCTCGGCCTCGCCGACCATCTTCTGGGTCTGCGCCACCTGGGCGGCGTGCCGCTCGGACTCCTCGCGCTCGGCCTTCTCCCGCCGCTCGGCGAGCTGAAGCTCCAGGGCCTGGAGGTCCTTGTCGCGCTTGTCCCGCGCGTCGGTGAGCAGCTTGGTCGCCTCGGCGCGCTTCTCCTCGGCCTCCCGCGCGGCCTTTGACCGGTGCTGGGTAATCTCCCGCTCGGCGGTGGCCCGGAGGGTGGCCACCTCCCGCTCGACAGTCGACTTCAGCTCGGCCACCTCGTGCGCCGTGACGGTGCGGAGCTGCTTGGTCTCACGGTCGGCGTCGGCGCGCAGCGTGTCGGCCTCGCGACGGGCCTGCACCCGGACCTCGGCGGCCTCGCGCTCGGCGGCCGTGCGCAGGTTGCCGGCCTCGCGCTCGGCGCTGGCCTTCATGGCGGCGGCTTCGGCGCGGGCCTTGTCGGTGATCTCACGAGCCTCGAGGCGGGCGGCGGAGAGGATGCCCTCCGACTCGCGCTTGGCCTCGTTGCGGTGGTCGTTGGCCTGCTCCTCGGCGAGCCGAAGGATCTGCTCGACGCGGGTGCCGAGGCCGGAGAGGGTGGGCCGGCTGTTCTCTTCGAGCTGCTTGTTTGTGTCGGTGAGCTTCTGCTCCAGCGCGGTCATGCGCTGCTCGGCCTGGCGGAGGCGACGCTGGGCGTCGTTCATCCGCTGCTCGGCCTCGGCACGGGCCTGCTCGGACTGGGTCAGCGCGGCCGTCATCCGGCCGAGGAAGTCGTCGACCTGGTGAGTGTTGTATCCGCGCAGGCCGACGGTGAAATCTGGCTGCGAGTTCGCGTTATCGAAGAACGCGAGAGGGGAGGACTGCTGCTGGGGCATTGGGACATACTGGCAGACGCCCCAGGGTGCTTCGCAAGAGCGGTACGAAGCTTTCGTGTCCTCATTACATGGTCAACTACCGCTCTCGGCGAGGCCGGACCAATCGGCGATCTTGGCAGGTCCCGGGCGGTTCGGGCGACACGCAGAGTGACGCGGAAAAGGGCCGCGAGGCGTACCCCGCGGCCCTTTGTTCGATCCCGGCGGGTAACCCGCAATTGGGGTGGAAGAACAATGACCGTTCACCGCATTGGCCATCGGGTGCTCACCCGTCCGTCCGGTGGCTCGGTCAGTGCCCCCGGAACCTGTTGATTGCGTCCTCGTGCCGGGCCCGCAGCTCCCCGTCGCGCACGCCCAGCCCGTCCGTGGGAGCGAGGCAGCGCACCCCGACTTTGCCCTGGTGGGCGTTGCGGTGCACCTCGTACGCCGCCTGGCCGGTCTGCTCCAACGGATAGGTGCGGGACACCGTCGGGTGCACCTTGCCGAGCGCGACCAGACGGTTGGCCTGCCACGCCTCGTGATAGTTGGCGAAGTGGCTCCCGACGATCCGCTTGAGGTGCATCCACAGGTAGCGGTTGTCGTACTGGTGCTGGTAACCGCTGGTGGAGGCGCACGTGACGATGGTGCCGCCGCGCCGCGCCACGTAGACGCTCGCGCCGAAGGTCTCCCGACCGGGATGCTCGAAGACGATGTCCGGGTCCTCGCCCCCGGTCAGCTCGCGGATCCGCTCGCCGAAGCGCCGCCACTCGTCCTGGTCCTGGGTCTCCTCGTCCTTCCAGAACCGGAATCCCTCCGCCGCCCGGTCGATGACCAGCTCCGCGCCCATCCGGCGGCACAGCTCGGCCTTCTCCGGCGAGGAGACCACGCAGACCGGAATCGCGCCGCCGTTCAGCGCCATCTGGGTGGCGTACCCGCCGAGTCCGCCGGACGCACCCCAGATCAGCACCACGTCGCCCTGCTTCATGTTGGCGCCGTGGTGCGAGACGAGCTGACGGTACGCGGTGGAGTTGACCAGCCCCGGGCTGGCCGCCTCCTCCCAGGTCAGGTGCCGTGGCTTGGGCATCAGCTGGTTGGCCTTGACCACGGCCAGCTCGGCCAACCCGCCGAAGTTGGTCTCGAAGCCCCAGATCCGCTGCTGCGGATCGAGCATGGTGTCGTCGTGACCGGCCGCGTCCTCCAGCTCGACGGAGAGACAGTGCGCGACGACCTCGTCGCCAGCGGCCCACCGGGTGACCCCGGGGCCGGTGCGCAGCACCACGCCGGCCGCATCCGAACCAACCACGTGGTACGGCAGGTCGTGCCGGCGGGTCAGTTCGGAGATCCGGCCATAGCGCTGGAGGAACTTGAAGGTGGGCAGCGGCTCGAAGATGCTGGTCCACACCGTGTTGTAGTTGATCGCGCTGGCCATCACCGCGATCAGCGCCTCTCCCGGCCCAAGCTCCGGCGTCGGCACCTCCTGCACGTGCAGCGCCTTGCGGGGGTCCTTGTCCCGGGTCGCCATGCCCTCGAACATCCGGGCCTCCTCGGCGCGGACGACCACGCCTCGGTAGGTCTCCGGAACGGGCAGCCCGGCTACGCCGGCGAGCTCGCGGTCCGGGTCGCTCGATTCCTCCGCCGCCATGATCGCTTCGAGGATTTCCTGCACGGTGACCTCCGGTTCGTCCGCACCCGCACGGGCCCGGGTGCTGCCATCGTCGGCGCCGGTGGGGCACGACCACCATGTCGGCATCCGACACATCCGGCACCGGCCGCGCTCCTGTGGGGCCGGACGTTACTGAACGGTAGCTAGACCGGGAAGTCCTCTGTGAAAAACTGCATCGGCCGATGCGTGAAGGTGTCCGGCGACCCCGCCAACCGCGCACCCACGTGCTCGCCGGGCCCCTGCTTGTGGTCCGCGCAGGCAATGCCGACTCGATCAAGCGACGGCCGCGACGATGGGGCTGCCGCCGTCCCGACCGCGGCAATGTCGGTACCGCTGGGGCGGTGTCGTCCGGGGGGTGTCGTCCGGGGGTGTCGTTCGGGGGTGTCGTTCGGCGGTGCCGTCCGGGGGGTGTCGTCCGGGGGTGGCAGCAACTTCAGGGATGTTGCGGCCTCACGGACTGCGGAGGTCGCAACATCCCTGAAGTTGTGCAGATCTTGAGCGTCGGCGGTGCGGGGTCTTGCGGTAGGCGGACCCAGGCCGCGCTGCGCTGGCGGCGCGGGGCGCGGTGGCACCAACATCCGGGATGTAGTGGCCTCAGGCGCCTGTGGAGGCCACTACATCCCAGGTGTTGTGCGGATCTTGGGGTCCCGACCGCCTTGAGCGTGTCGGCCACCCGCATGGCGCCGGTCGCTGTCCCAGTTGAGGGCGATGCGGGCGAGGTCGGTGTGTTCCAGCGCGGGCGTCTGGTGTGCGTGCGGGGGTGTCGTTCTTGCGCTGGGTCGGCCTTGGCCAGCGCGGGGCGTGGTGGCAGCAACATCCAGGATGTAGTGGCCTCGGGCGCCCGTGGAGACGACTACATCCTGGACGTAGTGCGGATCTCGCCAGCGCGGGCAGTTCTGCGCGGACGGCGCGGTGCGGACAGCGCGGGGCGGGGCGGCTGGAACCTAGCGCGGATCTTGCCGCGCGGGCAGCGCGACGCCGCGCGGATCTTGCCGCGCGGGCAGCGCGGCACCGCGCCGGGCGATGCCGCGCTGGGCGATGCCGCGCCGGGCGATGCCGCGTGGGGCGATGCTGCGCCGGGCGACGCCGCGCAGGCAGCGCGACACCGCGCCGGGCGACGCCGCGCTGGGCGATGCTGCGCCGGG
>NZ_JBAKHW010000084.1:0-6781 GCF_036906815.1 Micromonospora sp. CPCC 205539 | reverse complement strand
CAAGAAGGTCAAGACGGGCCCGGGAGGACACGTGGGGGCGACTCTTCAATCCAGCGCGGCCGACCCAACCCCCAAGGTCGACACTTCGGAACAGTCACTTCCCGGACCCGCCAACCCCCAGCCTAGAACACCACTCCTCGCCGTCTCTTGACACAGAGGGGTGCCATGAGCGGACGCCCGGTGGGGAACGTCGTAGTCGGCATCACGGCGGAGTCCGAGCGCCCCGAGGTGAGCGCCCCATGGCCCCCTGGCGGCGACGACGAAGGCGCTGTATGGACGCTACGTTGTTGATCTTTGATGACCTGCTCGATGTGTGCTCTCCAGCGGATGCCAACCCGGGCGAACCAGTGCCAACGCGGGTCACCGCGGCCGACCGCCGGTCGCAAACCGGGGTCCGTGTGCTCGACCTGTGGTCCTGGGCTGGGCGAACAGGGACCCGGGTGACGTGGGTGAACGTTGGCCACTCCCTGCCACCCCAGGTGAACCCCCAGGTCGCTAGACTGTGCCCTCGCGCCCCCGTAGCTCAGGGGATAGAGCATCGGTTTCCTAAACCGTGTGTCGCAGGTTCGAATCCTGCCGGGGGCACCAGGTCAGAGCCTTGATCATCGATCAATCTTCGCTCTTGGGCGACTTCCGTGCCCGATGCGTGCCCGATCGTGCCCGTCCGAGGTTGTCCAGGTGAGCGGCGACCTCGGCATCTCGGGAGTCAATCGCGCGGGCGTAGTGCCGGGTGGTGACGCTCGCGTTGGCGTGGCCAAGCCGACGGGCAGCGACGAGCACACCGTGAGAGTCAGCCACCCAGCTTGCGTGGGTCGCCCGCAGGTCGTGCGGGGTCACGTCGTCGAGTCCGGCGGCGGCGATGGCATGGACGAAGCGGCGCCGGAATCCGTGGTAGCTCTGCTGCCGGTGGGCGGTGTGCTTCTGCCGACCAGGGAAGGCGAAGGCATCGGGGTCGTCGGGCAGCGTGGCAAGGTGCTCTTCGACGAGCTGCGCGACGAACGCGGGCACCAGCAGTTCCCGCCGTTGGTGGTTCTTGGGTGTATCGATGACAGGGCCGCCGGGCAACTCGCTGACCGCATCGGCAATGACTACTCGGCCCTCGACGGTGTCGATGTGTCGTCGGCGTAGCGGTAGCGCCTCACCAATGCGCAGCCCGCCATAGGCCAACAGCAGGACCAGGACCCGGTCGCTGAGTTCGCAGTGTGCGGCCAGACGGCCGACATCCTCGACGGTAAGGATGCGCGGATCCGCCTCCGGTATTCGAGGCAGCCGCACACCACGGCAGGGAGTCGACGGGATCATGCCGTTGTCGACCGCCGAGGCCATGACTTGAGCCAGCAACCGGTATGCCTGCCGCGTTTGCGAGGCGCTCAGCGTTTGCGACAGTTTGCCGACCCACTTGCTTACGGCGATGGGTCGGAGCATCGAAAGCTGGGTACGGCCGAGGTGCGGAACGATGAGGCGGTCCAGGACCGACCGGTAGGTGTGCACAGTCTTGGGCTTCCACCCTGACTCCGCCGCACTGAACCACAGTTCGGCCCACTCGCCGATCGTCGTCCGGCCGGCAGACGGAGCAATCCACCGCCCCTGGGCGATGTCGGCTTCGACGATGCTCAGGAACCGTTCCGACTCCGCCTTGCTTCGGAACGTGCTCGGCGCAGGGTGGTCGAGCCCGTCAGGACCGAGGTAGCGAACCTGATAGCGCCCGGATGGCAGCTTGCGGACCCGACCGAACCGGCGCTTACGAGCGGCCATCAAGCCACCTCCCCGTTGCGCCAACGAACCGAGAGCGGTTCGACGGTTGATTCGGCGATGTAAGCGTTGAGGACGCTCTCCCTGATGCGGACGTGCGTGCCGAGCTTGACGAAGGCGATTCGTCGCTCAGCGATCAGCCGGCGCGGAAACCGATCAGTAGTGCCGAGTAGCGCGGCGGCTTCCTCAACGGTCAACAGCCTGTCCATGGTCTCTCCCCTCAGCTAGTCATGCGGCGATCGGTTGCACGTGATCGGTGGTACCGAGTTCGTGGGCGAGTTCTTCGCGGCCGGTGGTTCGTCGCTCTCGTGCCATGGCGGCGGCAGTGTTGGCGAGTAACGCGTCTCCGGTGGTGTGCCAGCCGACGCCGGCGAAGGTGAGGGTGCCGACGATGAGCGTCGTGTCGTCCTCGTCGAGGTGGTCGACAGCGCGGAGGGTGCCGAGTTGTTCGTCGGCCTGGTGCTCGTGCTCGTGGCGTCGGAAGTTGACGCGGGTGTCGCGCAGGAGTTGGAAGGTGACGGAGTAGCGGCGGGCTTTGGTGAGGAAGTGGCCGCCGAAGCCGAGCATGTGTGCCCACCGGCGCAGCCGGGCGTAAGGGTTGGCCGTCGCTGGTTTCGCCGGTTCGGCGTCAAGGACGGCTTGACGCGCGGCGACGCAGACGGGGCAGGCGGCGTAGCGGGTGTGGGTGCCGCAGTCGGGGCACTCCCAGCGGTCGACGAAGCCGGGCTGTGGCCGGTGGTCCCGGGGCCGTTCCGAGAGCGGGACGGGTGTGGTGGTGGGTCGGCCGGTGTGCCAGCAGGCGTTGATGAGGCGGGCGGTGTGGTCGCCGTCGGGGTCGGCGTAGTCGCCGATGGAGTCGGCGTCGAGCCTGACGGAGCGGTGCCCGGTTACCTCGGTGCTCTTGGTGGCGTACTTCGCAAGGTACCCAGCGACCATGCTGTCAGTGACCTCACCGTCCCCGGTCAGGCTGATGGGCCGGATGTCGAGGCCCTTACCCGGGTCACCCCAGCCGATCGACCAGCCGACCGGCCGGTCGGGATGGGTCGGGGTGGTGAACGCGACCTGCTCGACGGCGGCCCGGATCGCGTCATCAAGGTCCGCGACGGTGAACGCGGCCGGTGGTGGGATGACGGCGGTGGGGTCGTCGGGGTGGACGCCGTCGAGGCGCACCAGGGCGTGGAAGTGCACGGCTCCGCGTGCCTGGAACTCGGCCACCTTCCCGTGCGACAGCCGAACCGGTGCGACGGTGCGGGTGTTGCCGGAGGCGGTGACGACGTGGACGCGGGGGATGCCGCGTCGGCGGGCGAGTTTGGCGAGCCATCGTTCCGCGGCTTGCTTGGTGCGGTGCCACAGTTCGCCGGAGAACAGGTTCCAGACGACTTGGTGGGTGTGGTCGTAGCAGTCCAGACACAGCGGCTGTCCGAGCACCTGGTCCCCGGACTCGTGGCGTGCCCAGCAGACGGTCGGTCGGCCGTGGGAGCAGAGGCCGGCGGTGGGGTCGGTGGTGCGGCGGGCGTGGCACGGGTCGGGCCGGCAGTCGCAGCGTTTGCGGTTGCCGCAGGTGTGCCGCTTGACGGCCCGGGTGTGCACGGTCCCGAACGAGGGCGCAGTGAACGTGGCGAACACCGCCGGGTGCTGGGTGACGGTGTCGGGGACGCCTTTGCCGCCGATGAGGCCGGCGCGCAGGAGTTGGTAGGCGTCGCGTTGGTAGGTGTGGGCGCAGGCGGGGCAGACGGTGGCGCGTCGGTTGCCGCAGGCGGTGTAGATCGCGGCGTCGGGCATGGCGTCGGTGTGCCGCTGGTCCAGGACGCGGCCGGTGCTTTGCTCGACGGTGAGGAGTTGGCCGGCGAGGCGGATGGGGCGGGTGCAGCCGGCGGCGGCGCGGACGTGTTCGAGCCATCCGAAGTAGTCGGGTTGGGTGGCGCGGGTGAATGCGGAACCGGTGGCGGTGTAGTCGTGGATGGGGATGGTGTCGGCGTTCGAGCCCACACCCCGGGCCAGAGCGGTTCGGGGTGTGAGGTCCAGCGTCGAGGCCATCAGCCGCGTACCTCGGTGAGGTGGCGGGTGGTGATGGTGTGTTCGGTGACGATGACGCGGCAGGCGCCGCACTGGCGCTTGGCCGGTTCGTGCCGGCGGCACGGGATCAGGGCGGTGGTGTCGCCGCAGCGGATGGTGACCGGTGCCCGGCAGGGGCCGCCGGGGATGACGTCGATGAGGGTTCGGCGGGTGTCGAATGGGTGTGCGTCGGGGTAGGCGGGGCAGGTGTGGGTGACCTGCTCGATGTCGACCAAGACGATGGTCATCGGGCACCCCGGGGAATGGTGGCAAGCAGCTTCCCGGCGACGATCGTGCTGATGTCGAGGCGGTCGGCCAGCTCGGCGGGGGTGATGGGTTGACCGGTGGCTTGTTCGTGCTGCACGGCCGCGAAGCGGGCAGTGGGCAGCAGGTGAGCGGGGACCTCGACCGGCTCCGAGGCCGGCACGGTGACGGGTTCCGACTCGACGGCCGGGGTCGGCTGGGGTGCCGGGGTGATGGCGGCCGGTGGTGTTGGCTCGGTGGTGACCTGCTCGGCCACCTGGACGCGGATTGGCTGCGCCGGCTCGGAGGGAGCCGTTATGGGTTGCGTGGTGGGTGCGGGGGCGAGGACGAGTTTGACCAGGGCCATGAACGCCAGCGCGGGAACCGCTGAGAGGAGCCACCCGGACGGGCCGGGCTTGGCAACGGCCAACTGTGCGGCGAGGGAGAGGCCGGCGGCGGCGATGAGTAGGACCATCGGGTAGCCAATGGGTGCGCCGGTGCGGCGGCGTCGGCGGATGGTGAGTAGGGCGGCGATGGGGACGAGTTCGGAGATGACGGCGTTGGCCCAGCCGAACCATCCGGGGGTGTTGTCGGGGCTGTTGGCCATGGTCCAGTCGTGGACGTGGGTGAAGGATGCGGCCCCGGCGGAGCCGCCGACGATGATGAGGATGAGGACCAGGACCAGGCCCTCAAGGCGGGTGCCGGCGGGTTTGCGGTTCATCGGATGCCGCCCATGTAGGCCATGGCGATGCCGATGAGCAGGATGACGGCGAAGGTGATCAGGGCAGCCATTAGTGGCCTCCGTGGCAGTCGAGGCAGCAGCCGTAGCGGCGGGGGATGTAGTAGGGCTTCACCTGGTCGCAGTGCCGGCAGGTGCGGCGGGCGAGCAGGGCTTTGGCGATGGCCTCCCGCTGTGCGGGCGTGGCGGTGCGCTTGGGTGCGGCGAGGTCGGTGCGGTAGAGGTAGGCGACCCTGCGGTTGGTGCGGTGTCGCCAATAGATCTGGGCGACCGGGTCGTGTCCTCCGGGGCGGAGGCCGGCGGCGCGGAGTTGCCGCAGGGTGGCCAGGCCGGTGGGGGCGCAGTGGTAGGGGAAGGTGGGGAACCCGTAGCGGGTGCCGAGCGGGTCGTAGAACTCGACCCGGATGCCGGTGCGCTCGGCCAGGTTGTCCAGGTCGACGCTGCGCAGATCGGTCATGGCGTGTCACCGCCCCAGCGCTGCTGTGCGGCTTGGCGGGAGATCCCGAGCCGGGAGCCGATTTCGGCCCAGGAGTAGCCGAAGGCCCGCAGGCCGATCACGGCTTCCCCGATGGCGTCGTCGATGACGGTGGACAGGGCGATGAGGTCGCGGAGTGCTTCGACGTCTCCGGTGGCGACGCGTCGGCCGTGGGCGCGGATGATGCGCCTGGCGAACGAGGCGAAGGCGTCGTTCTCGACGACGTCTCGACGCCGTTGCCGGGGGAGGTTGGGCGTCAAGGGCTTCTTGACGGTGTTCATCGGATCTCACCTCCCGTGTTGCGGAGGGAGTTCCACTCGGTGGCAGCCGCCTCAAGGGCGGTGATGACCTGCTCGGCGGTGCGAGCCGGGTCGTCGTTCCACGAGTAGGGAGAGGTGTGCTCGTCGAGCAGGTAGCCGTCCTCGTCGATGTGGAAGACCGGGGCGGTGGTGTCGAGGTAGTCGACGAACACGCCCAGGGCGGCGAGGTAGTCGGCGAGGGCGTCGGGGTCGAGCTCAGAGAAGTGCTCGACGGTGTGTCCGGCGCAGGCGATGCCGATGGCCCCGGCGGCGCAGGCCGGCGGGGTGAGGGTGTCGGGGTTCTTGGCGTAGTAGGTGCCCTGGTGCCAGCCGTGCCGGCGCAGGTACAGGGCAGCCATCCGCAGCAGATCAGCAGGTGTGACCTCTGCTGCGGTGGGTGGGTTCTGGGTAGCCTTCATGGCAACCACGTCCTTTCGAGGTTGTTGGTCGAGGTCGGCAGGACCGGCAGTTGCTGCCAGGCGAAATCCCGGTCCTGTCGGCCGATTAGTGAGTGCGCAGCCGCAGGTAGCGGCGGTGGCGGGTGTCGTCGCCTCCCATGAGGCGTGGGGCGGAGACGTAGACGAGTCGCCCGGTCTGGCCGGCGGCGTGGAGCATCGCGGCCAGGTCCTCGGGAGAGCCGACGATCCACATCTCGGTAAATTGCGCGGCGCGTTGGTTGTTGGCCTTGGCGTAGGTGCGCTCGCGGGTGGTCATGCCGCCATCTCCCACTCGGTGGGGTTGACCGCCGGAGCGCTGGCGCTGGTGCCGTTGGGGCGGCGGGTCCAGGCGGCGTAGTCGGCGATGTTGTAGATGTCGGTGTCAGTGAGATAGGCGGCCTTGATGCGGCGGGGAACGCCGCCTTCGGCGAGGAGGTAGGCCGCGCCTTGGTTGGTGGGTGAGATGTCGGAGGCGGTGTAGCCCTGCTCGGCCCAGCCCTGACCGAGGATGATGTTCGAGCTGTTTAGTGAGGTGCAGCGGAACGCGGCCCGGTAGCCGAACAGGTCCCGCAGGCTGGCGGGGATGATGTCCCATGACGGGCGCTGAGTAGCGGCGACGACGGGCATGCCGCAGGCCCGGCCGAGGGAGACGAGCCCTCGCAGGAGGGTGGAGAACTCTTCCTGTTGCTGCTTGGTGCCGAGCACCGTGGAGAACATGGCGAGTTCGTCGATGATGGTGACGATGACGGACATGCCGTCGCCGTCGGCGAGCTTGCGGCGC
>NZ_JBAKHW010000083.1:0-6812 GCF_036906815.1 Micromonospora sp. CPCC 205539 | reverse complement strand
GGCGGGCAGGGGGCGGGGGCGGGCGCGGGGGCGGAGGGCGCGGGGGCGGAGGGCGCGGGGGTGGAGGGCGGGGGTCAGCCGCGGCGGTCCAGCCAGCGTTGCAGGAGGGAACGGTCGTCGTCCTGGGTGGGCTTGGGGTCGGGCACCACTGGACGCTCGACCGGGCGGTGGGGGTCGCCGGCAAGGTCGTGGCTGGGCGCCACGAACGCCTTCTCCGGCTGGCCCTTGACCGCGGCGGCGATGACCCGGGCGACCGCGTCGATCACCTTGGCCTGCACCGCGGAGCCCACCGAGTCGGTCGGGTCGTCCGGGTTGACGGCGATACCGGCCACCGCCACCTGCGGGGTGAAGCCGACGAACGTCTCGGTGCTGTTCTGCTCCGAGCTGCCGGTCTTGCCGGCCACCGGACGGCCGTCGAGGATGTCGTTCACGGTCGTGGCGGTGCCGCCGTTGCACTGCCCGAACGCCGACTGCTGGCCGACCGGGCACCGGGCCGCGTCGGTCGCGGCACGGGCCACGTCGGCATCGATCACCCGCTTGCAGGACGGCTCGCCGACCGGCACCTTCGCACCGTCCGCGGCGGTCACCGAGACCACCGGCAGCGGCGTGCAGTAGGTGCCCTCGGCGGCCACCGTGGCGTACGCGTTGGCCAGGTCCAGCGGGGTGGTGGCGGCCACGCCCAGGGTGAACGAACCCCACCGCGCGGCGTTGTCCTTGGCGAAGGCCGCGTCCGCGTCGGCCCGGAAGGTGATGCCGAGCCGCTGCGCCATCTCGACGACCTTGTCCTGGCCGACCTGCTCGGCCAGCCAGACGAAGTACGTGTTCACCGACCGGCCGAAGCCGTCCCACATCATCCGGTACCCGTCCATCCAGTCCGGGTTGGCGTTGGCCGGGCACCAGTGGCCGTCACAGCTGCCCGGCCCCTCGGCGTCGTACCGGGTGGGCAGCTTGGCGGGCGCGTCGAAGCCGGTGGAGAGGGTACGACCGGACTCCAGCGCGGCGAGCATGGTGAACAGCTTGAACGTCGAACCGGCCTGGTAGCCGTCCACGCTGGCCCCGCCGGAGATCAGCGGATTGACGGTGTTGGGGTAGGTGCCCTGCCCGGGCGGGTTGTCGGCCAGGCTGTAGTGCCGGTTGACCGCCATCGCCAGCACCCGCCCGGTGCCCGGCTGCACGGCCGCGACCGGCAGGGCACGCTTGTTGTCGTACCCATAGACCTTGGTGGCCTGCTGCTGCGCGGTGGCCTGGATCTGCGGATCCAGCGAGGTGACCACGGTGTAGCCGCCCGCACGGAGGGCCTGCTCGCGCTCGGCCACGGTGGCGCCGAACGTCGGCTGGGCCAGCCACCACTGGCGCAGGTAGTCGCAGAAGTAGCCCCAGTCGTCGTGACCCTGGGCCATCGCGGTACAGCCGTTGGGCTGCGCGGTGGGGTGCAGGGTCAGCGCCTCCGCCTTGGCCTGCGCGGCCTGGGCAGCGCTGATCGACCCGGTGGCGACCATCGAGTCCAGCACGTACGACCGGCGGACCAGCGCCTGGTCCTTGTCCCCGCCGATGGGGCTGTACGCGTCCGGGGACTGCACGAGCCCGGCGAGCAGAGCCGACTCGGCGAGGGTGAGCTGTGCCGCCGTCTTGCCGAAGTAGCGCTGGCTGGCGGCGGCGATTCCGTACGCGCCGGCGCCGAAGTAGGCGATGTTCAGGTAACGGTCGAGGATCTCGTCCTTGCCGAGGCTCTGCTCCAGCGCGCCCGCGTACCGGATCTCCTGGATCTTGCGGCCCATGGTGGGGTCGGTGGCGGCGGCGCGTTCGGCGGCCGTGCGGGTGGGGTCGGTCTTGAGCACGTTGCGGACGTACTGCATGGTCAGCGTCGAGCCGCCCTGCTCGGTGCCGCCGCCCTTGACGTTCGCCACCAGGGCACGGGCCAGGCCGCGCAGGTCAGCGCCGCCGTGCTCGTAGAACCGCCGGTCCTCGGCCGCCACGATCGCCTGCCGCATCACCGGGGCGACCTGCGCCAGCGGGACGTCGGTGCGATTCACGTCGTAGAACGTGGTGAGCAGCGTCTTGCCGTCGTTGGCGTAGAGGTAGGAGCGCTGCGGGGTGACCGGGGTGCGCAGAGCCCCGGGCAGAGCGGCGTACGACCCGATCGCGGTGCGCGTGGCGAACCCGAGCAGCAGGTTGCCCGGCAGCGCGGCGACAGCCAGGGCGAGCCCGGCCAGCAAGCCGGCGAGCAGCACGGTGAACAGCCGCGACAGCGGCGAGCGAGGGGCGGCCATGGTCCCCAGGATTGCCACGAAAGCCGCCAACCGACCACCCTCAGGCCCCGATTGTCAGCAACTTCACCGCCCCCCCACCAGCAAGTTCCCACCACCAGCCCCCTAGACCCCGCCCCTCCCCGCCCCTCCCCCTTACCCCGGTGATCATGAGGTTGACGGGCGGTTCAGGGCCAGAAACCCCCGTCAACCTCATGATCACCGGAGCAGAGCGTTCGGGGCCGCGTCCCAACACACCAGACCGCGCCCGGACGGGGTGATCAAGAGGTTTGCGTCAGACGGCGGCCCGATTCTGACGCAAGCCTCTTGATCACCGGGTCTGGCACCGGCGCGGCGCGGGGCAGAGCGGGGTCAGGGGGTGGTCGGGGTGGAGAGGCTGGCGGTGGCCGCGTCTCTCGCGATGTCGCGGGGGACCAGGCGGCCGGAGCGGTAGCCGATGCCGATGCCGGCGATCAGCACGAAGATCGCGCCGAACGTCTGCAACGAGCCGATGAGCGCGCCGCCCAGGCCGAGGAGCGGAGCGGCGATGATCAGCATGACCCCGTCCCCGAGGCTGAACGTGCCCGAGCGGGCCACCGCCCACCCGGTGAGGAACCAGCCCACGCTGTAGAAGGTGGCGCCGATCAGGACCAGCGAACGGGCCGTGGTGCCGAAGACGGGCGTCTGCTCCGCGAGCCCGGCGAACGGCAGCATCAGCACCGTACCGGCGATGCTGACCAGTAGACCGGCGGCGGCCACCCGGCGGCTGCGGGTCGCCGCGAGCAGGCCGGTGAGGGCCAGCAGCGCGAGCAGGCCGAGCCAGACCGCGGCGACCCAGCCGATCAGGTACGCCGCCCGGCCGTCGGCCGGATAGGGGTCGTTGCCCACCCCGCCGTCGCTGGCCATCGCCACCGCGCCGTAGAGGATGGCGTACGCGGGCAGCAGCCACACCGCGGCCCGCGCGAACCGGCGCACCGACCAGGCCCAGCTGGCGTTCGTGGCCGGCCCCATCGGGGTCGGCTCGGCGACGAACGGCAGCACGCCGAACCCGCCACCGGTACGCCGGGAGCCCAGTGGGCCGGCCGGGTCGTGCGCGCCGGGCACCGGGGCCGAGGACCACATCCGATTCGCCGGATCCTTCATGCGTCACCTCGCTCGTCCGCGAGCGGTGCGAGACGCGCCGGGGCGCCCCGATTGCCTGGTCACCACCCGTCCTAGGACCGATCGTGGCAGGCGTCGGAGCGCCCCATGAGTCTTTCTCGCATTTAGCCGGGCGAGCGGCCGACGTGCTGGACTATCCGCGCTCGCGCTGGTCCGTCGGGTCGTTGACCAGGCTGGCCGGGGAGACCGGCTCCGGCGCGGGCAGCCCCTGCGGCCCCTTGTTGCCGGTGGCCTGCGCCTCGGCGACGCGTACCTCGTCGTGGATCTGCTGAGCGGCGTCCGCCGCGGCCTGCGCCGCCTCCGCGGCCTCGCGCTCGACCTGGCTCGCCTGGTCCGCGGCCTCCGGCGCGGGCAGGTCCCCCACCATCTGGCTCAGCCCGCCGAGTGCGCCACCCATCCCCTCCAGGGCCTTGGTCAACTCGGCCGGGATGATCCAGACCTTGTTGGCGCTGCCCTGGGCGATCTGCGGCAGAGCCTGCAAATACTGGTAGGCGAGCACCTTCTGGCTCGGGTTGGCCTGGTGGATCGCGTCGAAGACCGTCCGGATCGCCTTCGCCTGACCCTCGGCCTGCAGGATCCGGGCCTGCCGGTCACCATCGGCCCGCAGCACCGCCGACTGCTTGTCACCCTCGGCGGTGAGGATCACCGACTGCTTGTGCCCCTCGGCGGTCAGGATCGCCGCACGGCGGTCCCGCTCGGCGCGCATCTGCTTCTCCATCGAGTCGCGGATGCTGGCCGGTGGCTCGATCGCCTTGATCTCGACCCGGGTCACCTTGATGCCCCAGCGGCCGGTGGTCTCGTCCAACACGCCCGAGAGGTGCCGGTTGATCTCATCGCGGCTGGTCAGCGCCCGCTCCAGATCCAGGGAACCGATCACGTTACGCAACGTGGTGACGGTCAACTGCTCGATGGCCTGGAGGAAGCTGGAGATCTCGTAGGTCGCCCGGACCGAGTCGACCACCTTGAAGTAGAGCACCGTGTCGATCGAGACCACCAGGTTGTCCGAGGTGATCACCGGCTGCGGCGGGAAGCTGACCACCTGCTCCCGCATGTCGACCTTGGTGCGCACCGCGTCGATGAACGGCACCAGCAGGTTGAGGCCGGGGCTGAGGGTGCGCTTGTACTTGCCGAGCCGTTCCACCACATCCTGGCGCTGCTGCGGCACGATCCGCACCGCCTTGGCCAGCGTTATCACGGCGATCAGCGCCACCGCGATCACCAGCACCCCGATTACCGTCATCCCGTTCACCCTCTCGCTTCCGGCAGCTCGCCGGCGGAAGAAACGTCGTCCTGCCAGACCAGGGCGGTCGCGCCCCGGACCTTTATCACCCGAACCCGGACCCCGGGTTCGAAAGACTGCGTCGTGTCGTACGGGCGGGCGCTCCACAGCTCGCCGTCGATCTTGACCAGGCCGTGCTCAGCGTCCACCCGCTCCAGCACCAGCGCCGTGGAACCCTCGATCGCCTCCACCCCGAACGGCTGCTCGCCGCTGTCCAGCGCGGACCGTCGATGCCGTCGGATGACCGGCCGGGCCACCAGCAGGCTCAGCGCCGACACCACCGCGAAGACCAGCGCCTGCACCGCCGTCGGCGCACCGAGGGCGGCGGCGCCGGCGGCGGCGAACGCCCCGGCCGCGAACATGATCAGAAAGAGCGTCGTCGTGAAGATCTCGGCGACCGCCAGCAACACACCCAACACGATCCACACCACGGCGTCCACCCCCTGATCGTGACACGCGAATGCACGCGCGGCCGACCCGCGATGATCAGTAGGCTCGGCGGAACCCCGGGCCCGCTCGTCCAGGGACCGGCCCGCGCCCATGAGCGAGGAGATTCCCTTGACCCTGCTGCCCGAGACCGCCCGACAGATCGACGTGCGCGTCGCACAGGCACAGGCCGCCGGTCGCGCCCCGTCGCTGGTGCTGGGCGTGGTCCGCGACGGCACACTGGTGCACCTGGCCGCCGCCGGCGAGCACCCCCGCCCGGACGCCGACCTGCAGTACCGGTTGGGCTCGATCAGCAAGACCATGACCGCCACCTTGATCATGCAGCTGCGCGACGCCGGTCAGTTGACCGTGGACGACCCGCTGGAGCAGCACCTGCCGGGCACCGGCCTCGGCACACTCACCCTGCGCCAACTCCTCGGGCACGCCAGCGGCATGCAGCGCGAGCCCGAGGGCCAGTGGTGGGAACGGACCGCGGGCGTCGACCTGCCCACCCTGCTGGCCGGGGTCAGCGCCGACAAGATCGCCTACCCGCCGCACGCCACGTACCACTACTCCAACCTCGCGTACGGGCTGCTCGGCGGGGTGCTCGAACGACTCACCGGTACGCCCTGGGCCGACCTGATCAGCGAGCGGATCCTCACGCCGCTGGGGATGCGCCGCACCACGTACGCGGCCACCGAGCCGTTCGCCCGTGGCTACGTCGTCCACCCGTGGCACCACACGCTGCGGGAGGAGCCCCGTACCGACACCGGCGCGATGGCACCGGCCGGGCAGCTCTGGTCGACGATCGAAGATCTGGGCCGCTGGGCGGCGTTCCTCGCCGACCCCGACCCGTCCGTGCTGGCCCCCGAGACGCTGGCCGAGATGTGCTCCCCCGTGGTGATCAGCGAACTGGAGACCTGGGCCCACGGGCACGGCCTCGGGCTCGAACTCTTCCGGGAGGGCAACCGGGTGTACGCCGGACACGGCGGCTCGATGCCCGGCTACATCGCCTCGCTGGCCGTGCACCGGCCCACCCGCACAGCCGTGATCGGCTTCGCCAACTCGTACGGCCTGCGCGTCGGCCACATCGGCGGGCTCGGCCGGGAGCTGCTCACCCTGGTGCTGGACGCCGAACCCGCGCCGGTCGCCCCCTGGCTGCCGGCCACCGCTGCGCCGTCGGCCGAGCTGACCGAGCTGACCGGCCGCTGGTGGTGGATGGGCATCGAGATCGAGGTGTCCGCGGACGCCGCCGGCGAGCTGCGCGCCGGGCCGATCGGTGCGCCGGACCTGCACTTCGTGCCCGAGGGACCGGACCGCTGGCGGGGCCGCTCCGGAGGGGAGGACGGCGAGATCCTCACCGTCCTGCGCGACGAGCAGGGGCGGGCGGTCGCCCTGGACATCGCCACCTTCGTCCACACCCGCACCCCCGACCAGGAACCCTGATCCGACAGGCTCACGGGCTCCCGCGTCCCACCACGCCCGCGCCCGGATCCGCGCGGGCGCCGGCGCCGGCGCCGGGGTCCGCGCCCGCGCCCGCGCCAAGATCTGCACAACTTCACCGATATTGCTGCCTCCCAGCGCGAGGAGGCAGCAATATCCCGGAAGTTGTGCGGATCTTGCGCGGCGGCGCGGCGCGGTGCGGTGGCGCGGCGCGGCGCGGTGCGGTGCGGTGGCGCGGCGCGGCGCGGTGCGGTGGC
>NZ_JBAKHW010000082.1:0-7403 GCF_036906815.1 Micromonospora sp. CPCC 205539 | reverse complement strand
CAAGAAGGTCAAGACGGGCCCGGGAGGACACGTGGGGGCGACTCTTCAATCCAGCGCGGCCGACCCAACCCCCAAGGTCGACACTTCGGAAAAGTCACTTCCCGGACCCGCCAACCCCCAGCCTAGAACACCACTCCTCGCCGTCTCTTGACACAGAGGGGTGCCATGTGCGGACTTCGCCCTACCGTCTCTGCGGGGCGCCGACGCTGACGCCTTCGGCGCCGCCGACGAGGTCACCGTTCAGGAAGCCCTGCTCAGATGTTCGCCAATGGGATCGGTGTCAGATGACGGACTCGCAACAGGCTTCAGCCCGTGCGCCTGCAACGCTCTGCGTCGATCTAAAGCAAGCCTGCAGACCGGCGTTAGGCGACCCGAGACGATGCTCGGCCGATCAACGGGAGTTCGAAGAATGCCTTCCATCCACCCACAAAGGGTGCAGTTCGCGTTGAATGAGTTGGCTAGCTCCAGGTTCAGCGGTGGCGCCGGTACAGGATCAAAGGCGTCAACCACGTCCGCCCCGACGAGGACTGTCCGCTCGGTCAATCCTGCCAGCCGCAGCTCCCCGGCAGCTTGGATCAGCGCCCGACCCTAGCCGCAGCACAGATCCAACCAGCCAGCGGCTGCCAAAGGCTCAGCCCGGCCGGCACCAACAGGGCCGGCGGCGAGAACGTCAAGAGGTTGAACCCCAGCTCCCGGGTGTAGCTGCTGACCCCAGACGGCTGCCGCTCACGGTTCATGGCGCAGTTCGCCACCACCGCGGACTGCTCCAAGGCGTCGTCGCCAAGCAACTCTAAACTGGCGCGTTGGTCGACCACACCAACATCATTCCAGGAACAGCTCTGCAGGCCGAACCCTCGACCAGCGGCATGAAAGTGCATGGTGTCCTGAGTGTGGGTCGTCGGCGTGAGCGCGCCTGGGATGATCGTTGGGTCGGCACAGGAGAGGTGCTCATGATCGAGTGGCTCGACGATGTCTGGTCTCGGACACGCGCCGTGCAGATTGTCGAAGGTGGTGAGGACAGTGGTCCTCTTGCCGGCCGTGAGCTTCTGGCCGAACTCCCGGATGCCGGGTCGGTTGACGCGGCGCGCGTGTTGACCACGACGGGTCGCTTCATCGGTGACATCTGTCGTTGTCATGGTGGGCCGACGATCGTGCTCCGCGATGTGGCGGGCGAGGTGCTCGCCAGCGCTGGTTTACATGGCCACGGCTCGGTCAGTTGGGAGCGGTCGCGGTTCCGTAACGACCTCGTATTGGCAGATCCTGGTGCGCTCCACCTGCTTCTGGCGGGGCTCGGTGTACCGGATCAGCTGACGTCATTTCTGGCGCCCTTGGCCGACCTGCTGAACCTGCACGAGGGCCACCCCCAGTTCCGGCCCACCGGGCGAGAGGGCAAGCGGTACCTGATGGAGCGTGGGGTTCCTAGCGTGCTGCATCCCCTGTTGGTCGCCGCCACCGGTCAGCAATGCGGCGAGCTGTCCGAGCCGCACGTCGACGACATACGTTCGCAGCTCACCGCCGCCGTGCCCTCAGCCACCAGGAGGGCGGCGATCCTGCTGTCCTGGCTGGGCCGGCTCCCCATTCCGGCAGAGGCATTCTGGGGCGAAGGTGTTCTGGTGCGGCAGTTACTCGCCGATCTCGCGCTACCCGACATCGCGGCCGCAGCTGCCGAAACCCGCACCGGCGACGTCGCAACGGGGGTGGTCAACCTGGTCATGCACTCCGGCGACGACGGCAGAATGGCCACGGCCATCGGTCCGACGCTGCGTCAGCTGTTTCCACCGGCACCAGCGTCGTAGACCTGGCGCTAGCCGTCGACCATCCGGTCGGCGAGCTGCTCGCGGACGCAGGTCGCCTACCCGCCATCAGGTACGCGCGACCGAGAGGTTCCGCCCGCTCAGCGGCGGATTCGTACGCCGGTAGGAGGCGTTGCGCGGAGGCTGCGGCGACGTTGAATAATCCGCGGGTGGATGTTGCCGATCTGCTCGCTCGAGCTGCGAGCATCGTCCCGGCTGATGTCGTCAACGAGGCCGGCGTGACGGTGGTGGACGTACGCGAGTACCTCGACCACGACGAGTGGGAGGTCGCGCTCGACCTCCTTGCAGACCTCCACACGGGTTGGCTACCGCCGACCGCTTGGTGGGATCTGCTGATCGACAGCGCCGAGCTGATGTGGCTCTCCGACGCGGCAGCGTGGTGCCGTTGGGGTCGGTGGGAGAGCCTCCACGGGATCGTCCGCGCGGAGTTGCGGCTCCTGTCGCCCACCGAAGGTGGCCGGCGAACGCCAATCCCGGGCAAGGGCATTCTCCGACCGCTGTGGGACCTCGGCCGGCGTACGGCCGCGGGCGACCGCGATCTGCTCGTGGCACGCATCTGGGTGGAGTCCACGCCAGTGTTACCGCCAGGCGCCACCGGGTCGGTCCGCCTGGGCCCACTGTCCCCAGCCCTCTGGCGTCACCTGCAGCCGGGCATGACGATCACCATGCACGAGGGCCAGCCGCGGTAGGAACGGCCACCGTCATCGAGGCATCGGATGCGCGCTGACATCAGCACGACCGAGGGCCGACTCAATCGGATTGTGGTGACGCTGGGGAGCGCGTGTTGTCTGCGGCAGATGCGGACGCACGGACCGGTGGCTGGATTCGTCCTCATCCGATCGGCTAGTGCTGTGTCCACTGACGTTGGCCGGGTTGTGTCAGACCCTCGTGGTTGGCTTTCGGGTATGCCCAGACGTAGGGACCCGGGAGCGCCGCGGGTGGTGCATCGCACCGCCCGGGTCGGTCTGCGTCTGACCTGGGCGCAGCGGCAACGGTGCTTTGGTCTGCTCCGCGCGGCCGGGGATCTGTGGGCATGTGTCCTGGAATACAACAGTTGGCGTCGTCGTCGTCAGGATCGGCCGGTCGCGGGTTTTCAAGAGTTGTGTCGGCTGCTGTCCGCGTCTGGTCCGGGCACGTTTGGTGAGCTCGACTCGGCTGGTGCCCGGTCGGTGTTGCGTCGCTATTCTGATGCGTGGTTCAGCGCTGCCGCCCGCCGTAGGGCGGGGCATGGTGAGGTGTGCTATCCGCGGCGGCGGCGGTCGTTGATGCCGGTCCGCTGGTATCACGGCACGTTCGCTCTGGATGGACGGCGGTTGCGGTTGCCGACCTCGGCGGGGAGTCCGCCGCTGGTGGTGCGTCTGGACCGGGCGGTTCCCTACCCTGATGGTGCGGTGCGGTCGGTGACGGTGGTGTTCGATCAGGGACGGTTGTGGGTCGAGGTCACCGCGGAGCTTCCGGTCGCGACCTACCCGGCCGGTCAAGAGCCGCAGCCGGGGCGGGTCGCCGGAGTCGACCTGGGCATCATCCACCCATACGCGGTCGCAGCCGGTGACGGGCAGGTGTTGTTGGTGTCCGGGCGGGCGATCCGCGCCGAGCACCGGCAGCACCTGGCCGACACGAAAGGCCGCCGCCGGGCGACCGCCGCCCGTGCGCCCAAGAAGGGCCAGCGGGGTTCACGGCGGTGGCGTAAGACCCGCCGGCGGGCTCGGCTGATCGAGGGGCGGCATCGGCGTCGGGTGCGGCAGGCCGGGCACGAGGCCGCGAAGACCGTGATCGGCTGGGCGGTGCGGCACCGGGTCGGGACGCTGACCGTCGGTGACCCGCGGGGGGTCCTCGACCTGCCCGCGGGTCGGCGGCACAACCTGCGGTTACGGCAGTGGCAGATCGGCCGGGCGATCGCGGTCCTGAAGGACAAGGCGGAGTTGGCCGGGATCACTGTGCATCTGGTCGATGAGCGGGGCACGTCGTCGACTTGCCCGGTGTGCCGGCGCAGAGTGGTCAAGCCCCGCGGGCGGACCATGACGTGCCAGAGTTGCGGGTTCGTCGGGCATCGTGATGTTGCCGCGGCGTTCACCATCGCCACCCGGACCCCGGGCGGCGCCACCACCACCCCACCCGCAACGGGTCAGGTGGTCACGCACCGTCGAGTAGGCCGGCACCTTCCCGGTGCCGGCCTGTCCCGGCGTGACCCACGCCGCCCACCAGCGGTGTCAGGGTCGGTTGGCCGGCTGAGGCCCGCCCCACCACCGGTGGGGAGTCGCTCGCCCCGACAACATCTGGGCGAGGAACCACAACACCACCGACAACCCGGTGAACGTTAGTGGTCACAGCACTAAGTTACGCAACCATGACTACCGGGACGGCATCACGCCACGCACGGATTGGTGACCCGGTGCCCCTCTGAGCGCCGTACGGACGGGTTCCGGCCCGCTTATTGATCGAGAATCCTGCAGTTCTGCGCGGGCTCCACCTCCGTCGTGTTGACCAAGGCTCGAGACCTCAACGACGACAGGAGAAGACATGCCCACCAAGACGCTGCACATCCCCACTGCGGACGGCCAAGCCGACGCGTTCGCCGCTCTCCCCGACGCCGGCGGACGACACCCAGCCGTGCTGATGTATCCGGACGGCTTCGGCATCCGGCCCGCGCTGCGGCAGATGGCCTGTGAACTGGCCGAGCACGGATACTACGTGCTCGTCCCCAACGTCTTCTATCTGCACGGCCCGGCACCCGTGATCGAGCTTCCCGAGCACATCGGAGACGAAGACCGGACGGCGATTTTCGCCCAACTCATGCCCATGATCAAAACGCACACCGCCGAACGGACCCTGAGCGACGCCGACGCCTATCTCAGCTTCCTCACCACCCAACCCGAGGTCAGTACCGGACCGGTCGCGGTGACCGGCTACTGCATAGGTGGCCTCATGGCGGTACGCACCGCTGCGGCCCACCCTGACCAGGTGGCTGCTGTTGCCGGATTCCACGCTCCCGTAGGCGCCGACGGGCCGGACGTCCTCTCCAAGCTCACCGCCCGGCTCCACTTCGGTCACGCCGAGGGCGACATAACCCCGGGGGCCCTCAAGGAACTCAACGCGACCCTGAATGCCGCAGGCGTCAGCTACACCTCCGAGATCTATCCCGGCACCCTCCATGGCTTCACCATGTCTGACACCGACGCATTCGACCCGGCCGCGCTGCAACGCCACTGGGACCGCCTGTTGTCCCTGCTCGGCAACACCCTGGCCACCAGCTGATCGTTCGAGTCGTTCTGGGGTTAGGCTGCCCGAGCGGCGGGCTGGCTGACCCCAGCAACGTTGTCGTTCAATGCTGATGCAAAGAGGCTCACCACCCACCTCGAACCAGCGCCGCGAACGATTCGCGGCTCGCAACGCATGCCCGGACGTGAACGCACTACCTTCAGCAGTTCAGGATGCTCGGCTCGGCGATCGGCTACCGAGCGGGTTAGCCCCGGTTGGCCGACGACCGTACTGCGGCGGAAGCGGATACCCGCAATCGTCGGGCTTAGGGCTTGATCAGGCCGTGGGTGCCCAAGTCGCCGACGACGAGCATCAGCTGCAAGGGCAGCTCCTTGTCGTAGTGACCAACCTCAGCAACGATCCCGCGAGTTCCGGCTTGCCACAGATCGATCTCGAAAAACCAGCCTGTCAGGTACTCGAACAGCGAACTACCCGGATCGTTCGGTGAACCGTCGCCGTCGAAGTACGGCCGTATATACCTTCGCTCCGGTGCTCCATAGCGAAGCGAAAGTGCGCGCGCCATCCTGGCGCGGTCGGCCTCGAACGCCGCGAGTGCCCGATCGAAGTCATCCTCCCTGGTCTCCCAGTCCCAGAACTGGCTTTCCCGAAGATCGACGTGGTGAGGCTCCGGCCTGCCCTGGTTGTCAACCACGAAGGGCTTAACAAGCAACTCTTCCAGCGTCGACAGCCATCGCTCCACGGCGGCGACTTTAGCCGCTCCTTTCATCCTCACGTCTGATCGGGTATCCGCTCATCCACATGAGCGGAAGCCGCTCTACCGCCTCTGCGGGGACGCCAACGCTGACGCCTTCGGGTCCGCCGAAGGCGCCAACACAGAGGACGCGCTGGTCACCGCGTTGCGGGTGGGATCGGAGCCCTTCCAACCTGCTCCCCGCGGCCCCGGCCATCACGATCGCCTTCTCGAATGCCGCGCCCTTTCAGGGCATGACAGGCTGTTCGGCATGCGCTCTGCCGACGATCGTCTCCATCTGAGGCTAAGGATCAACAACGGCCTGCTCCTCGTGCGAGATGGTGTCGGCACGTGGCTAATCCGTGGCGCCGCCGACGGGTTGGTCTACCCGGCCGGGGACCGGCTCGTGTGGCTGTTGCCACTGCTGGAGCGCACCCTGAACGACGTCAGTGCGGAGCTGTCTGACGTGCCTGCCGCCGACACACCGCTTCCTGCCCTCGTGAGGTTCGCGCTCACCGCTTGGGGAAGCTACTGGCCGACACTGGCGCTCGATTGGTTGGACGCCGGCTGGCCTACCCGGGATCTGCGCGACGTACTGGCCGACATGAAGGACTCGTGCGAACTCTCCCAGCAGCTTCGCGACCGAGCACTTCGCCTCTGGCACGCCTCGGCACCTGCCTGACGGACTGACAAGCCCGAATCCCGGAGGCTCCTCGACCAACGCCGGCCCTGCACCGCACTGCACGTTGAGTACTCACGGTGAGCCGGTAGCCACGGAGGCACCAGCGACGGCGAGTACTCCGCAGCCGATGAGGATTCCGATCGCCGTCGTGGATGCGACGATTGTCGGCATGGAGGCGAGGCCGCTGACTCGGTGAGAGCGGACCGTTCTCGAGGCGCTGCTGGCCGTTGATTTTTCGGGCGTAGAGACCCTGCAGCGCCAGTCGGCGGAAGTAGTCGTCGTCGGATCGTGCGGTTGTGGATGTCTGTCCACCAAGTTCCAGCATGGACGCGGCCTTGGGATGGGCATCAAAGTCAACGCGAGCGTTCGAGGCTCCCACGACGGTCTGTTTATCTATGTCATCGAGGACCTTGAGCGCGGAGAGGTTCTCGGCGGAATCGAGTGGGTCGGTGTCGAGGAGACAGATCCCGATGAGCGACAGGGATGATCAACCTGATTATGCACTCCGGCGACGACGGCACCCTGGCCACGGCCATCGGCCCGACGCTGCGTCAACGGTTCCCACCGGCACCTGCTGCCAACACCCTCCGATAGCCGCCGTACGTTCGGACGACCCACCTTTCGTTGCCGTAGATCGCGCAGCCGTCATCGCCCGCGCATGTCGCCGCCATGGAACGCTCGGCCCGCCGCGTCCCATTGACAGAGCGTTGTGGCCGGGGGTAGGCCGCGGATCCGTGCACGGGTTCTTAGGCACGGTCGCGGGCCTACGCTGTCGTCGCCGGATTGGCTGAGGCACCTGGGGTTGCGGTTGTCGGCTCCGCCTGAAAACTGACCACGTGGTTCCGGCTGAATCGGGACCACCTCCTCAAGCATCGGGAGGTGCTGAACGTGGAGGACTGGGCGGAGATCCGGCGGCTGCGGCGGTCGGAGGGCATGGCAATTCAGGCCATCGCACGGC
>NZ_JBAKHW010000081.1:0-7590 GCF_036906815.1 Micromonospora sp. CPCC 205539 | reverse complement strand
TCTGCTCCCGCTCCAGCGGGCTCAACCTCGACGCCACAACCACCCCAACGAAGATCATGGAAGGGTGTTGCAACCACCGGTTGAGCCCACCGCGCGAACGGAAACTGTCCAAGATCTCGTGAAAGAACCGGGCACGGGCCCGCCATGCACGGGCCAACCGGACACGCGCCAACCCGGCGGCGTCCCCGAGCACGCGCCCAACCCGGCAGCATCCCCGAGCACGCGCCAACCCGGCAGCATCCCCGAGCACGCGCCAACCCGGCAGCATCCCGAAGCACGCGCCAACCCAGCAGCGTCCCCAAGCACGCGCCAACCCGGCACGAGCAAGCCGGGCGGAGCCGGACACGGCAGAGCCGAGCAGCGAGCAGGGACCGCCGAAGAGAGCCAGCCCCAAGAAAGCCAGCCCCAAGAGAGCCAGCGCGAGACGGGACCAGCACGGGCGGACACCGGCGCGGAGCGAGCCTTGGCACTGGGTTGCGGAAGAGACCGACCCCCGCCACGCCCTTGAGGGGCAGTGACGGGGGCCGTCGAGGGAACCTGCAAATCAGGTGGCGCTGATCGCGCCGGTCATCAACAGGGCGAGGACCAGGGTGCCCAGCGCGACCCGGTACAGCACGAAGACGTACAGGGTGTGGTGGGCGACGTAGCGCAGCAGCCAGGCGATGGCCGCGTACCCGATGCCGAACGCGATGACGGTGGCCACGACCGTCTGGGCCACGGTCGGGACGGAGGTGCCCGGGGCGGACGGTTCGAAGACGTCCCCGAGGCTGAACACCCCGGACATCACGACCGCCGGGATGGCCAGCAGGAACGAGTACCGGGCCGCCGCCTCCCGCGTCAGGTTGAGCAGCAAGCCGGCGGTGAGCGTGCCGCCGGAGCGGGACACGCCGGGGACCAGCGCCATGGCCTGCGCGAAGCCCATCACCACGCCGTCCTTCATCCGGAAGTTCTCCAGCGTGCGGGTCTGGCGCCCCCAGTACTCGGCGAACGCCAGCACGAACGCGAAGACGATCAGCGTGGTGGCGACGATCCACAGGTTGCGGCCGGCCGTCTTGATCTGGTCCTTGAACACGAAGCCGAACAGCCCGATGGGGATCGAGCCGACGATCACGTACCAGCCCATCCGGTAGTCGAGGCTGGAGCGCACCGACTTGTCGCGCAGCCCGACCAGCCAGGTCCGGGTGATCCGCCAGATGTCCTTGGCGAAGTAGATCAGCACGGCCGCCTCGGTGCCGAGCTGGGTGACCGCGGTGAACGACGCGCCGGCATCGCGGTCGAAGAAGATCGCCGAGGTGATGCGCAGGTGCCCCGACGAGCTGACCGGTAGGAACTCGGTCAGTCCCTGGACGATGCCCAGGACGATGGCCTCGACCCAGGTCACTCGCCGACTCCCGCGAGGTCGAGCGCCTCGGCGACGGTACGCAGAGTCTGCACGCCGCTGTCGCGGTCGGCCGCGAACAGGCTCACCGAGAGCGTGGTGACGCCGGCTGCGGCGTACTCCCGCATTCGTTCGGCGATCCGCTCCTTCGGGCCGAGCAGCGAGGTGCGGTCGATGAACTCCATCGGCACCGCGGCCGCCGCGTCGCGCTGCCGCTTGGCCAGGTACAGGTCCTGGACCTCGCGGGCGGCGTCGCCGTAGCCCATCCGGGTGGCGAGCTGGTTGTAGAAGTTCTGCTGCCGGCTGCCCATGCCGCCGACGTAGAGCGCGGCGTACCAGCGCACCAGCTCGGCGCAGGAGGCCACGTCGTCACCGACGACAACCGGCACGGACGGCACGACGTCGAAGCCGGCCAGCTCCTTGCCGACCTTGGCCCGCCCGGCGCTGACGGAGGCGAGCTGCTCGTCGGCGAACTCGGGCGAGTAGAAGACCGCCAGCCAGCCGTCGGCGATCTCGCCGGCCAGTTCCAGGTTCTTCGGGCCGACCGCGGCCAGGTAGATCGGGATGTGCTCGCGCGGTGGGTGGAAGCCGAGGCGCAGCGCCTTGCCGGGCCCGTCCGGCAGCGGCAGCGTGTAGTGCTCGCCGTCGTACGCCACCTCCTTGCGGGCGATGGCCAGCTTGACGATGTCGACGAACTCACGGGTCCGCCCGAGGGGCTTGGCGAAGCGGACGCCGTGCCAGCCCTCGGAGACCTGGGGGCCGGAGACGCCCAGGCCGAGCCGGAACCGGCCGCCGGAGAGCGCGTCGATGGTGGCCGCGGTCATCGCGGTGGCGGCCGGCGTACGGGCGGGGATCTGCATCACCGCGGCGCCGACGTCGATCCGTTCGGTCTGCCCGGCCATCCAGGCGAGCATGCTGGGCGAGTCGGAGCCGTACGCTTCCGCCGCCCACACCACCGAGTAGCCGAGCCGGTCCGCCTCCTGGGCCAGCGCCAGGTGATCGGCCGGTGTGCTCCACGCTGTCTGGTATCCGAGGCTGAGCCCGAGTCGCACTGGTCCTCCCCCATCTGTGGCACAGGTCGCATCAGGTTACGCAATGCCGATAACGGTCACGATCACCGGCTCACCACCTATGATCCCCCGTCCGTCGCGGTGCCCGCGAAGCGGTGGAACCGGCGGAACCGGCAGAACCGGCAGAGATGACGGGAGCGAGGATATCGGTGGCGGCGGGTTCGAAATAAGGTTCACCCATGCAACAGCGACCGCTCGGCCGAAGCGGGCTGGCGGTTTCCCGGCTCGCGCTCGGCACCATGACCTGGGGCCGGGACACCGACGCCGATGATGCGGCCGCCCAGCTGAAGAGTTACCTGGACGCCGGCGGCAACCTGATCGACACCGCCGACGTGTACGGCGACGGCGACGCCGAGTCGGTGATCGGCTCACTGCTGGGCACCCTCGTACCCCGCGATGACCTGCTGATCGCCACCAAGGCGGGGTTGCGGCCGGGCAGCGGGCGGCGCCGTGACGGCTCCCGCGGGCATCTGCTGCGCACCCTCGACGCGTCGCTGCGCCGGCTCGGCACCGACCACGTCGACCTGTTCCAGGTGCACGGGTACGACCCGGACACCCCGCTGGAGGAGACCCTCGCCGCTTTGGACCACGCGGTGGCCAGCGGCAAGGTCCGCTATGTCGGGGTGTCGAACTTCTCCGGTTGGCAGACCGCGCGGGCCGCCGCCTGGCAGACCGCCTGGCCGGGCCGGGCGCCGGTGGTCGCCAGCCAGGTGGAGTATTCGCTGCTGGAGCGGGGCGTGGAGCGGGAGGTGCTGCCCGCGTGTGACGCGCTGGGCCTGGGCGTGCTGCCCTGGTCGCCGCTCGGCCGGGGGGTGCTCACCGGCAAGTACCGGCACGGCCGACCGGCGGACTCCCGGGCCGCGTCGCCGCACTTCGAGCGGTTCGTCGCGACCTACCTGGAGCCGCGCTGCTCCAGCATCGTGGAGGCGGTGGCGACGGCGGCCGGTGGCCTGGGTGTGTCGCCGTTGGAGGTGGCGCTGGCCTGGATCCGGGACCGGCCCGGGGTGACCGCGCCGATCCTCGGCGCCCGCACGGTCGGGCAGCTGCTCGGCGCACTGCAGGTGGAGCGGATCACGCTGCCCGAGGAGATCACCACCGCGCTGGACGACGTCTCGTCGGTGCCGGTCGGCTACCCCGAGCGCGACGGCTGACCCGGCGCCACGACGACCCGGCACCACGGCAGGCCGCCGCCCGGGCAGCCCGGCACCACGGCAGGCCCGCAGCACGGCAGGCCGCCGCCCGGGCAGGCCCGCATTACGGCAGCCCGGCAGCCGCCTCAGGGCGTCAGGCGCTGGCCGGGGATCTCGTGGATCGCGGTGAGGAACCGGGTCTGGTCGTCGCGGGGTGCGGGGTTGACGATCCGGATCCACGAGCCGTCGTCAAAGAAGATGGTCGACGGGAACTGCACCAGCCCGGCCACGCCGCGCTCCGAGTCGATCCGGGTGACCCGGCTGCGCTCCACGCTCCACAGCACCCTCGGCTGGCGCCGGTCGGGCCGGTCCGGGTCGGGCCGCAGCCCCATCCGCAGCAGATACAGGTGGGTGTCGGTCACGGCCAGGGGTGTGCCCGTGTAGCGCTCCAGGAAGAGCAGCAGACTGCCGGCGAGGGTGGCGAGGTCGCCGCTGAAGACGTACCGCCGCTTGTAGGCGATCTCGGCGAGTTGGTCGGCCAGCGGGCGGTAGAGGCTGAGCCGGAACAACGCCCGGAACGCCTCCTGCGCCTCGGTCAGCGGGATCGGCTCCCGCTGCGTCTGCTGCGGGGGCGGGCCCGGCTCCGGCCCGACGGCCTCCGGCAGGCCACCGGCGAGGGCGGCGGCCTTGCCGGGCAGCAGCAGTACGCCCGCGGCCAGCCGCACCGGCGCCATCACCGCGTCGACCCACACCACCGGGTTGACGATGTTGAGCAGCCCGAAGAGCACCTTCGGGTCGAGTGAGTCGGCGAGCTCACCGGCCATCTCGTCGGCGAGCTGCCGGCCGGCCTTGTGCGTCTCGGGCGCGCGGACCGGGGCGAGCCCCACGTAGCGGAGCTCCTGCCCGGGCAGCAACGGTGCGACGAGGGCACGTTCGGGTTCGTCGCTGGTGCGGAACTCGTCGCGCAGCTCACGGGCCTTGTCCCGGGCCGCGCGGGCACCGCCGAGCACCGCGTCGGTGAACCGACCGAGCCGACCCCGCTCCCCTGATGTCACGCTGTGCCTCCTCGACCGCGCTCAGCGGCCCGCCGGCTGGTTTGCGGGCTGTTGCCCGAAGACATTCTGGTCGATCCAGTCGGCGCCGCCCTGCACCGCCTTGTCGACCTGGTCGCTGACCTGGTCGCTGCCGGGTACAGAGAGGCCGGAGGTGAGCGCCACGGTGCCCCAGGTGACGCCGTGCACGATCGAGTTGGGCACGTTCCAGGGCAGGTTGGTCGCCCAGTCCCGGCCGATCACACGGGCACCGTCGGCGAGCCCGTGCGCCCGCAGCGCGGCGGCCCGGTCGAGGGCGCCCATGTCGAACGGCGAACCGGACTTGCCCAGCTTGTAGGTGCCCTTCGCCGGGTCGAGGAACTTGTGGTGCCACTTGTCGAGCTTGCCGGCGGCACGTCGCTTGTCGGCGTACTTCTTGCCCTTGCGCAGCGCCTTCTGCATGTCGACGAGCTTGTCGAGGTGGGTACGCAGCTTGCGCAGGTAGAGCAGGACCCGCTGGAGCAGGCGGATGACCTTCTGCAGGTGCGTCGCGAGGGGCCGGATGACCTTGAGCATCCGGGTGAGCACGATCAGGCCCCTGGTCACGGCGACTCCCAGGCCGGCCGCCCAGGAGGCCCCGGCGGTGAACGGCGCCATCAGCAACGCCGTCACGAGCGTCACCAGCAGGAAGTTCACGAACTCGACGCAGAGGTCGACGAGCACGTCGTGCACGGTCTGCAGGCCGTCGGCGACGCCGCGCAGGTACTCCGCGGTCGCGGCGAACTGCTCGGCGACGCCGAGCAGTTGCTCTTCGACCTCGGCCAGCCGCTGGCCGTACGCCTCGCCGGCGGGCGAACGCCACCCGACCTGCGCGGACTCGCGGGTGCCCCGGTGCCCCTGTGCCAGGTCGCGCAGTTGCGCGGCCAGCGCGTCCCACTCGGCGGCCTTCGCGCGCAGGGCGGCGGGCTCGCCGTCGACCATGTCGACGAGCTGGATGAGTGGCCAGGCCAGGGTCCGGCAGACGCTGTCGACCGCGGCCTCCACGCCGGAGAGCGCGCTGTCCAGGCCGTTCCACAACTGGACGGCGCTGCCTGCTGGCCCGCTCATCCGGGCATCCCCGCCTGGATGGCCTTGAAGCCGGCGTCGAGGTCCTGCTCGGTGCCCTCGTACGTCTCGGCCGTGTCGGCCAGCGCACTGGCGACCCGCCCGAACGCGGCCTGCGCGGCGGCGAACAGCTCGATGCCGCCGTTGACCTGCTCGGCGTACTTCTCGCGCAGCATGTCGCTGGCGAACGGCAGATGGCCGAACGCGTCCGACGGCACGTCGCCGGCCGAGGCGATCTGACTCTCCAACGCGGTCAGCGAGCTGGAGACGTGCTTGGCGGCTGTCTCCAGTCGACGGACCGCCTGCACGTCGACATCGATGTCTGGCGGCATGCTGTTCCTCCCCCGTGTGTTCAGCGCACCGACGATACGATTCCTCGGCCGCCGGGCACCACCCCGGGTGCACGGTCCACGGGGGAGGATTGTCATGACTGACCCGATGTCCGCGTTCGACGCGCTCGCCGGACGAATCGCCGACATCGAACGCCGGTTCGCGGGCCTCCGCGATGACCTGGCCGAGATGTCGAGCACCGCGACCGATGAGAGCGGGCTGGTCTCGGCGACCGTCGACGCCACCGGCGTGCTCACCGGTCTCACCTTCGCGCCCACCGCCCTGCGCGCCGGCACCGAGGGGTTGGCCGAGCTGGTGCTCGACGCGTACCGGCGGGCCCGCACGAAGACCACCGAGCAGGTGGAGGAACGCACCGAGGGTCTGGGCGTCGATGTCGGCGCGGGTCTGACCGACCTGTTCGGCAAGCCCGGCGACTTCTCGGCGCTGGGTCGTCTGGAGGAGACCATCAGTCGGCTCGGGCGGCTGGACGACCGCCTGCCGGGTTCGCCGGCATGACCGCACCGACCTGGCCGGACATCGTCGAGCGGCTGCGGGCCACGCTCGCCCGCTGCGACCGCGACACCGACCTGGTGCTCTCCGCCGGTCCGCGGGAGGTCCGGCTGCTGGTGCGCCGCGCGGTGGTCCGGGCGCTCTGCCCGGCCTACGACAAGGCACGCCTGGCCGCGCTCGGCTGGCACCGTCCGACCGACGCCGGAGATTGGTGGTACGAGACGGAGCGCGCCCCGGAGCAGTTGGAACGGCTCAGTGTGCTGGTGGCCCGTACCGCCGCCGAGGTCCTGACCGACGATCCCGGCGCCCTCTCCTGCCGACCCGTGCCACCGACGACCTCGGCGGCGCGACCAGCCACCGCCGCGCCCGCGACCGCCCAGCCGGCCACCGCCGCGCCCGCGCTCGCGCAGCCGGCCAACACCGAGCCCGCGCCCGCCACGGCGGCGGAGCACGCGCCTGGCGAGCCGGCCGTGGTGGCGTTGCTCGCCGCGGCGGCTGATCGGCGCGACCTGCCCGGATACCTCGGCGTGCTGGCCGGCGCCACGGTGTGCGTGCCGCTGGCCGGGGACCCGGCGGCGGCCGGCGACTTCCCGTGGACGGTGGTCGGCGATGCGACCGGCGCGCCGCTGCTGCCGGTCTTCACGTCCCCGGGAGCCCTGGCCGCGTTCGCCGGAGACGGCGTGCCGTTCGTGGCGCTGCCCTGCGCCGAACTGCTCGAGGACTGGCCGGACGCGTCGTGGGGGCTGGCCGTGGACGCGGGCAGCGCCCGGGCGGTCGCGCTGGCCGCGCCGGCGCTGGCGGCCCTGCTCACGGCGAACGTCCCGACTGCATGAGCAGAGCCACCCCGAGCAGGTGAGCAGGGGCCACCGAGCGACACCGCAACCCACCCCGCCCCGACCTCCCCCGCCTCCCGCCTCCCGCCTCCCGCCTCCCGCACTGCACTCCCCCACCGCACCCCCGCCCCCACCCCCGCCCCCGTCTCCCCCGTCCCCCCCCGCCTCCCGCCTCCCCCGTCCCGCCCCCCCTCCCCCGTCCAT
>NZ_JBAKHW010000080.1:0-7736 GCF_036906815.1 Micromonospora sp. CPCC 205539 | reverse complement strand
CGGTGGGCAGCCGATGAGAGAGCCACCCCGCCGGTCACCTCGACCAAGCCTGGCCGGGCTGCGGTCGTAGCACCAGTACATAAGTAGCCGAAGGGCGGATGCCCAGGGCCTCTACTGACAGCGCTCGAAACTCGCTGCGATAACCTCCGCAGCTTCGCGAGTCTGTGTCGAGTGTGCCAAGAGCGCTTGAGCCGTGAGGACCAAAAACCGGTCCGAGTCGTAGGGGATCGTCCAGTGCCCCTGCCACCACGGCTCTTCGTTGTGTTGATAGCCCAACTCGATCAATCTGGAGCCGTCGTCGGCCACACGCTGATCCAGAACCCGCTGCCCAGCGGCGACAAGGGCGTGCGGATCTACCAGTCGTTCCTTCGCTACCGGGCCTTGAGGGAAGATGGTCGCCTCGCCCGGTTCGTGCAGGTAGAACGGTGTGCCGTCGCCTTGGTCCTGCGGTGACTCAACGGTGAACTGAGTGGGCCAGCGCAGACGGATGGCAGACGTCTCGACGAACCAGCAGGGATGGCTCGGCCCATCTGCAACGTCAACGACGTCTCCGCCGTCGGTGAGTTGATGGGGCGTGATTACCACCTGGGCGGGACCGGAGGGAGTCCAGCGAGTGACCCGAACGGCGTCCGAGCCTGCCTGGTGTCGCTCGAACATGTACGGCCAGTGCGGCGTCAGCGCTGTTTCGTAGCCGGCCAGCCGGGCGAGGACATGTCCCATGGTGTCGCAGGGTAGCTGATCATCGTACGAGCCTTGCCCGCCGAGATCAGGTGCACGCTCATGCCGCGTACAAGGCGCGGTTACGGGGCCTGGTGCGCCAGGGATCACGGAGTGTCAGCTGAGGGGTGGCTGGTCGATGACTTCGACGTACCTGATCAGGTTGTCGACCACATCAAGGACGAGTCGGCCCGGCCGGTCTGGGCTGAGCCTGACGTTTCGACGGCCGGGGCCGTAGGCACCGTCCGGTGGAGGCTGCGTGTAGAAGCTCTGGCAGAAGGCGCCGGGCAGTCATTGCTGGAGGAGCCGGAGGTCGGCGACCTGCTCCGCCAGGTCGTCCTCGTCTGCTTCGCGCAGCGCTCCGGCAGGTTTCGCTGCGAGTCGCGGCCATCGGTCGGTGACCAGTGCTGATTCTCGTGCGTCATCGCCGGCGACGGTAGTCGGCGAAGCCCTTGTCGTCGCTCTCATTCCCGCCGCGCGCGTGCGGGTGCCCGGCGTTGTTCACGCTCAGCCGGCCGCCGGCTCGGCGTCCGCTCCATCGAGGCACAGCTCGGCTACGAACTCGGAGAAGGTTTCGGTGACCGTTCGCCAGGTGTAAGGCGCAGAGCTGGTCGAAACATCGCTGGCAATGACTCGTGGATCAGCCGAACTCGTTCGGTAGTCGAGCGCAATCGCGGTGTCGTCACCGGCGTACTGGGCCACGGCGATGAAGAAGGCGCGGTCGACGTCAAGCCACGGGAGTTCGACCGGACCGGTTGCCGTCGGTTCTCGCGCTAATCGGAACAGCTCCGCCGTTTCGTCATCCTGGATCAGGCGGTCGAGCGACTGTGACTCCCGCTCCATCTGCTCGGTGCTGCCGAGAAAGTCCAGCGGATCGTGGAACCAGGGAATAACCCGAGCGACAGCAGGCTCGCCTGGATGGTTCCACCTGCCCTCCCGCAGGAGAACGAGTAGCAGGTCAGGAACAACGAGACCGCGGACCCGAATCGTCGCCGGATAGTCGTCCTGCACGCCCGTCCCTTCATGGTCGTCGCGGACTCCTCGTCGTCTCGTCGAGTATCCGCTCATGCCGCGAGGCGCGCGCTACGCAGTGTCCCGCCGAGCTGGCCTGAGCTCCGTCCGGACGTGCCGAAGAGCGGATGCGGCGGTCGGGTCTGACCGGGGTCAGTCACAGCCGGCCGCGCTCGCGTAGTCGGGCGAGCCGGTCCGGCGGTAGGCAGTCGGCCAGGTTCCGCTCCAGGTCGACCAGCTCAAGGTCGACCGGGTACACAACGAAGTCGTCGGCGACTGGCAGCGTGTCGGACCAGTCGAGGAGGTTGAGCCGAGCCGCCACCGCGCACAACAGTCGCCGGCCCACCTCCGATCCGGCGGCGGCATCGAGGTCGTCGGCGTTGAGCAGGGCGAGCTCCTGTCTAACCAGCCGCACCGATCCTGCGTCGTCGAGGTCGACGTCGGTACTGGCCTCGAAGTCGGCCGGCGACCATGGCGCCCGGGCGTCGATCGCCGCCAGGGCGGCGCGTTCGTCCTCAGCGACCTCATGGACCTGGAAGGACAGCGCGTCCGATCGGTCGTAGCTCAGCGCGACGCAGACGGCGCGGCCGTCGACCGCCAAGCGCGCCACGGCGTCCGGGATCAGCGTGAGGAGTGCGTCCTCGATGGCCCGGCACGCCGCTTCGAGGTCGAATCCGGCCGGCGGCCGCTCATAGCGCACCTCGGACCGACGGCCCATGACCTCAACGATGCGGACCAGGCCGCGGTCGTCGTGCTCCGCCGTCAGCACCGAAGGCGCCCGGCCGTCGTGCTCGATCTCGACGCGGCTGACCCGCCCGTCGGTGTATGCGTACGACTCCCGCCCCGAACCGCCCCGCGCGACCGTGTCGGCCGAGCGCATCAACCCGTCCACAAAACGGTACTCGTGCAGGTAGATGGGCCTGTGCGTATCGAAGTGCGCCGCCTCGACCACGTCGCCGTCGTGGCTGACGAACGTCTCGTAGTACAGGCGGCCGTGAAGAAAGCCGCTGTACTCCTCGATCACCGCCGCGCGGCCCTCGGCGTCGAACCCGATGCGCAGAACATCCCGATCCACCGGCGGTCTGGCGTCCAACCGGCGGCCAGCCTTGAGCAGGTCCGTTCAAAGTGGAACGGACGAAGATCAAGGCCCGGCCAGGCGTACCAGTCCCAACGCCCGACGAGCACGGTCGCCGCGCTCTTTCGACGGTCGTACTCGCCAGCGAGCTGGGCGAACCGCGCAGCAAGATCGGACATGTCCGGGATGCTACTGGTCGCCTAGCCGGACTGGCCGCCGCGCACATCCGGAGCTGCCGCAGTGTGCGCGCGGATCTGCTGCGAAGTGTTCACGGGCAGGTCAGAACCAGTTGAACAGCAGGTCACCAAGCCGACCCGGACGGTGGTAGGCGACATCGCGGCGTTCTTCGTCGGTAAGCAGCCGGAGGGACCGATCCTCGATCGGTTGCTCCAGCTCCGCCGGGGTGGCGACCCGCAACACCGCTCGGCGATAGATCTCCCGGCCTGGGACGGCGGCGAACACCAGATTGATCAGATGAGGATCTCGCTTTTGAGCTGCAGCGGCCAGGGCGACCGTGGCGTTGAGAAGAACGCGCAACGGTTGGTGGTCACCGAGTCGTACACCGATCCGGTGGTAGTTCCGGCCGACTGTTGGCTCCTCGACCGACGTGGTTACCGCACCACCTGCTCCTTTGATGCTCTCGTACACCGAGGCCAGCCAGGTGGCACACAGCGCCGGGTCAGGCCGCGGTGTGGTCACTCCGGCTCTCAGCAGATCGACGATGGGCACGCAGGGCATCATCCCGGATCGCAGCCGTGTCTCCACAGCGAAGCCCTCAGACGAGCGCCTCCGGCTGGCGCCCGCTGCCGGGCATTCGGATCTGCCACAAATCGTTCGCTACCCAAGGTGAGGCGGCAACCCGGCAACCTGTGCGTCACTCAGCCCGGCGTTGACGCGGAACTGGAGTACGTCCATGGCCCGGGGCAAACAGGATCGGCGGATCCGCTCCTCGCATCGCGAGGAGAGCAGAAATCGCGCCACGAGTGAGGGCCGCATCGATCGCCCGCTGCGTCTCGGGCGGAAGTGACTCCCAGGTGGCCTTGGCGGCACAGAGGTAGCAGCGCTCATCGGCTACGGGAGACAATTCGCGTAGGTTGGCCGCAGCCCGAGCATCGGTAGTCGATCATGAAGCAATTATCGTCCGCGGGCGCGTCGAGGCGGGCTCCAGTCGCACTGGGCGCCCCGACTGGTCCACCGTGACGGTGGCGACCTCTCCTATCGCTGGCTCCTTAGTCAGGCTGAATCGTGAAGTAGTCACTCGATGCCCGGAGCGACGCGGACGAACACACCGAACGGCACCACTCTGACGACCGCCCGCACAGCACCTCGCCGACCCGCTCCGCGATCTGGACCAGAGGATCCTCCTGCAACGCCTTCAGGGACAGCCGCACCTGTCCACGGGTCGCGTTTATCGACGACGGGCGCCTCGTTAAGCTGGAAGTCCCCGCAGAGTAGCAACAAATTTACAGATTGAACGCGCTGCGACCCCACGCCTCGGCGACTTTGGGGGCGTTCTTGGTCAGGTAGTCGAGGTGCAGGTTCGGGTCCGGAACCACCCGCACCTCGGTGATCCCGCGGATGTCCTGCCGCGACGAGCGGATGAGGTAGTCACCCATCAACTCGACCTCACGACGCTGTCGGGGCGTGCGCAGCAGCTGGAAGCTGATGAAGATGCTCAGGTGCAGTGATTCCTGCGGCGTGAGCGGTCGCGGTGTCCGAAAGGGGGCGAGGATCCGTTCGAGTCGACCGTCTCGCTCACCGTCGAGGTTGATGAAGGTGTAGAAGTCGCGGATCGCGCCAACGTCCTTGACGTTGCGCAGGCTCGTCTGTCCCGTGACTCGGTCGCGGACACGGATTTGACCTGACGCGGAGAAGCGTTCGAGATAGCGGCGCGGGACGGTGTGGTGCCGGCTGCCGACCATCGGCACCGGCGAAGTCGTGTCCCACCACTGCTGGATCTCGTCGAGGATGCTCGGATCCGAGTCGATCATGTCATCGACCCAGCACCGCCATTGCTCGTCATCCCGCCCGTGCTCGTCGACCATCGCACCCTTTTCACCGCACGTCTCACCGCGACGCGTTGGCCGCTATCCCGACGGTCTACCTCGCGTCCGACATTCTCGGACCCGCTCATCGCCGCGCGCCCTGGTAGTGCTGGCAGTAAGCGCCTCTCGTTGGTATCCGCCCGCGACGGGCCGCGGGGCAGTCTCGAGCCAGCACCATCCAGACGGCGAGGAGCGCGCTCAGCGGACCGGCAGCGCCCTTGTGCCACCGCCCCTGATCGAGCGAGTCACCTTCGGGCCTCCTGACCAGTAGAAGCATCGGATTCCCCGGTCGCCGCGCGCCCACGCCTCCTCGGCCGGCACCAGGTACGAGGTGCCCGTGCGGTAGCGCAGCGTGTTGTCAACCGGGACCTTGGCATACCGGGCCACGAGGGTCCGGCACTTCGCGTGCACGCCGTCCTCGTCACGGTCCGCGTCCGCGTACGAGGTGTCGGGCGCCGTCCACGAGCCGACGTACTCAAAGGTGTGCGGCCGGGCGCAGGTGCTCTGCTCGAATTTGCCGTACCGGTCCTCGTTCAGGCACCCGAAGGCCAGCGGTGACGTGCCCTTCAGTTCGTCCCGCAGGCTGCCGGTGTGCTGCACCGGGTGGTCGTCCGGATGCCGTTGCGCCGAGCCGCCGTCGGCGGTGTCTAGCTCAAAGATGTCGCACCGGAACCAGCGACTGCCACCCTGCCATCCGCCCGGAGACGGGGGCGCGACCTGCACCGTCAGGCGAGCACCCCGCCAGTCGCCACCGACGAACGCGGTCGCCTTCGCGTCGCATGCGGCAAACGCCGGTCGCAGCACTGCCGAGCCCACCGGCGGCGGGGTTTCCCGTTCGGCTACCGCGCCGGTGAACGTGCCCAGGTAAAAGGTCTCCAGCAGGTGCTGCCGTATGCAGTCGACGGGGTGGTAGCTGGTCAGGTAACTCGACGGTTCGGGATCCACGTGGCAGTCGCCCGTCTTCGGGGTGAACTGCACGGCCGCCGCGGCGGGCGGCCAGTCGTCGGTCAGGTCGCCGTCCAGCCCTGCCGGTGCCCGGCACCCCGCCATCGCCGTCACCCCGGCTAGGGCGGCCACCGCCACCCATACCCGCCACCGTCGCATGTCGCCCTCCCCGTCGTGCCGCGGCAGCATATGCCACCCGGAGGCATCACCAAGGTCCCCGTCCGTCGTGCGACATCCGGCACGGCCCAGGTGTTGAGAGTGCGGGCGGCAGCCAGGTCAGCACCGCGTCAACGTCGGCACGACGTAGCCCGGCGTACGGGTCGACAGGAGGGAGCAACATGGGTGCGCCGTCGGCGGGGCGCTGGTCGGCGGTGGTGCAGTCCTGGCAACCGAATTCGTTGTCGAGGACGGCGAGTGGCCGCATGGCGCGGGGTGGTCAAGTCGCGGGGTCTGCAGCGAGGCCGTCCGCCGCCGGCTGCCCGCGAGATGCGGCGGGGCCGCCTGCGGCAGACGTAGTTGAGGCCGGTGTTTCAGGGATCGCGGCGCGCGGCGCTGCCCGGCAGCGCCACGGCGCGGTCGAGACAACGATCCGAGCTCGCTCGCCTCCTTCCCTCCTGGTAGCGACCCCAATCGGGTCCTCCCGCCGGAGAGCGCATGCACTGGAGACTGAACACCGCTGGTCGAGGAACCGTCGTCGAGCCCTCGGGACTCATGATCCGGCGCACTCACATGCCGCGTGACGGGCGTCGGCTCGCGATAACAGCTCGAGGTCGAACGGCCGCCTGGGGCAGGATGTAGGCGTGATCTTGTTGGTTCCCGCGAATCCTCTTCGGCCGCGCCGGCCGGACGAGCACTTTGCGGCGGAGGCGCGGGCTGCGCGTGCTGCCGGGCTGGATGTGGCGGTGGTCGACCACGACGCGTTGGCGCGGGGCGGAGATGTGCGCCGCGCGGTCGCCTCGGTCTCGGGCAGCGGTCCGGCTGTGTACCGCGGCTGGATGCTGCGTAGCGGGCAGTACGCCGTGTTCGCTGAGGTGCTCGCTGAGCGTGGTGTGGTGTTGCGGACTGGTGCTGAGCAGTACTGGCGGGCACATGAGCTGCCTGGCTGGTATGCCGCTCTGGCTTCCGTGACCCCGCCATCGGTGTGGACCACGGGTTCCGATCGGGCGGACTTCGACCGAGCGCGTGCAGAACTTGGCGCGGGACCAGCGGTGTTGCGTGACTACAGCAAGTCGATGAAGCACTACTGGGACGAGGCCGCGTTCATTCCCGGTCTCGAGGACGGCGCGGCAGCGTGGAGCGTGGCGAGGCGGTTTCTAGAGCTGCGTGACGACGACTTCGTGGGCGGGTTCGTGTTGCGGCGCTTCGAGCGGTTCGCCTCGACCGAGGTACGGACGTGGTGGATCGACGGTGTATGCGTTCTGATCGGAGCGCATCCCGATAGCCCGAACGGCTCGGTGTCAGTCGAGGTCGACCTGGCCCCGGTCGCACCGTTGGTCAGCGGGCTCAACTTGCCGTTCGTCACCGTGGACCTCGCTCTGCGCGAGGACGGCGTGTGGCGGGTCATCGAACTCGGTGACGGGCAGGTCAGCGACCGACCAACCACCATCGAACCTCAAACGATGATCGAGGCCCTGCTTGCCCAGGCCCGCTGACCGGCAACACCTGTCCGCCTGAACTTCCGCTCTCACCGCCGACCAGGCGCCACCCTCCGCCGTATCTAGAACCGCCCTACGGCGGGGTGCGCGGCGAACACTTCTTGTCCGCCGTCGCTCCAACGCTCCAGCTTTGCTCGCGCCTCGGCCGCAGTGACCGGTTGGTCCTCGTGCCAGACGTACAGGTCAAAACTCACCGCTGTCAACGCCGCCCCAACCCTGACCACCGTGGTCCGGCTGAAACTGGACCACCTCGGTTGGTTGATCTTTAGTCGTTAGTCTTATTTGCTG
>NZ_JBAKHW010000079.1:0-10862 GCF_036906815.1 Micromonospora sp. CPCC 205539 | reverse complement strand
CTCAACGACCGCCCCCGCATGACCCTGGGCTGGGCCACCCCAGGTGAGAAGATGACCCAACTCCTCGGTGTTGCAACCACCGGTTGAGCCCACCGCAGGGCGGGTCTGAGGTCTGGATCGGGTCTGACTTGGCGCGCCAATCGTCTCGCTCGTGTGACGCCTTGATCGCGCTTCGCGCGGGCGGTGCAGTGATCGCGCTAGATCCTGGAAAGAGTCCCTTCGTCGCGTCGGATGAGCACTACATCCTGGATCGAGGGTGATCAACTGATGGGTGGTGCCGGCGGCTGCGGCCGGGCGCCGGTCGAGCGCTGGGCCGGCGGGCCGTCCCGTACTCGCGACCGATCCCGGCGCTGCCCACCCGTGGTGGCGCTCGCTCCCGGCGCTGCCGGCCTGGGATCGCGCTAGATCCTGGAAAGAGTGCCCTCGTCGTGGCCGGAGGGCACTACATCCTGGATCTAGCGCGATCACGCGGTGCGGCGCGGGGCGCGATCACGCGGTGCGGCGCGGGGCGCGATCACGCGGTGCGGCGCGGGGCGCGATCACGCGGTGCGGCGCGGGGCACCGCGCGCGGTGCAGGCGGCAGGCGGCGGGCGGTCAGGGGGTTGTCGGGAAGAGGCGGGCGTGTAGGGCGGCCGGGTCGGTGACCTCCGGGAGTTCGCGGGCGGCCAGCCAGGCTGCGGCGACCGCCCCGTCCCCGGCGATACGGAGTGGTGCCTGCGGCCAGTTTCGGCTGACCTCGGCCCGGACGGCGGTGGCCAGCGGGGTGTCGCCGGTGAGCAGCCCGCCGCCGAGGACGACCGGCGTCACGGCGTCGGCCGGACGGATGCGGCTCACGCTCTCGGTCAGGTGCGCGGCGGCCTCGGCGATCAGCGCGGTGGCGACCGGTTCGCCCTCGGCGGCGGCGGTGCTGACCAGTGGGGCCAGGCGGGCCAGCTCGACCGGGGGCCGGCGGGTCACGGCCTGGACCGTGGCGTCGACGGTGTCCCGGGGGCGGGCGGCGATGTCGGTGCTGCCCGTCAGTTCGGCGAGTACCGCCGTGGTCAGCGGGCCGAGGGTGTGGCCGGCGTCCAGGTCGGCGAGGAGTCGGCGGACCGCCGCGCGGCCCAGCCAGAACCCGGACCCGGCGTCGCCGAGCAGCCAGCCGTGGCCGTCGGCGATCCGATCCAGCCGCAGGTCGCGAACCCGGGCGGTGATCGCCCCGGTGCCGGCGATGAGCACCGTGCCGTCCGCGGCGGCGGTGCCGGAGGCGTAGGCGACCAGGGCGTCGCCGTACACGGTGTACGGGCAGCGCAGGCCGGCGTCGTGCCAGGCCCGGTCGAAGGCGGCCCGTCCGGCGGGATCGGCGAGTAGTCGGGCGGCCCCGGCGAGCCCGATGGTGCCGGCCGCCACCCGGGTCGGGTCGATGTCGGCGAGGGCTTCGCGGAGCGCGGTCAGCAACTCGGCGGCGGCCCGCTCGGCGCCGTGGCTGGTGGGGTTGCCACCGCCGGCGCGGCCGGCGCCGAGGCGTTCACCGCTCAGGTTCAGGGCGGCCGCCCGGGTGGACGTGCCGCCGATGTCGAGACCGACCACGAGGGTGTGGGACATCGGCAGGGGCCTCCTTGCGCTACGCGGTGACGGGCCTGTTCATGCTGGTCGGCCCGGTGGCGCAGGGCAAATTCCGGCGAGTGTCGAGGGCTGTGCAGCAGGTAACAGTTTGAAAACTTCGCCCACAGTCTTGACACGGAGGGGCGGTTAGTAAGAACTTTTACCACTAACAGTTAACAGTCTTTTCGGAAAGGCCAGGCGTCCCATGGTTGATCACGAGGTGGACACCGCCGCGGGGACCGCGGTGGTCGACGCCGAGTCGTTCGACCGGCGCGGGACGCTCGGGTCCGCTTCGGACGGGGTCCTGACCCGCGTCCGCAGTGGCCTCGGCGAGTTGACCGGCGCGCTGCGCCGCGTCGCCGAGCACGTGCTGAGCGACCCGGAGGCCGCTGCCCGGTCCACCATCGTGGAGCTGGCCGAACGCAGCGGCACCTCACCGGCGACCATCACCCGTTTCTGCCGGGCGATGGGCTTCGAGGGCTACGCGGACCTGCGGCTGGGCATCGCCGCCGAGACCGGCCGGGCTCGCTCGGCCGGCTGGACCATCGACATTGGCCGGGAGATCCAGCCGAGCGACCCGCTGCCCCGGGTGCTCGACCAGATCATGGCCGCCGACACCCGGGCCATGCACGACACCGCCGCGCTGCTCGACCTCGCCGAGGTCGAGCGGGCCGCGGTGGCGATCGCCGGCGCCAACCGGGTGAACATCTTCGGTGCCAGCGGCAGCGCGCTGGTCGGCGAGGAGATGCAGTTCAGCCTGCACCGCATCGGGGTGGCAGCGTGGGCCTGGAACGACGTGCACGAGGGGCTGGCCAGCGCGGCGCTGCTGCGTACCGGTGACCTGGCGTTGGGCATCTCGCACACCGGCCAGACCCGCGAGACGATCGAGATGCTCGCCGAGGCGGGCAGTCGGGGCGCCACCACGGTCGCGCTCACCGGCTTTCCCCGCTCACCGCTGGCCGAGCTGGCCGACATCGTGCTGCTCACCGCCAGCCAGGCGACCACCTTCCGTCCGGACGCGCTCTCCGCTCGGCACCCGCAGCTCGTGGTGCTCGACCTGCTCTACATCGCCGTCGCCCAGCGCACCCACGACCGCGCCCACGCGGCGTTCCGGCGTACCGCGCAGGCCGTCGACGGGCACAAGGCCGCGAAGGGGGCCGTCGGATGATCAGTGCCCAGGGGTACGCCGAGGCGGTCCGCCCGGTGCTCGACCGGCTGCTCGACTCGGAGGCCGACGGCATCACCCGGGCCGCCGACCTGATCGCCGACAGTCTGCGCGACGGTGGCGTGCTCCAGGCGTTCGGCGCCGGGCACTCCGAGGCGTTCGCCGCCGAGCTGGTCGCCCGGGCCGGTGGGCTGGTCCCCACCAACCGGCTCTCGGTGCGTGACCTGGTGGTGCACGGCGACGCCCCGCGTGGCGTGCTCGCCGATCCCAAGCTGGAACGCGATCCCTCCATCGCCCACCAGATCTACGCGCTCGCGGCACCTCAGCCGCGGGACGTGTTCGTGGTGGCGTCCCAGTCCGGCATCAACGGCTCGGTGGTTGAGCTGGCGGCGCTGGTCACCGAGCGCGGTCACCCGTTGATCGCGGTCACCTCGGTCGAGCACACCGCGCGGGTGGCGCCACGGCACCCGTCCGGGCAACGGCTCGCCGACCTCGCCGACGTCGTGCTGGACAACGGCGCGCCGTACGGCGACGCACTGCTGCCGCTCGAGGGCGGCGGCGCGGTCTGTGCGGTCTCCTCGGTCACCACGGCGCTGCTGGCGCAGTTGTTGACCGCGGAGGTCGTACGACGGTTCCACCAGGCCGGAGAGGTACCCCCTATCTACCTCTCCGCCAACGTCCCCGGTGGGGACGAGCACAACCTCGCCCTCGAGTCGCGGTATGCCGGGCGCCTCCGGCGTACCGCCTGACCCGAATTCCACAAGGAGAGACGACGATGTCGATTACCCCCGAGCACCCGGCCGCTCTCGACCGGCGCACGGTGCTGCGTCGCGCCGCCGCCGTGGGCATGCTCGCCACTCCGGCCATCGGCCTGCTCAGCGCGTGCGCCACCAGCGGTGACGACGACAACGAGCAGGTGGCCGGCGGCACGAAGAGCGCCACCAACCCGCTCGGCGCCAAAGAGGACGCCCCGATCGAGGTAATCATCTTCAACGGTGGCTACGGCGAGAAGTACGCCACCGACGTGCACGAGCCGCTGTACAAGAAGGCGTTCCCCAAGTCCGAGGTGAAGCACCAGGCGACCCAGGCGGTCTCCACGGTGCTGCAGCCGCGGTTCGCCGGCGGTAACCCGCCGGAGTTCGTCAACAACTCGGGCGAGAAGTTCCTCGACTTCGGTGCGCTCGTCAACGACGGCCAGCTTCAGGACCTCACCGAGCTGTGGGACGCGCCTTCGGTCGACGACGCGAGCAAGAAGGTCCGCGACACCGTCATCCCGGGCGTTGTCGAGCAGGGCATGTTCAACACCGCCGACGGGGGGCGCAAGCCGTTCGTCCTGTACTACGTCTCGACGGTCTACGGGATCTGGTACTCGGGCAAGCTCTTCAAGGACAACGGTTGGACCGCGCCCACCAGCTGGGAGCAGTTCAAGGCGCTCTGCGAGCAGATCAAGGCCAAGGGCATCACCCCGTACGGCTACGCCGGGGCGAACGCGGCCTACTACCAGTGGAACGTGATCCTCACCCAGGCCGCGAAGATCGGCGGCACCGACGTTCTGAAGAACATCGACAACCTGGAGGACGGCGCCTGGAAGCAGGACGCGGTCAAGCAGGCCGCGGAGGCGTGGGCCGAGATCGGCGCGAAGTACTCGGACAAGAGCTTCGAGGGGCTCAAGCACACCGATGTGCAGCTGCGGCAGAACCAGGGCAAGGTCGCCTTCTACCCGTCCGGTGACTGGCTGGAGAACGAGCAGAAGAAGGACACGCCGGCGGGCTTCACCTACCAGCTCATGCCGGTGCCCGGCCTCACGGCGTCGGACAAGCTGCCGGCGGCCGCTATCCGGGCGGCCGGTGGCGAGGGATACTTCGTCTCGTCCAAGAGCAAGAACCCGCGTGGTGGCATGGAGTACATGCGCCAGATGCTCTCCAAGGCGGGCACCCGGGGCTTCACCGAGACCGTCGGTGCGGCCACGGTCGTGCCGGCCGGCAGCGAGGGCTTCCAGTTCCCGCCGGGTGTGGCCAGCGCCCAGGCCGCGCTGAAGGCAGCCGGCAAGGACGTGTTCAACATGCTCTTCGACAACTGGTACAAGGAGCTCGACACGGAGGCGCGGACCGCCACCAACGAGCTGATGTTCGGTCGGATCAAGGCGGACGCGTTCGTGGAGCGGATCCAGAAGCGCGCCGACGCGATCAAGAAGGATTCCTCCGTCACCAAGTTCAAGCGCTGATCGGAGCGTAGGGGTCATGCGGCACGGCAAGTATCCATTCGTGATCGGGTTCCTGTTCGTCCCGGTCGCGCTGTACGTGACATTCGTGATCGCGCCGTACGCGCAGGCGTTCCAGATCTCGATGACCAACTGGAGAGGGCTCTCCGCCCCTCAGTGGGTGGGCTTCGACAACTACCGGAGGCTGTTCGACGACGGCGCCTTCTGGAAGGCGGTCCAGCACCACGGCGTACTGCTGCTTGCCCTGCCGCTGATCACCATTGCCATCGCGCTGTTCTTCGCCTTCCAGCTGAACGTGGCCGGGCGGAGCAGTGGTGGGCAACGCCAGGGGGTCTGGGGGTCGAAGTTCTACCGGGTGGTGTTCTTCTTCCCCCAGGTCCTGGCGGTGGCCATCATCGCGGTGTTGTTCCAGATGGTGTACCGGCCCAACGAGTCCGGGCTGATCAACGGCGTACTGATGAAGTTCGGTCTGGATCCGGTGCTCTTCCTGATCCGGCCGAACCTGGCCCTCTGGTCGATCATCGGGGTGCTGGTCTGGCAGGCCGTCGGCTTCTACGTGGTGCTCTTCTCGGCCGGGATGGCCTCCATCCCGGGTGAGATCTACGAGGCCGCCGAGATGGACGGGGCGACCAGGGTGACGATGTTCTTCCGGGTCACCCTGCCGCTGCTCTGGGACACCCTCCAGGTGGCCTGGGTCTACCTCGGGATCGCGGCGTTCGACGCGTTCGCGATCGTCGCGGTGCTCTCGGTCGACGGCGGTGGCCCGGACGGTGCCACCACCGTGCTGGCCATGGAGATCTACCGCAACGCGTTCGTCTACTCGAAATACGGTTACGCCTCGGCGATGGGCGTGGCGCTGTTCTTCCTGACCCTCACGTTCGCGGCGCTGACGCTGCGGCTCACCAAGCGGGAAAGCGTGGAGTACTGATGAACCCGCAGTCGACGCTGCCGCCGACACCGGCGGCGCTACCGCCGAAGACCGGTGGCCCGAAGGCGCCCACCGGGCGAGGGCGGAAGGGCCCCCGCTCGGAGGTACGGCTCTTCGCCGGCCTGGGGCACATCGCGCTCGCCGTGTGGGCGGTCATCGTGATCGTGCCGATCCTGTGGACCTTCCTCGCCGCGTTCAAGAACACCAGCGAGATCTTCAGCAGCCCGTGGACGCTCCCGGCGGAGCTGCGCTGGGAGAACTTCGGGCGAGCGTGGACCAAGGCGCACGTCGGCCGGTACTTCATCAACAGCGTCATCGTGGTCACGTGCAGCACCTTCGGGACCATGCTGTTCGGTTCGATGGCGGCGTACGTGCTGGCCCGCTACAAGTTCTGGGGCAACCGGGCCATCTACTACCTCTTCGTCTCCGGGCTGGCCTTCCCGGTCTTCCTGGCCCTGGTGCCGCTGTTCTTCGTGGTGAAGAACCTGGGCCTGCTGGACACCCACACCGGCCTGGTGCTGGTCTACATCGCGTACTCGCTGCCGTTCACGATCTTCTTCCTGGCCGCCTTCTTCAAGACGTTGCCGTCGTCGGTGGCCGAGGCCGGGATGATCGACGGCTGTGGCCACACCCGGCTGTTCTTCCAGGTCATGATGCCGATGGCGAAGCCCGGCCTGATCAGCGTGGCGATCTTCAACATCATCGGTCAGTGGGCGCAGTATCAGCTGCCCCTGGTGCTGCTCTCGAACGCCAAGGACAAGTGGGTGCTCACCCAGGGCATCGCCGACATCTCGGTGAACGCCGGCTACGAGGCGGACTGGTCGGGATTGTTCGCCGCGCTGACCATCGCCATCCTGCCGATGATCATCGTGTACGCGATCTTCCAGCGTCAGATCCAGGCCGGCCTGACCTCCGGCGCGGTCAAGTAGGACTCCCAGGCCGACGAGCGCGGGCTCCCGGGGGGAGTGGTCAGACCGGCCACTCCTTCCGGGCATGCGGGGGGCGCTCGTCGGCCTGGGCGTGCCAGGAGTGCCAGAGGGCCGCGTACGCCCCATCGGCGGCGACGAGGTCGTCGTGGCTGCCGATCTCGGTGATCCGGCCATCCTCCATAACGGCGACCCGGTCGGCGTCGTGCGCGGTGTTGAGCCGGTGCGCGATCGCGATGACGGTCCGCCCGACGAGAACGGCGGCCAGCGCCCGCTCGGTACGCCGGGCGGTGCTCGGATCGAGCGCCGCGGTCGCCTCGTCCAGGATCAGCGTGTGCGGGTCGGCGAGCACCAGTCGGGCCAGCGCCAGTTGCTGGGCCTCGGCCGCGCCGAGTTGCCGGGCCCCGTCGCCGAGCGGGGTGTCCAGGCCGTCGGCCAGCCCGGCGTACCAGTCGGCGCCCACCGTGCCCAGCGCGGCGCGCATCTGCTCGTCGGTGGCGTCCGGAGCGGCGAAGGCCAGGTTGTCGCGGACCGAGCCGATGAAGACGTGGTGCTCCTGGGTGACCAGAGCGATCCGGCGACGGCGCTCGGCGGGATCGAGGTCGGTGACCGGGCAGCCGCCGATGCTCACGACGCCCTGGCGCGGCGCGTCGATCCCGGCCAGCAACCGGGCCAGAGTGGACTTGCCGGCGCCGGACGGGCCGACGACGGCCAGCCGCTCGCCGGGCCGGACCTCCAGGTCGATGCCGTGCAGCACGTCGTGCCCGTCGGCGTAGGCGAACCGGGCGGCGCGCACGACGATCCGTTCTCCCTGTGTCGTGGCGGCCGTGCCGGGCGCCTCCGGTGGGACCAGGCCGACGCCGAGGACCCGGGCGAACGAGGCGAAGCCGCGCTGCGCCTGCTCGGTCCACTGCAGCAGGCGGTCCAGCGGATCGATCGTCTGTTGCAGGTAGAGCGCGGCGGCCACCACGGCGCCGAGCGAGACCATTCCCCGGGAGAGCAGGGACCCGCCGACGAGCAGGACGATGGCGACCGGGAGCGGATAGCTGGCCTCCACCACCGTGAAGAACACGGTACGCAGCGCGAGTGTCGCCCGCCGGGCCTGCCACACCCGGGCGATGCGGCGGGTGCCGTGCCGGATCCGGTCGTCGCCCAGCCGCAGCGCCTCGATGGTGCGGGCACCCTCGGCGGTGGTGGTCAGCGTCTCGGTCAACTCGGCGGACGCCGCGCCCTCGGTGAGGTACGCGGATCTTGCCCGCCGCAGGTACCAGCGGGTCACCGCCCAGATCGACGGCAGCCCGGCCAGCGCGGCCAGCCCGAGCAGCGGATGCAGCAGGAAGATCGCCCCGAACAGCAGCGTCAGCTGCACCGAGGAGATGACGATGGTGGGCGCCACGTCCCGCACGGTCGTCCCGACCGTCGACACGTCGACCGAACTGCGGGTGGCCAGGTCGCCAGAGCCGGCCCGCTCGACGACCGAGACGGGCAGCCCGAGCGTCCGGTCGACGAACTCCTCGCGTAGCTCGGCGACGGCCCGCTCCCCGAAGCGGTGGCCAGCGTAGTGGCCGAAGCGGGACAGCAACGCCTGCGCCAGGACGCAGCCGCCGATCGCCAGGGCCAGCCGGTCCACCGCGGCGACGCCGGCGCCCGCGGTGACCCGGTCGATGATGGTGCCCAGCAGCCAGGGTGGGGCGAGCCCGGCGACCGCAGCGGCGCCGTGCAGCGCCAACACGATGCCGACGGCACGTCGGTGCCGGCCGATCAGGTCCCGCAGTGCCCGGCGTACCGTGGCGCGGTCGGCCACCGGCAGCCGGTTCACGGGCGGGCTCCCTCGGTGTCGGCGGGCCGCTCGACCTCCGGATCGGCGCTGTCGCGGGCCACCAGGTGCCGGTAGCCGGGGTCCTGGTCGAGCAGTTCGGCATGGGTGCCGGTGGCGACGATCCGGTCCGCGCGCAGGTGGGCGACGAGGTCGGCGCGGCCGAGCAGCAGTGGTGAGGTGGCGAGCAGGACGGTGGTCCGTCCGGCTCGGGCGGTACGGAGCCGGTCGGCGATGCGCGCCTCGGTGTGCGCGTCCACCGCCGACGTCGGGTCGAGGAGGATCAGCACCTCCGGCTCGGCGAGCAGCGCGCGGGCCAGGCGTACCCGTTGGCGTTGGCCGCCGGAGAGCGAGCGGGCGCGGGCGTCGACCGGGGTGTCCAGCCCGGCCGGTAGGGCGTCGGCGACGTCCTCGGCCGAGGCGGCCCGCAGCGCCTCGGTGATCTGGTCGTCGTCGTCGGTCGGCCGCGCGCGCAGGATGTCCCGCAGCGTCCCGGCGAAGAGGTACGAGTCGTGGTCGGCCACCAGGATCCGGGCACGGACCTCGTCGAGGGCGATCCCGGTCAGCGGCCGGCCGCCCCAGGTGGCCGCGCTGGTGACGTATCGGCCGAGCCGGTCTGCCAGGGCCACCGCCGAGGCCGGGTCGTCGGCGGCCACACCGGTCAGGAGGCCCGCGCGGACGGTCAGCCCGGTCACCGGGTCGTGCAGGTCGGCGGGGTGGGCCGGCGCGGCCACGGTGTCCGGCCGGCGTGGGTCGGGCACCGGACCACGCTGGGCTGGCGTGGTGCGCGGGCCGCCGACGTCGTCCGGGGTGAGGGCGAGCAGGGCAACGATCCGCTGGGCGGCGATCCGGCCCCGGATCAGCTCCTGGCTGCCTTCGAGCAGGAACCAGACCGGCACGGTCAGCGTCGCCACGTAGCCGTAGACGGCGACCAGCTCGCCGATCGTGATGGTGCCGGTCACGGCCATCCGGGCCGCCAGCCAGACCACCGCCGCCAGGAACAGCCCGGGGATGGCGACGGTCGCCGCGTCGACCCAGCTGTTGACCGCGCCGACCCGGTAGCCCTTGGCGAGCAGTTTCCGGGAGCGGTCCGCGTACCGTCGGGCGAACAGGTCCCGGCCGCCGACCCCGGCGAGCACCCGCAGCCCGGCCACGATGTCGCTGGAGCGGGCGGTGAGCTCACCCTGCTGCTGCCGATAGACCGACTCGGCCCGTTCGAGGCGGCGGAGCAGCGGCCCGACGACCAGCCCGACCACCGGCACTCCCACCAGCACGCAGAGCGCGAGGAACGGGGCGATCGACCACAGCACCACGGCGATGACCCCGTACGCGACGACGGCGCCGATGCCCGGACCGGTCAGTGTCAGGACCTCCGCGACCCAGTTGATGTCGGAGCCGCCGACGGTGGCCACCTCGCCCGAGCCGAGTCGGCGGGGCAGCACCGCGCCGATCCGGGACAGCTGCCGCAGCAGGACGGCCGCCGAGCGGGCCTTGGCGTCCTCCCGGATGAAGGTCATGGTGCGGTGTCGCATGATGCCCAGGTACGACAGCGCCACGCCCGCGACGACGACCGCCGCGACCCAGAGCGCCAGAGCTCGGCGGTCGCCCACGCTCAGCCCGTCGTCGACCGCGCGGGCGACCAGGTAGGGCCGGACCGACAGCCCGATCATCCAGGCCGTCCCGAACAGGCTGCCGCGCAGCACCCGCCAGGGCTGGCAGCGGATGAGCCACCAGAGGTAGCGCATCGGCCCCCTCAGGTCCGGAACGCCGGGATCGGGATGCGGGATCTGCGGAGGCACCGGCCCACGCTATCGAAGGCCTGGGGACCGTTCATGTCGCAGGGGCGAGGCAGAATCGCATCTGTGCTGGTGGCGGTGGTGTCCGATGACCGGGGCGGGGGCGTGCTCCAGCCCCTGGACGGTGTCGGCTCTCCCGCCGGGCCGGCCGAGCCGGTCAGCGACCTGGCCGCGGCGGTCGCCGCACGGGAGGCCGCCGAGCATCCGAGGTGGGTGTGGGGGTCGGGGGCGGCGCTCTATCCGGCGCTGCTGCGGGCCGGGGTGCGCGTCGAGCGCTGCCACGACCTGGAGCTGACCGAGGCGCTGCTGCTCGGCCACGCCGGCCGCTGGGGCGAGCCGCGGTCGCTGGCCGCCGCCTGGGCCCGGCTCACCGGCGCGCCGGTGCCGCCCGATCCGCCGCCGCGCCCGGCCGCGCCGCCCGGGCAC
>NZ_JBAKHW010000078.1:0-13931 GCF_036906815.1 Micromonospora sp. CPCC 205539 | reverse complement strand
ACCACACCCTCACCCGCACCGCCCTACGCGCCACCGAAGCCGGCTCCTACGACGTCATCCACGCCCACGACTGGCTCGTCGCCCACACCGCCACCACCCTCGCCGAGCACCTGGACCTGCCCCTGGTCACCACCATGCACGCCACCGAGGCGGGCCGGCACCAGGGCTGGCTGCCCGAGGAGATGAACCGCACCATCCACGGCGTCGAACACTGGCTCAGCAACTCCTCCACCCGGGTGATCACGTGCTCGGGGTACATGCGCGACCAGGTGACCACGCTGTTCGACCTGTCAGCCGGGCAGGTCGACGTGGTACCCAACGGGGTCGACGACCGGGCCTGGCGGGCCCGTCCACGCGCGGTCGCCTCGGCCCGGGCCCGGTTCGCCGGCAAGGGGCCCCTGGTCGGGTACGCCGGGCGGCTGGTCTACGAGAAAGGCGTGCAGCACCTCGTGCGCGCCGTCCCCCGGCTGCGCGAGCGCCACCCCGGGCTGCGCGTGGTGATCGCCGGCGACGGCCCGTACCGCGCCGAACTGGAGGCGGAGGCCCGCCGGCTCACCCTCACCTCGACCGTCCGCTTCACCGGCTTCCTCGACGCCACCCAACTGCCGGCGGTGCTCGGCGCCACCGACGCGACCGTGGTGCCCAGCCTCTACGAACCGTTCGGCATGGTGGCGTTGGAGGCGGCGGCCGCCGGCGCCCCGCTGGCGGTGGCCCGTACCGGCGGGCTCGCCGAGATCGTCGAGCCCGGCGTGACGGGCGTGACGTTCCCGCACAGCGACCCGGCGGCGCTCGCCGGCGCCGTCGGCCAACTCCTCGGCGACGAGGTCTTCGCCCGCCGGGTGGCCCGCAAGGCCCGCACCATGGTCGGCGAGCGGTACGGCTGGACGGCCATCGCGGCCCGCACCGCCGCCAGCTACGCCACCGCCCGCCGCGAAAACGGCCCGCTCCAGGCTCGGCGGGCAGCCGCCCGACTGGCCGGCGGTCGGACCCGGATCGCCATTCCCGAGGGCAACCTGCTCGCCGCCGTGGACCACGCCGTCTGCTGACCCTAAGCGGACGACCGATAGGTGACCTCCGATCCGCTGGTTAGGGTGTACCCCGGACAGCGGCTGAGGAGGAGCGTGCGTAGGTGCTGATCGCCGGTCGCTACCGGTTACTCGACCTGGTGGGCCGCGGCGGCATGGGTCGGGTGTGGCGGGCCCGTGACGAGATGCTGCACCGCGACGTCGCGGTCAAGGAGGTCGTACCGCCGACCTGGCTGGCCGACCACGAACGGGCCGAGCTGCGCTCGCGCACCCTGCGGGAGGCACGCGCCGCGGCCCGGCTCAACCACGCCGCCGTGGTCCGGCTCTACGACGTCGTCCCGGTCGAGGGCAGCCCGTGGATCGTGATGGAGTACGTCCCGTCGCGCACCCTGCAGGACGTCCTGGACGCCGAAGGGCCACTGGAACCGACCCGGGCGGCCCGGATCGGTCTGGCCCTGCTCGGCGCGCTGCACGCCGCGCACACCGCCGGGGTGCTGCACCGCGACGTCAAGCCGCAGAACGTCCTCATGGCACACGACGGGCGGGTGATGCTCGCCGACTTCGGGCTGGCCACCTTCGACGGTGGGGACGGCATGACGACCCGCCCCGGCATGGTGCTCGGCTCCCCCCAGTACGTCGCCCCGGAGCGCGCCGCCGAGGGCGTGTCCACGGCCGCAGCCGACCTGTGGTCGCTCGGGGCCACCCTGCACGCCGCCGTCGAGGGCCGCTCCCCGTACGCGCGCAGCACCGCGATGGCCACGTTGAGCGCGCTGGCCGCCGGACCGCCGGACCCGGCCCCACACGCCGGGCCACTGGGACCGGTGCTCGCCGGGCTGCTGCGCCGCGACCCGCGCCACCGACTCGACCACGACACGGCCCGCCGGCTGCTCACCGCCGCGGCGACCGGCCTCACCCCGGTGCCCGACCAGGCACACCCGGCAGCGGATCCGGTCGACCGACCCACCACGTCCACCGACGCGTCCGATGAGGACCCCACCATCCCGCTGCCCGCACCGGACCAACCGGTCGCACGCCAGGCCGACCCCACGGCAGCCGCGGACGACGCCCGGCCGCGGGCCGCTGCGCGGCGGCGAGGCCGGGGTGCCACCCGACGGGTCGCGCTGCTCGCCGCGTCGCTGCTGGTGGCGGCGGCCGTCGGCGTCGGCACCGCCCTGGCCGTCACCGGCGACGAGCCGACGGGCACCGGCAGCCGGCCCACGGCGGCACCGCCGCAATGGCCGCCCGGCGGAGGTGGCGGCCCGGGCGGGCCCGGTGGGCCAGGTGGGCCAGGTGGGCCCGGCCCCGATCGGCCCGGCGGCCCCGTGCCGCCACCACCCTTTCCCTGCGTCCGCCCGGACGCCGGCAGCGCTCCGGTGCCGACCAGCTCACCCATCCCTGACGAGGCGTTCCGGCCCCCGACCGGCTGGATCTGGCACGCCGACACCACCGGCTTCCGGATCGCGGTGCCGACGCACTGGCGCTACTACCGAGACGACGCGGTGGCCTGCTTCCAGGACCCGGCGACCGGCCGGGTGCTCAGCGTCACCGAAGGCGGCGCCGCCGACCCGCTGGCCCGCCTACGAGCGGCCCACGACGCCGCGGCCAGCGCCGGGGCGTTACCGGGGTACGACGAGATCCGGCTCGCCGCAAGCGACGGCGGGGCGGAGTGGGAGTGCCGCTGGGCGGCGCCGCACGGCGTCCGGCTGCACGCCCGGCAGCAGATCACCGACACCCCTGCCGGCGCCGATCGTTGGACGCTCGGTTGGATCACCGACGACCGGGACTGGGTCGCCGCCGGCGCGGAGTGGACGACAGTCCGGGAGAGCTTTCGGCCACCGCGCTGACCTGCGCCGTACAGTCGTGGTCCAGCCCACCGTCCGTCGTGGATCGAGGCCGCTCAGCGGATGAGGAAACCCGCTCCGGTGGCTATCGTGTAACCCGGGGTGACCGAGGGGGAGCGACCGTGCAGCAGTTGCTGATCGCGGCTCGGTACCGGCTACTCGACCTGGTCGGCACCGGCGGGATGGGCCGCGTGTGGCTGGCTCGTGACGAGATGCTGCACCGCGACGTCGCCGTGAAGGAGGTCGTGCCACCATCCTGGCTGGCCGAGGCCGAGCGCGCCGAGCTGCGGCTGCGGACGCTGCGCGAGGCGCGCACCGCCGCCCGGCTCAACCACCCCAACGTGGTCCGCATCTACGACGTGGTGCACGACCGGAACAGCCCCTGGATCGTGATGGAGTACGTGCAGTCCCGGTCGGTGCAGCAGATCATCAGCTCCGAGGGGCCCCTGAGTCCGCAGCGCACCGCCCGGATCGGGCTGGCCGTGCTCGCCGCGCTGCGGGCCGCGCACACCGCCGGAGTGCTGCACCGCGACGTGAAACCGCACAACGTGCTGGTCGCCGACGACGGTCGGGTGGTGCTCACCGACTTCGGGCTGGCCACCTTCGACGGCGGCGAAGGAGCGATGACCGGGCCGGGCACCGTGCTCGGCTCACCGCAGTTCGTCGCACCGGAGCGGGCCCGCGACGGGGTGTCCGACCCGCGCACCGACATGTGGTCGCTGGGGGCGACGCTCTACGCGACGGTCGAGGGGCAGTCGCCGTACGCCCGGACCAGCGCCATGGCGACGCTCAGCGCCCTGGCCACCGAACCGCCCGACCCGATGCGCCGGGCCGGCCCGCTGCGTCCCGCACTCAACGGCCTGCTGCAACGTGACCCCCGACGGCGGTTGACCGCCGCCGAGGCCGAACCGCTGCTGCACGCCGCGGCGACCGAGCCCGACCAGCCCACCGAGCCAGCCCGGTCCGCGGCCGTGGCGGCGGTACGCACCGCGGGCCGGGCCGCCGTACCGGTCCCGTCGGCACCGCCCGCCGTACCGGTCGACCAGCCGGCCCCGCCCGGCGACCAGCCGACACCGGCCGACCGCCCCACGATCCGCCCCAACGGGCGGCGGCGTCGGCTACTCGCCCTCTGCGGCGCGGCCACCGCCGTCGCGCTGCTGATCGCCGGGGGTGTCACCCTGACGCTGCTGAACCGCGACGACGAGCGGACGCCCCCCGCCGGCTCCGGGGGCGGCGCGACCACCACCGCCCGGCCGGTCGCCTTCGCCTGCGCGACGCCTCCACCCGCGGCGGCCACCCCGGTGCCGTCGAGGCCACCGCCGGTCGGCGCGCGGTACGGGCTGGTTGCCGGCTGGACGTGGTACGAGGATCCGACAGCGTTCCGCATCGCCGTGCCGGTGTCCTGGCTGCGCTGGGCCGAGGGAGCGGTGACGTGTTTCCGGGAGGCCGGCGGTCCCCGAGTGCTCAGTGTCGAGGCGGGGCCGGCGAAGGCCGACCCGGTGGCGTACTGGCGAGCCGAGGAGGCGCGGCTCCTGGGCAGCGCGTCGCTACCGGGCTACCGGAGGGTGGACATCTCCCCCCTGGACGTCTTCGAGGGCGGCGCGATCTGGGAGTGCGCCTGGGAGAACGCCGCCGGGGACCGCGTGCACAGTTTCCGGCTGCTGGCCAACACCTCGGCCGGGCGCGCCTACACCGTCTCGTGGCTGACTAAAGAGTTCGACTGGCAGGTGAACGCCGCATACTTGGCGATGATTCGGCAGAGCTTCACCCCCACGCTCTGAGCGTGTCCGAAGTGGACTGCCGGGTGATGCCCCTGCGGTGCCGGTGCTGACTACAGTGGCGTAGTTTTGGCGCTCAAGATCCCTGGGGAGGGTGAGTCGACATGATGGGACCGCAGCACGCGCTGTCCGGCGCGGCGGTATGGCTGACTGGCTCCTGGGCGCTGGACCAGTTCGCCGACTACCACCAGTCGCCGCTCGCGTTGGCGGTGGGCACGGCAGTGTGCGCGGGTGGCGCACTCTTTCCGGACCTCGACATGTCGGGCAAGGTAACCAAGAACCAGGGCGGCGCCACCGTGGGCCGCACCTTCGGGGTCTTCTCGCTCTTCATCGCCGAGGTGATGGAGAAGGTCTCGCTCGGCGTCTACTACGCGACGAAGCTCAGCAGGGACCCGAAGCGCAACAACGGGCACCGGACGCTGACCCACACCCTTCCGTTCACCTTCCTGATCGGCTGGGGCACCACCGCGCTCTGCGCCGCGTACGGCAAGTGGGCGGTCATCACCATCCTCTTCTTCATGTTCGGCCTGGCCCTACGCGGGCTGTTCGACAACTGGGCCGAGCGGGCCGGCTGGGTGATCGTGACCCTCGCGTCGGCCGGAGCGGCCTGGTTCACCTTCGTCAACCTGCCGGGCGGGCGCGGCTATCCGCTGATCGGTACGGCCCTCGGGGTCGGCTGCTTCGTGCACATCCTCGGCGACATGATCACCCGAGCCGGCGTGCCGATCCTCTGGCCGATCCCCATCAAACGACGAATGTGGATGATGGTCGGCCTGCCGAACAGCATCGCGCTGCGTGTCGGCAGCAAGGCCGAGGTCGTCGTGATGCGCCTCGTGCTGACCGTGGTCTCGCTGCTCGCCACCGCCGGCCTGGTCGCGCCGTCGGTGCTGCACCGCTTCAACATCGACATCTGACCCCCGGGGCGGAGTCGACCCGCCAGCTTCTGTCGAGTTTCGGAATGTCGCTACCCGGGGATCCGGCCGCCCTCCTACGCTGACGCCCACCGAGGCGCTGCCGGAAGAGGGTGTCGAGCATGGGTCAGCCGGCCCGGGTGACGATCGTCGTCGGCGACGACGGCGCCGACGACCAACGACTCGACGAGCTGGCCCGCCGGCTCCGGAGTGAGTTGCTCGACCTCGATGTGACGGTCGAGGGCGCCCCGGCCGGTTCGGCTCCGTCCGACACCAAGGCAGTGGAACTCGCCGCCGTCGGCACCCTCGTCCTGACGCTGTCCCAGTCGGCGGTCCTCGCGGCAGTCATCAACGCGATCTCGGCCTGGCTGACCCAACGTCGGCAGGGCACGGTCAAACTCGAGATCGACGGCGAGACCCTGGAACTGTTCGGCCGACCGTCGCCGGAGCAGCGGCAGCAGACCGAGACGTGGCTGCACCGCCACCAGCTCCGCGACTCAGGGCTCGTGGGCGCCCGGTACGCGTTGATCGTCGCCAACTACGACTACCAGGATCCGGGGCTGCGCCGGCTGCGGGCGCCAGCGCACGACGCCGAGAGACTCGCCCAGGTGCTCGGTGACCCGGCGATCGGCGGCTTCACCGTGCAGACGATGATCAACGAGTCCGGGCCGACGATCAACGAAGCCGTCGAGGACTTCTTCGCCGACCGCGCCTCCGACGACCTGCTCCTGCTCTACTTCTCCGGCCACGGCGTCAAGGATCCGGACGGTGAGCTGTTCCTGGCCGCCGCGTCGACCAAGCTGCACCGGCTCGGGGCGACCGCAGTCGCCGCGGACTTCGTCAACCGGCGGATGAGCCGCAGCCGGTCCCGCCGGATCGTCCTGCTCCTGGACTGCTGCTACGCCGGCGCGTTCGGGCGCGGGATGGTCGCCCGCGCCGGCGGCGGCATCGCGATCGAGGACCAGTTCGGCGGACGCGGCCGCGCGGTGATCACCGCGTCGAGCGCGATGGAGTACGCATTCGAGGGACGCGAACTGGCCGAGACGAACAGCGGCGAGCCCTCGGTGTTCACCAGCGCGCTGGTCACCGGGCTCGAGACCGGTGACGCCGACCGCGACCAGGACGGCTACATCGGCCTCGACGAGTTGTACGACTACGTGTACGACCGGGTCCGCCGCGCAACCCCGCACCAGACACCCGGCAAGTGGACGTTCGACGTGCAGGGCGACCTGCACCTCGCCCGCCGCGGTCGACCGGTCACCACACCCGCGCAGTTGCCGAGCGAGTTGCAGGAGGCGATCGACCACCCCTTGACGGGCGTCCGGCTGGGCGCGGTCTCCGAACTGGAGCGGCTCGTCCGCGGCCGGCACGAGGGGATGGCGCTGGCCGCGCGGCTCGCGCTGGAACGCCTGGCCGACGACGACAGCCGCTCGGTGTCCGCCGCCGCGGCCACCATGCTCGGTGACGCCGCGACGGCCGTACCCGAGGTCCCCGCACGGCCGTCGCTGGCGACCCCGAAGCCAGCGACCTCGACCCCGGCAGCCCCGACCCCGGCGGCACCGACCCCGACTCCGGCGGCCTCGACTCCGGCCTCGACGTCGGTCCCGGGCTCGGCCTCGACCCCGGCTCCGGCTTCGACGTCGGCTCCTGCTTCGACGTCGTCCCCGGCTTCGACGTCGTCCCCGGCTTCGACGTCGTCCCCGGGCTCGGCCTCGGCCGAGCCGGCACGTCCCGACCCGCAGCCAGCGCGCCCGGCTCGGCCGGGCGTCCCGCAGCCACGGGCGGCGACCGAAGCGCCGGAGCAGCCGGGCCCGACCGGCGGTCGTCACCGCACGATTCAGGAGCTCCTCGCACGGGGCCTCGCGACGATCGGGGCCGCGACGCTGACGCTCGGCTACGGAATGCGGTTGGGAGACCCAGGGGTACGCGGCATCTGGTCCGACCTGCTCGACTCGGCAACGCTCTGGCTCTGGGCCGCCATCGCCACCGCACTGGTCTTCGCGTTCATGGCGGCCGGTCGCCGGGAGCGCGACGTCGCCCAGGGAGCCGCCTTCGGCCTGGCGGCAGGGATCCTCGGCTTCCTCGCCGGGGTCACCACCAACCGCTCGCTGCAGATTCTCATGGAAGCCGGCTTCTACATCGCCGTCGCTGGCGCGGTGCTGGTCCTCGCCGCCGTGACGCTGGAGGTCCTCCCGCGACCCCGCGGACCTCTGCCGGCCGCGACCATCGTCAGCGCGGCGCTCGCCATCGTCGCCCTCGCCGTCACCACCGTCGTCCCGGATGCCGTCACAGAATTCCTCGACGACGGCGAGCACACCGTGTGGGCCCTTCTCGTGTTCGCCGCCTCGACTCTGCTGGCGCTCGTGGCGGTGGCCGCGACGACACTGCGATGGTGGACCGCACCCTCGCGACGGGCGGCCACCCTCGGCCTGCTGTCGACGGCTCTCGTCGTCGCCGACGTCTGTTGGACTCTCGTCAAGCACCCGGACGAGTCCCACAGCGTCCCGTACGCGTCACTGTTGGCCGTCGCCCTCCTGGTCGTCGCGCTCGTCGGCGACGACCGACCGTTCCTGCTGGCTGCGGCGCGGCTGTCGCTGATCGCCATGCTGCTGATGCAGGTGCCGGTCGGCGGAAGCGGCTCCTCGGCCTCATCGGTCGGGCAGTTCATGCTCGAGGTGACCGCTGCCGCCTTCGCGGTCGGCGCCCTCTACACCGTCCTGCAACCCGCCGCAGAACACCCGCTCGCCCCGGACGCACACCGCTGACCCCGGCGACCCTCTCGTCTTGACCTGATCGGTGGCAGCTCAGCGGCTCGACGTACCGGCCGGGGGGCAGCGGACCCGGGTACGGGTACCGTCGCCCGGGGACTCACCGGGTGCCCATTTCGACGTGCACCACGAGGGTGGCAGGGCCAGCGTCGAGTTGGTCTCCGGCGTCTCATCGAGGTACATCTGCGAGATCCAGGGGACGGAACGATGACACGACACCAATTCCCAGAGGACTTCGTCTGGGGCTCGGCCACGGCCGCGTACCAGATCGAGGGCGCGCCCACCGAGGACGGCCGCGGCCCGTCCATCTGGGACACCTACAGCCACACCCCCGGCCGTACGCTGAACGGCGACACCGGTGACATGGCCGCCGACCACTACCACCGCTGGGCCGACGACCTCGGGCACATGGCCGACCTCGGCCTCGACGCGTACCGGTTCTCCATCTCCTGGCCTCGGGTGCAGCCGGGCGGCGCGGGCCGGTTCAACCAGGCCGGCATCGACTTCTACTCCCGCCTGGTCGACGGGCTGTTGGAGCGGGGCATCCGCCCGGTGGCCACCATGTACCACTGGGACCTGCCGCAGGAGTTGGAGGACGCCGGTGGCTGGGCGGCCCGGGAGACCGCGCTGCGCTTCGAGGAGTACGCCGCCGGCATCGTCGGCGCGCTGGGCGACCGGGTGCACACCTGGACCACGCTGAACGAGCCGTGGTGCTCGGCGTACCTGGGCTACGCCTCCGGCGTGCACGCGCCGGGTCGGACCGAGCCGGCGGCCGCGCTGGCCGCGGTGCACCACCTCAACCTGGCACACGGCCTCGCCGGTCGCGTGGTGCGGGAGCTGGCGCCGGCCGCCGAGCTGTCGGTGACACTGAACCTGCACGTCATCCGCCCGGCATCGGATTCGGCCGCGGACGCCGACGCGGTACGGCGGATCGACGCGCTGGCCAACCGGGCGTTCCTCGGCCCCATGCTGGACGGGGCGTACCCGGCCGACCTGCTGACCGACACGGCGTCGGTCACCGACTGGTCGTTCGTCCGCGAGGGCGACGAGAAGGCGATCGCGGTGCCGCTGGACGTGCTCGGGGTGAACTACTACTCGAGCACCCTGGTCCAAGCCTGGGACGGGGTGTCGGCCCGGTCGAACGCCGACGGGCACGGGGCCTCCACCGCCACGCCGTGGGTGGCCGCCGACACCGTCGACTTCCTGCCGCAGCCCGGCCCGTACACGGCGATGGGTTGGAACATCGACCCGCCCGCCCTGACCGAGCTGCTGCTGCGCCTGCACCGTGAGTACCCGAACCAGCCGATGATGATCACCGAGAACGGCGCGGCCTTCGACGACGTGGTGTCGGCCGACGGCCGGATCCACGACGAGCGGCGGATCGACTACCTGCGTGGGCACATCGGCGCGATGGCCGAGGCCCGCGCGCAGGGCGCCGACGTCCGCGGCTACTTCGTCTGGTCGCTGCTGGACAACTTCGAGTGGGGCTACGGCTACGACCGCCGCTTCGGCATCATCCGGGTCGACTACGACACCCAGGTACGCACCTGGAAGGACAGCGCCCACTGGTACCAGCGGCTCGCCTCCACCGGGGAACTGGACCAGGCCCAGGACTGAGCTGCTGACGACGCGTCGCCGTCACCTGCCGTCCGAGGACAGGTGGCGGCGACGCGCCCACTTCGGTCCCTCCTGCTGGCACCGAGTCCGAGCAGGAACCGACCGGAATGGGGGCCGCTTCGCGGCCGTGGCGATCGCCGCCACCTCGGGGGGCGACGAGTGCCCGATTGCCTAGGTCGAAGTCTCGCTGCCCGAGGGCGGGAGCAGTCCGTGAAGGACCAGGCCGGAGAGCGCGTCGGCCGTGCTGTTTCTGTCCTGCGCCGCTGTCGGGGTGGCAACGGGGTCCAGCCGGTCGGCGATCGGGTTCTGAGCCAGGGCCAGCGCGGGACCGATGATGGCGAAGTACAGGATGTGCGTCGGTACACGTGGAATGTGTCCGGCCGCCATGAGGCCGTTGAGGGCCGGCTCGATGCTGTCCCAGAACGGCTTGATGAACCGTTGGTGGAGATAGTCCAAGCGGCTGGAGTCGCGAGTTGACTCGTCCGCTATCAACCGGTTCATCTCTGCGGCGTTCGCGGACATCCGATAGAGCTGAATGACTACGCCCCTCAGGCGTTCAACATCGTCGCGGTGCTCCGCCAGCAACTGATTGCGCTCGCGCTCGGCGCCCGCCAGCGCGTAGTCCACCACAGCGCGCCAGAAACTCAACTTCGATCCGTACCGTACGGTGATGAAGTTGTGGCTGACGCCGAGCCGCCGGGCAAGTTCCCGCATCGTGGTCGCGGCGTAACCGAGTTCGGCGAAGGCGTCGAGACCGCGTCGAAGAATCTCGCTCTCGTCCAGTTGGACAGGGGAGAACTTCCAGCGCGTCGGCGACTCTGTCGCCTCTCCCTGCGGTCCGTCGGTCACTCCGGCCTCGCTCCATTCGGCACCAGTCGGCCTGATCGAGAGCCTTCGCTCGCCAGTACACGACCCCTACCGACTCACAACTCGCCATGATCCCGAACGGCGTCCGCCGCAGGCGGTGAAGCGGCCTCGCGGTACTGATCGCAGTCTTTCACGCCGGTCACGGTCTGGAGATGGGTACGTGCGCTCACTCACGTCTGCTTGACGACTGTCAAGCACCGTCCAATACTTGCTTCGTCAAGCAAGTAGACATGCCGTCAGGCATCCGACCCCCTACTTCAGGAGTGCTCAATGAGCTTCAAGCAGCGCACCGAGGGCGCCTCAGCGCCCAGCCGGCGCAAGATGATCGGCGCCATCCTCGGCGTCGTCGCCACCCTGGCCGCCACAGCCGTCCCCGCTCAGGCGCATGGCAGGGGCCCGCACGAGACCCACATGTCGCCAAAGCGGGTCGCCGCCGCGTTCTACGCCAGCTACAACGGGGATCTCGCCGCCGGCTTCGAGCGCTACATCTCGAAGGACCTGGTGCTCCATGGGTTTGACGGCCCCAACGACCGCTCCGCCTGGGTCGCGGGCGACCTCGAGATCAAGGGGTCGCTCACCGGCTACAAGCTGGACGTGCTCGACCAGATCGTGGAAGGCAACAAGGTCGTCACCCGCTGGCAGTTCGCGGGCACCCACACCGGAACGATCTTGGGCATCCCCGCGTCTGGCCGCAACGTCCACCTCAGTGGCATCTCCATCGACCGCGTGGTGGGCGGCCAGTCCGTCGAGCACTGGTCGGAAGGGAACTTCGGCCGGTTCCTGCAGGAACTCAGCGCTGCCACCCCTCCCAGCGGCAAGTAGGGCCGCGCGGCGACGTCCGCCCGGTCGAGGATGAATTGAGCCTCGTCCACCACGGCAGTGCCCGCCGTGGTGGACGATGGCGTCGCCCGCCCGACCCGGCCCGCCACTGTCGTCGGCCCGGACATCGCGACGCGCCTCAGACCCCTACCCGCTGCGGCGGGACGGTGAGCCCGTAGAGCGCCATCAGCTCCGGGGTGTCGACCCGGCTGCCGTCGGCCGCCGAGTCACAGGCGATGTCGACGATCTGGTCCTTGTGCGCCAGCAGGTACGGCCGGGCGCCCACGTCGGCGCTGGCCAGGGTGGCGATGCCGGACCAGTGCCGGCGGCCGAAAAGCATTGGGTAGCCACGCAGCCCGTCGTAGGTGGCGCAAACCAGGACATCCGGGTACGGCAGCGCGGCCACCCGTCGGATGGCGGCGGCGGTCAGACCCGGCATGTCGACCGGGATCACCACCACCGCTTCGATCTCCCCGTCGTCCATGGCAGCCAGACCGGCCCGGATGGACGAGCCGACCCCGGTGCCCCACGCCTTGTTGATCACCACGGTGACCTGGCTCAGGTCGGCGGCCTCCTGCACCTGTTCCGCCGCGGCACCCAGCACGAGCACGATCTGCTCGCAGCCCGCTTCGGTCATCGTTTCGATCATCTGGTTGACCAGGGGCGTCTCGCCCTGATGCAACAACGCCTCGGGGCCACCCAGGCGGCGTCCCCCACCCGCGGCGATGATCATTCCTGCGATCCGGTTCAGCTGGTGCCCCCTCGACCGTGGAGCGGACCAGGCACGACGGTGCCCGGTCCGCTCCGCCCTACGGACACCGGGAGCAACGAGGACAAGGCGGGCGGGGTGGCGGGGCGAAAGCGGACAATTGCGCAACTGTTACCTCGCCGCAGCCGCGCCGCGACGCGCTACGCCGCGTCCGCGTAGCAGTCGACAATGGACAGGTCGAGCGGAAACCGCACCGAGGTGGCCCCGAACAGCAGAGCCGCGGCCCGCTCGCCCGCCCGGGTCACCGCCGCCGCCACCGCCTCGGCCTGCGCCGCCGGGCAGTGCACGATCACCTCGTCGTGCTGGAAGAACACCAGCTCGGCGTCGGTGCCGGCCAGCTCGGCGCGCAGAGTGGCCAGCAGCGTGGAGGCCCACTCCGCCGCGGTGGCCTGGATGACGAAGTTGCGGGTGAAGCGCCCCCGGGACCGGGCGGCGCGTGCCCGAGGCCCCTGCGGGTCGGCCGCCCCCTCCGGGTCGACGGGGGCCTCGTCGGGGTCGCCCAACCCGGCCGAGCCGGGCGGGCACGTCCGCCCCAGCCACGAGCGCACCAGCCCACCCGCCTCACCGGTGCGCGCCGCCGCCTCGACATAGCCGAACGCCGTCGGGTAGTTGCGCTTCAGCACCGCCAGCGCGGGCACCGCGGCCCCGCCGGTCTGCCCGTACATGGCACCGAGCAGGGCCACCTTGGCCCGTGCCCGGTCACCGGCGAACGCGTCCCGAGCCAGGGCGGCGTACAGGTCACCGGCCCCACCCGCCGCCGCCAACCGGGCGTCACCGGAGACCGCCGCCAGCACCCGGGGCTCCAACTGGCCGGCGTCGGCGACCACCAACCGCCAACCCGGGTCGGCCACCACCGCACGACGGATCACCTTGGGGATCTGCAACGCGCCACCGCCCCGGGTGGCCCAACGGCCGGAGACCACCCCACCCGGCACGTACTCCGGCTGGAACCGACCGTCGCGAACCCACTGCTCACGCCAGGACCAGCCGTGCGCCGTCCAGATCCGGTACAGCTCCTTGTATTCCAGGAGCAGCGGCACCGCCGGATGATCCACCCCCCGCAGCACCCAGGCCCGGGTGTTGGGCAGCTCCACCCCGACCCGGGCGAACGCCTTCAGCAGCTCCGCCGGGGAATCCGCGTGCAATCGGCGGACGCCGAACGCGTCGGCGATCTGGGCGGCCAGCTCGGCCAGCCGACGCGGCGGGCCGCCGACCGGGGACGGCTCACCCAGCAGCTCGCCGAGGATCTCGTCGTGCACCTCGGCCCGCCAGGGCAGCCCGGCGACGCCCATCTCCACCGCGATCAGCGCGCCGGCCGACTCGGCGGCCACCAGCAACCGGAACCGACCCGGGTGCCCGGTCGCGGCGATCCGGCCGAGCTGGTCCGCGTACACCCGGATCAGGGCCTCGATGCCCGGGCCGCGCGAGTCGGGCGGCGCGTCGAAGAGCGCGCCCTGGCCGTGCCCGGGCGGCGCGGCCGGGCGCGGCGGCGGATCGGGCGGCACCGGCGCGCCGGTGAGCCGGGCCCAGGCGGCG
>NZ_JBAKHW010000077.1:0-14285 GCF_036906815.1 Micromonospora sp. CPCC 205539 | reverse complement strand
GCGCTCACCCCGCCCGCCAGCGGGCCCGCCGCCGAGGCCAGCGCGCCCGCCGCCGAGGCCAGCGCGCCCGCCGCCGGGGCCAGCGCGGCTGGGCGGGGGACGGTCGCGCGGGTACGGATCGGGCGCGTGCTGGACGCTGCCGCGCAGGCGGTGGCGCTGGTGGCTGCGGTGCTCGCCGTCGAGGTGGCGAGGGACGTTGCCACCGTCTGCGTGCTCTGGGGTGCCGCCGTGGCGCTGCGGTTGCTGCGTCGGGGCGAACCGGCCGGCCGCCGGCTGGTGTTCGCCGCTGTCGCCGGCGGGAGCGAGTTGGTCGGGGCATGGGTGCTGCTGGCCGCTGGCGGGGTGAGCGTGGTGGAGGCGTACACCCTGCCGGTCGCGGGGCTCGCCCTCGGCGCGGGTCTGGTGGCGCTGCGTAGCCGGCCTGGGCTGACCAGCTGGCTGGCGCTCGGCCCCGGGCTCGTCGCGGCGCTGTTGCCGAGCCTGGTGTCGGTGCTGGTCGGGTCGGACCCGCAGCCGTGGCGACGGCTGCTGCTCGGCGCGGTGGCGTTGGGCGCGGTGCTGGCTGGCGCTACCCGTCGCTGGCAGGCGCCGGTGCTGCTCGGCGGGGTGGTGCTGGCGGCGTTGGCGCTGCACGAACTGGCTCGTGGGTGGGATCTGCTGCCCCGATGGATCTACCTGGGTGCCGGGGGTCTGGCGCTGATCGGGCTCGCCGCCACCTACGAGCGGCGGCGGCGTGACCTGGCCCGGTTACGCGCTGCAGTGGCTCGGTTGGGCTGATCGGCCGCTCGGTGGTAGGGCTCGCCCTACCCCCCATTCGGGGGTTGTCAGGTTTACTCAGCGCAACCAGTACAAGGACCATTGGGGGGTAAGCCCGGACCAATCGGGTACCGGCGAAAGCTAGACGGGAGCAGCGATGGTGCTCGGAGCGGTGGCGGAACCGCCGGTACGGCGGCGTGGTAGTGATTACGCTCAGTTGTCCCGACGGATCAGTCAGGCGGGTCTGCTCGAGCGGCGTCCCGGCTGGTACACCGCCCGCATCGTGCTCACTCTCGGTGCCTTCGTGGCCGGCTGGGTCGCGGTGTTCCTGGTCGGCGACACCTGGTGGCAGTTGCCGCTCGCGGCCCTGATGGCGGTGGCCACCACCCAGGTCGCGTTCCTCGGCCACGACGCCGGGCACCGGCAGATGTTCCGCCGACGCGGACCCAGCGAGTTGGTGGGGCTGATCGCCGGCGACCTGGCCGTCGGGCTCAGCTACGGCTGGTGGGTCGACAAGCACAACCGGCACCACGCCAACCCGAACCACGAGGACGAGGACCCGGACGTCGGCGCGGGGGCGCTGGTGTGGACGCCGGAGCAGGCGTTGGAGACCAAGGGCTTCGGTCGCTGGCTGGCTCAGCGGCAGGCGTACTTCTTCTTCCCGATGCTCCTGCTCGAGGGGCTGAGCCTGCACGTGGCGAGCATCAAGGCCATCGTCGGCCGGGAGCCGGACGGCCGGTACGCCACCCCGATGCGCCACCGGGTGGTCGAGGCGGTGCTGCTCGTCGTACACACCGCGGGCTACCTGGGCATTCTGCTGGCGGCCATGTCGCCGGCCAAGGCGCTGCTCTTCGCCGTCGTGCACCAGGCTCTCTGGGGCCTCTACATGGGCTGCGCGTTCGCACCGAACCACAAGGGCATGCCGATGCCGACGGCCGAGGACGAGCTGGACTTCCTGCGTAAGCAGGTGCTGACCTCCCGCAACGTGCGGGGCAGCCGGTTCGTGGACACCGCCCTGGGCGGGCTCAACTATCAGATTGAGCACCACCTGTTCCCGAACATGCCCCGGGCCAACCTGCGGCGGGCTCAGCCGATCGTCCGCGCCTACTGCGCCGAGCAGGGCATCTCGTACGCGGAGACGGGGCTGGTCGAGTCGTACCGGCAGGCGCTCGGTCACCTGCACGAGGTGGGTCGACCGCTGCGCCACTGAGCGTGATCCGAAACGGGGGCGGTGCCGACCGGCACCGCCCCCGCTCGTTCGCGTGCCGAGTATCAGGCGCCGAAGGCCTTGATCAGCTCGGGCGGTGCCTCCTGGGTCTGGGCGGCCGGCGGTGCGGTCACCTTCACGTCGGTGCCGAAGTCGGAGTACGTCGTGGTCATCGTGCCCAGCGACGCCTGGAGCACGCTGGTGTCGACGGCGAACTCGGTGAGCCGCCCCTCGCCGTCCACCCGGGCGGTGAACGGCACGGCCTTGGCCTTGGCGCCCAGCGCCGCGATCTCCTTGTCCGACTTCAGCGTGCGGGTGTAATCCATGGTGCCCGCGAAGCTGCCGGGGGCGGTCTCCCGAACCTCCACCACGGTGCTGATCATCTTCTTGGCGCCGCCCGGGTCGCCGTCCGGCATCAGGTTGAACTGACCGCTGGCACCGAGCTTGGTGGCGTCCATGTGCATCCACTTGTCGGGCAGGCCGGCCATGCCGGTCACCTTCAGGTACGCGTCGTCGCCGGCCATCAGGATGCGGAACGTGCCCTGCGGGCCGAGCTTCATGGTGATGTCACCGGTCTTGCGGGCCGGGTCCAGTACGCCGCTGCCGCTGAGCACCGACGACTCCATCTTCATTCGTACGCTGTTCTCGTTGAGCTTCTGCGCGGCAGCGGAGAGCTGACCGAGCGCGTCGGCCGGGGCGCTGCTGCTCGGAGCCGCACTGCCGTTGGCGGCTGGGGTGTCCGACCCCGTCTGATTGCCGCAACCGGTCAGGGCGAGCCCGAGTGCGGCGACGAGTGCGACCCCCGTGGTCGCCAGCCGTCGTCTGTGCATCGTGGAGTCTCCTCGTGAAGGGTGGGCCGAAGCCGACGTCCGTCGATCCTCGACCGGGCCGTCGGCCAGCCTAGCGGGGCGACGCCACAGCCGCGCGTCGATGGCCGGCCGCCTGCCCCGACAATGCGCCACCGCTGGTCGGTGCCGTCGGCCGTCCCCGGTAGGGTCGGTGCCATGAGGTTCGAGATCAGCAAGGTGCTGGATGCCATCGAGGGCCGGGTCTGCACGGACCCGTCGCTGGCCCGGGCCGTCCTCGACCTGGCCGAGGTGATCCGCTACCAGGACATCGACGGTGGCCGGCCAGCCAGCCTGCTGCGGCTCGGCATGGTCATCGACGCGCTCTCCCGCGAGTTGGAGGAGGACAGCGTCCAGGTCTACGCGGTGGTGCACCGCGCGCTGCTCTCCGACGCCGACCTCACCTCGAACGAGCGGATGGTGGTCCGCCGCTGGGCTGACGACGGGCTTGTCGAGGTGCTCGACAACCCGGGTGACCGGATGCTGGAGGTCGCCGACCTGCTCGGGTTGCCGGTGCTCAGCCGGGTCCGTTTCGATGGGCTGCGGGGGCGCTTCCCGTGGCTGGTCGAGCAGCCCGGTCGGCTGCTCGCCCCGGTGCCCGGCGCCGGTGGCCCGGCGTTCATCGCGCACGTCGGTGGCGGCAACGCGCCGGTGGCGGGCACTCGCTCGCAGGCCGGCGCCAAGCTGCTGGCCCGGCAGTGGCGCTGCCCCGAGTCGGGCTGCGCGCTGTTCGGCGGCGGTGGCGGCGGTGGCGCGTTCGCCGACCTGGCCCGGGTTGTGGAGCGCAGCCCGGCCGCGCAACCCCCGCCCGCGCTGCGGAACGGCGTCCCTACCTGCCCCCGGCACGGCACGCGGCTCAACGACGCCGGCCCCCGGCCGCGCAGCGAGGTGCTCGCGGTCCGCGTCGGCGGACTGGTGCGGCGGCGCTTCGTGCTGACCGACGAGCGGCCGGTGGTGGCCGGCCGGGCTCCCGAGCAGGACGGCGGGATCATGCTCGGGCAGTGGCTCAACGACGAGGCCCGACGCTGGATCAGCCGCGGCCACATCCGCTTCGAGCTGCGCGTCGGCGAGGTCGTGGTGACCGACGTCAGCACCAACGGCTCCGGCATCCGACCGTCCGGCTCGATGGCCGAATCGGACCGGATCGCCCTGGCCCCGCAGCAGTCCCGGGTGCTCGGCGAGGGCGACATGGTGGAGCTCTATCCCGGGGTGCAGATCGGCCGCGCCGAGGAGTTGCCCGCCGGTGCCCCGTTCACGCCCACCTCGGTGATGGCAGAGGCCCCCACCATGGCCATGCGCCTGCCCCGCCCCTGACGCAGAGGCGCCGGGCCCCCGCCTCGCCCTCGCCCTCGCCCTCGCCCTCGCCCTCGCCCTCGCCCTCGCCCTCGCCCTCGCCCTCGCCCTCGCCCTGGCCTCGCCCTCGCCCTCGCCTCGCCCTCGCCCTCGCCCTCGCCTCGCCCTCGCCCTCGCCCTGGCCTCGCCTCGCCTCGCCTCGCCCGTCGATCTAGGGCACATCGTCGTCGGATGATCTCCGATCACAGCGATATGCCCTAGATCGACGGAGCGAGATCGACGGGGCGAGATCGACGGGGCGGGCTCGACGGGGCGGGCTGCGGGCGGGACGGGCGGGACGGGTGGGGGTTAGGCGGCCAGGACCGCGGCGAGCTGGGCCACCGCGAGGTCGATCTCCTCTTCGGTGATCACCAGCGGCGGGGCGAGCCGGATGGTGGAGCCGTGGGTGTCCTTGGCGAGCACGCCGCGTTCGGCGAGCCGCTCGCACGCCTCCCGCCCGCTCATCAGCGCCGGGTCGATGTCCAGGCCGGCCCAGAGACCGCGGACGCGGACCCGGACCAGGCCCTTGCCGACCAGACCCTCCAGGCCGGCCCGCAGCCGTTCGCCCAACTCGGCCGAGCGGCGCTGGAACTCGCCGGTGGCCAGCAGCCGGACCACCTCGATCGCCACCGCGCAGGCGAGCGGGTTGCCGCCGAAGGTGGAGCCGTGCTGGCCGGGCTTGAGCACCCCCAGCACGTCGGCGTTCGCGGCCACCGCGGAGACCGGCACGATGCCGCCGCCGAGCGCCTTGCCCAGCAGGTACATGTCCGGTACGACGCCCTCGTGGTCACAGGCGAAGGTCTTGCCGGTGCGGCCCAGACCGGACTGGATCTCATCGGCGATGAAGAGCACGTTGCGCTCGGTGCAGACCTGGCGCACCCCCGGCAGGTAACCCTCCGGCGGCACCACCACGCCCTGCTCACCCTGGATCGGCTCCAGCAGCACGGCCACGGTGTTCTCGTCGATCGCGGCGGTCAGCGCGGCCAGGTCACCGTAGGGAACCACGGTGAAACCCGGGGTGTACGGCCCGAAGTCGGCGCGGGCGTCCTCGTCGGTGGAGAAGCTCACGATGGTGGTGGTCCGACCGTGGAAGTTGCCCTCGGCCACCACGATGTTGGCCTGACCAGCGGCCACGCCCTTCACCTGGTAACCCCACTTGCGGGCCACCTTGATGCCGGTCTCCACGGCCTCGGCGCCGGTGTTCATGGGCAGCACCAGGTCCTTGCCGCACAGCGCGGCCAGCTCCCGGCAGAAGTCGGCGAACTGGTCGTGGATGAACGCCCGGCTGGTCAGGGTGAGCCGATCGAGCTGCGCGTGCGCGGCGGCGATCAGCTGCGGGTGCCGGTGGCCGAAGTTCAGCGCGGAGTAGCCGGCCAGGCAGTCCAGGTAGCGGCGGCCGTCCACGTCGGTGAGCCAGGCACCCTCCGCGGACGAGATCACCACCGGCAGCGGGTGGTAGTTGTGCGCCGTCCAGCGCTCGGCATCGCGGATCGCCCCCGGCGTCCGCAGCATGTCGTCCACGATCATTTGCTCGCCTTTCCCTGACGGAGCCGCAGCGTGCAGCACTTCGGTCCGCCGCCGGCCTTGAGCAGCTCGGACAGGTCGACACCGATGGTCTCGTAACCCCGGTCGCGCAGCTTGGCGGCCAGGTCGGTGGCCTGCGCGGGCAGCACCACGTGCCGCCCGTCGCTGACCGCGTTCAGCCCCAGCACCTCGGCGTCGGCCATGGTGGCGTGCACGGCGTCGGGGAAGAGCCGCCGCAGCACTGCCTGGCTGCCGGGGGAGAAGGCCTCGGGCAGGTACGCCACGGTCCGCTCGTCGAGCACGGTCAGCGCGGTGTCCAGGTGGTAGAAGCGCGGGTCGACGAGCTGCATGGTGATCACCGGGTAGCCGAAGATCTCCTGCAGTTGAGCGTGCGAGGCGTGCGCGGTGCGGAACCCGGTGCCGGCCAGCAGGTGGTCGCCGGCCAGCAGGACGTCGCCCTCGCCCTCGTTGACGTGCTTCGGGTCGTACATCTCGAAGCCGGCGGCCTCGAACCAGGCCCGGTAGGCCGGCGCCTCGTCGGCGCGCTGCGGGTCGCGGAACTGCACGGCCAGCGCCCTGCCGTCGATCACGGTGCCGCCATTGGCCGCGAAGACCATGTCGGGCAGGCCGGGCACCGGAGTGATCTCCTCGACGGTGTGGCCCAGGTCAAGGTACGTCTGGCGCAACTGCTCCCACTGCCGGACGGCCAGCGCGGCGTCGACCGGCCCGCTCGGGTCCATCCAGGGGTTGATCTTGTAGTCGACGGCGAAGTACGTCGGCCGGCACATCAACAGGCGCTGGCTGGTGGCGTCCATCGTCATTGTCCTGCTCCCAGGGGTCGGGCGCGCCCGGCCACCGTGGCCCACGGGCTGGCGCCGTTGTTCAACGTTATGCGGCGTCAGCGGCAGGATCTACCACCGAGAGTTGCGCAGACCAAACATTCGTTGCGTCTGGGCGGTTGACGGTGGCGATTCGTTGTGTCGACGCTCGCCGTACCCCGGAAACACTTCAGGGGCGGCGAATCGCCGCCCCTGAGAGGGTGTTGCCCTGCCGGTGAACCACCGAGCGATCGGGCTGACCGGTGAACCACCGGGTACTTCGCCGGTGCATCACCGGCGACCGGAACAGTGCCCGCTAGAAACGATCGACAAACTGTGAGTCAAGCCACTCGCGGAAGCGCTGCACCCAGTCGCCGTCGGTGGTCGGCCAGTCGAACTGGCCGGTCATCGCCAGCACCCCGAGCACCACCGCGGCCAGACCGATCAGCACGCCGAGCAGCGCGTCGGTCTTGCCGGCGACATGCCGGCGGCGGGTGGCCATCAGGCCGAGCACCGAGAGCACCGCGCCGATCGCGCCGAGCCCGATGCCGTACCCGGCGAGGGTGCCCGTCAGCACGAAGAGCGCACCGGCGACGGCGACCACCAGGCCGAGGGTGGCGAGCATGCTGGCCCGCGGCTTCGGGCCGCGCACCACCGGCTGCTCTGGCTCGATGCGCTCAGGGGCAGGGGAGACCGGGCGGTCGGTCGTGACCCGGTCCGCTGCGACGGTCTTGTCCGCCGCGACGGCGTGGTCCGCTACGACGGCGCGGTCCGCTGCGACGGCCCGGTCGGTCGTGTCGGGCCGGCGGGGTGCCCGGTCCTCGTCGAGGTCGACCTTGGAGTCGCGCTCGACGGTCGGGGTCGGGGTGGCGCCGACCGGGGCGCGTCGGATCTCACCCTCCACCGGTCGGGCGACGGCGGCGCGGGCCACGGCGGCCCGCTCGTTCGCCCGCCGCTCGGCCTCGTCGGACCGACCCGTGCCGGTGCCCGTCGAGTCGTCCCGGTCGGTGCCGACCACAGTGTCGCGACCGTCAACCCGGCCGTCGAGGTTCTCGTCCCGCGTCGGCGCCGGCTCCGACCGGCGGGACAGCGAAGGAATTTTGACCACAACACACCTCCTGATGAATGCGTGGTGGCCGACGTATCGGGTGGCACCCACGCGGTACGTCATGGAGATACCCAGAAGCTCGATTTCTGACACCCACCCGAACGGGCGGTGGGTCGTCCTCGACGCCCCACCGCCCGTCGTGCATCGCCACGGTCAGGCGGGCACCGTCCACTTCTGGTTGGCACCACCGGTGCAGGTCCAGATCTGGGTGGGAGTGGCGTTGGCCGAGGTGTTGCCCACCACGTCCAGACACTTGTTCGCGCTGACGCTGACCAGGTCACGGGCGGCCGTCGCGGTCCAGCGTTGGTTGGCGCTGCCGGTGCAGGTCCAGATCTGCACCCGGGTGCCGTCGGCGGTGGCGTTGTCCCGCACGTCCAGGCACTTGCCCAGAGCCCGTACGGTGCTGTCGCTGCCGAGCGTCCACTGCTGCGCGGCGCTGCCGTTGCAGTCGTAGAGCTGGACCGCCGTGCCGTCGGCGCTGTTGGCGGCGGCCACGTCCAGGCACTTGCCGGCCAGGCCGACGATCGCACCGGTCCGGCCTCCACCACCACCACCGGACTGGGTGCCCGACCAGGTGAAGGTGGCCGTGGTCCGGGCCGGCAGCGAGTACGTGAAGGACTGGCCGCCCCAGACCACCTTGACCGACTGGGTGCCGGTGCCGCCGTTGTGCGCGATCAGCGCCTTGGAACCGTTCGGGTTGGCGTACGCCACGTTCTGCACCGTGCCGTTGGCGGTCGAGTCGATCCGGTACGCCCCGGGCTGGACGAACTTGGTGAGGTGCCCGGTCGTGTAGTACTCGATCGTGTAGTCGACCTGACCGGCCCGGGAGCCGCCCTCCTGCACGGTGACCAGGCCGGTGCAGGTGCCGCAGCCGCCGTTGTGCGGGCCCATCGACTGGTTGAGGGCGAGGCCCCACTTGACCAGGCTGCCGCTCCAGTTACGGGCGTAGTTGACGATGTCGGCGAGGTCCTCGTTGTGCTGGTTGCCGATCCAGGTGCCGCCGGAGTGTTCGGTGCTGAACTGGCGTACCGCCGGATACTGGTTGTGCACCTGGGTGCCGACCGCCGGGTCACCGAAGTAGCCGTGCCAGGCGATGCCGCCGAAGAGCGGGTCGTTGCGGACGCCGGCGTCGGCCAGCAGCACCGCGCCAAAGTTCGGGTGGTCGCCGTAGTTCCAGTCGTGCACCAGCACCTTGGTGGTGAGGCCGGCGGCGCGCAGCGCGGGGTAGAGGTGGTTCTTGGTCAACTCGACCAGCCCGGACCCGTTCCAGCTCATGCCCGGGTACGTCATGGCGGGCGGGTTGGCGGCCTGGCAGCAGTTCGGCTCGTTCTGCACCGAGAGGTAGTTCACCGCAATGCCGGCGGCCTGGTAGGCCTGCACGTACTTGACCAGGTACTGGGCGTACATCGGGTAGTACTCCGACCTGAGCCAGCCCATCTGGTCCATCCGGCCGTTGTCCTTCATCCAGCCCGGTGCGCTCCACGGCACGCCCATCACCCGCAGCGCGGGGTTGAGCGACCGGGCCTGCGCGGTGAGCAGCCGGACGTTGGTGTCGTACCCGTTGCTGTTGAAGTCGTTGAGGTCGCAGCAGGTGTCGTCGAGCGACACGTTGCCTGGGCGGGAGAGGTCCGAGGCGCCGATCGGGTTGCGGACGAAGGAGAGCCCGATGCCGTCGGTCGGGGAGAAGAGCTTGCGCATCACGGCGTCGCGGGTGGTGGCGCTGATCGGACCACCTCGAAAGAGGTACGCGGTGCTGTCGGTGATCGACGCGCCGCCGCCCTCGAACTGCTGGTAGCGGGTGTTCTCGTTGACCGTGATGGTGTGCGTCGCGCCGCCGCTGCTGGTGGCGAAGTTGACCGGGGTCTGCTGCTGGAGGCCCCGGCTGACCTGGCGGCCACCGGAATCCGAGGTGGTGGTCAGCCAGATGTTCACCTGCTCGCCAGCGGCCGAGGCGGGGGCGGGCAGCGCGACCGTGGCGGCGGCCGTCGCGGTGCAGATCGCGAGCAGGGCCGCCGGGACGGCTCGGCGTCGGGGGCGCTGACGGTGGCCTGACGGCAGGGGTACGGGGGTGGTGGGCATCTGCGGCTTCCTCTCGCGCGGCGGTGCTGTCGGTGCCGGCCGGGCGTGTCTAACAGTTAATATTCCTTAGTAATAGAAGTCAATGGATTCTTTCGATCCCGGCCTGCTGCACGAAGATCTCCCGCTTGTCGGTGCCGTCAAGGGACAGAGCTGGAGCTGAGCGCTGCTGGCTATCCTTGGCACCCGTGCCAGAGGGACACACGATTCATCGCCTGGCGGCTCGGCACGCCGAGCTGTTCGCCGGGGACAAGCTGCACGCCGCGAGCCCGCAGGGCCGCTTCGCGGAGAGCGCCGCGCGCCTCTCTGGCACGGTCCTCGAGGGCACCGATGCGTACGGCAAGCACCTGCTGCACCACTACGCAGGCGAGCTGACTCTGCACGTACACCTCGGGCTTTATGGGAAGTTCGCCGACGGGCCGGGCGAGCCGCCGGAGCCGGTCGGTCAGGTGCGGCTGCGGCTGGCCAGCGACCGGCACTGGCTGGAGCTGCGCGGGCCGACCGCCTGCGAGCTGCTCACTCCACCCGAGGTGGCCGCCCTGCGGGCCCGCCTCGGCCCGGATCCGCTGCGCGCCGACGCCGACCCCGAGCGGGCGTACGCCCGGATCTCGCGCAGCCCGACGCCGCTGGCCGCGCTGCTGCTGGACCAGTCCGTGGTGGCCGGCACCGGCCTGATCTTCGTGACCGAGGCGCTGTTCCGGGCCGGGCTGCCGCCGACGATGCCCGGCCGGCAGCTCACCCGGGCCGGCTGGGACGCACTCTGGGCCGACCTGGTCGGGCTGATGCGGCTCGCCGTCGAGCACGGCCGGATCGACACCGTGCGCGACGCGCACCTGCCGGAGGCGATGGGCCGCCCCGCCCGCGTGGACCGGCACGGCGGCGAGGTGTACGTCTACCGCCGCCCCGACCTGCCCTGCCACGTCTGCGGCACCGAGGTCAGCCGCGGCGAGCTGGCCGGCCGTAACCTCTACTGGTGCCGCACCTGCCAGCCCGGCTGACCGCGACGGTCAGTGCTCGTCGAGGAGCCAACGGACCACCTCGATCTGGTGCGTCAAGGCGGTGTCGCCGGCGAGGCTCCAGGCCAGCGTGTGGCCGATCGTCCAGCCCCGGACCCGCTCCCGATCGAGCCCCAGCTCGGCGCTGAGCCGGTCCAGCCGGTGCCGGACGGCGGCGGCCGAGTGGCCCAGCTCCCGGCCGCGCACCATCGGCACGACCGAGAACTCGCGCTCGCCGGTCAGTGGCTTCGGGTCGATCACCAGCCACGGTTCCCGGTGGGCGCAGAGCACGTTGCCGGCGTGCAGGTCCTGGTTGACCAGCACCTGTTCGCCCTGACTGGCTGCCAGCTCGGTGAGCAGGGCGAGCGCCGCGTCGAGCAGTCGCCGCTCGTACGGCCGGCCGGCCCGTTGCCAGGCGTCGGGCATCCGCTCGATCCAGCCGGCGGCCTCCGCTGCGAGCGAGGTGAACGGTGCGCCGGCGGGTCGCCACAGCCGGGGAAGCAGCCCGGTCACCACGTCCAGCGCCCGGTCGGCGGGCAACTCGTGCAGGGGCGTGCCGGGTCGGCACTGCTCCACCAGCAGCGCTCGCCGGTGTGGGTCGTGCTCGAGCAGCCGGATCGCCCCGTCGCCGTCCCAGTGGGCCAGCGCGTCGGCCTCGTGCCGGCTGTCCTCGTCCGGGTACTGCAGCTTGAGCACCACCGCCGTGCCGTCGGGCAGGTGGGCGGGGAGCGCCAGCGAGGCGAACGCGTACCGGAAGGGTGGTCCGAGTCGCAGTGACCACCGCTCGGCGCACTCCGCGAGCCGGTCGGGGAGGGTGGCCGACCAGTCCCGGCCGGCCGGTGAGTGTCGTACCCAGTCCAGTCCCTCGGGCAGCTCCATCCGGCCATACTGGATCATGTGCAGGTGGCCGGCCCGTCCCGGTGGGGGTGTGACGCAACCGGAATTGACACCCGACCGATCAGCGGGCCAGGGTTGGAGCCAAGACAACGATGTCAACGGGCGTTTGGGAGAATTCGTACTCATGATTCACCTGGCGTGGGCCGACCAGCTCGCGCCGTCCCGTTGGCGGTTTCCCGGCGCGGACGCCGTCCGCACGCCGATCCTGGCCGTATGTCCCTTTCCCTACCCGACGGTGACCAGCTGAGATGACCGACGTGCCCCGATCCGAAGTCGAACCGACCCCCGCCCCGGCCGGGTCGCCCGACCTGCCCGACCTCGATACGTTCCTGGCCGACCAGACCAGCACACTGCTCGACACGGTCCGCCGCGCGGTCCGGCCCGAGGGCGGCTTCTGGTGGCTGACCGACGACCGCACCCCGGACCGCAATGAGCCGGTGTACACCTGGATCACCTGCCGGATGACCCACGTGGCCGCTCTCGCCTACCGCCACGGCGACCAGGACGCCGGCGCCCTCGTCGACCACGGGGTCGCCGCGCTCCGCACGTTGCTGCACGACGATCAGTACGGCGGCTGGTTCGGCGCCGTGGACCAGCAGGGCACACCCACCAACGACCGCAAATCCGGGTACGACCACGCGTTCGTGCTGCTCGCCGCCTCCAGCGCGGCGCGTACCGGTCGGCCCGGCGCGGACGAGCTGCTCGCCGAGGCGCAGACCGTGGTGCGGGACCGGTTCTGGGACGCCAACGCCGGCGCGGTCCGGGAATCCTGGAACCGGGACTGGACGGTCACCGAGGACTACCGGGGCGCGAACAGCAGCATGCACATGGTCGAGGCGTCCCTCAACGCTGCCGGTGCCGCCAACGATCCGACCTTCCTCGACCGGGCCCTGCAGATCGCCACCCACCTGGTGCACGGCGAGGCCGCCCGGCACGACTGGCGGCTGCCCGAGCACTTCACCGCCGACTGGACGCCGCTGCCCGACTACAACCGGGACCGGCCCGCCGACCCGTTCCGGCCGTACGGCTCCACGATCGGGCACTGGCTGGAGTGGGCCCGGCTGCTGCTGGAGCTGGAAGCGCTCCTGCCGGATCCGCCGCGCTGGCTGCTCGCCGACGCCCGCGCCCTCTTCGCCGCCTCGGTGAAGCGTGGTTGGGCGGTCGACGGGGCCGACGGCTTCGTCTACACGATCGACTGGGACGACCGGCCGGTGGTCCGCGACCGGATGCACTGGGTGGCGGCCGAGGCGATCGGGGCGGCCATCACCCTGCACCGGCGCACCGGGGACCCCGTCTACGCCGACTGGTACCGGGTCTTCTGGTCGTACGCCCGCCGCTACCTGATCGACGGCACCGGCTGGCGGCACGAGCTGGACGCGCAGAACCGGCCCGCCAGCACGGTCTGGCACGGCCGACCGGACGTCTACCACGCGTACCAGGCAGTTTTGTTGTCCCGCTCGGCCGACGGGCTCGGCGGTCCCGGCCCGCTCGCCCCGGACGAGGTGCCCGCATGATCGTCGTGGCTGGTGAGGCACTGATCGACCTGGTGGTCTCCGCCGAGGGGCAGCGGGCGGTACCGGGCGGATCGCCGGCGAACGTGGCTGTCACCCTGGCCCGGCTCGACCAGCCGGTGCGGCTGCTGGCCCGGCTCGGCAACGACGAGTACGGCCGGCAGGTCGCCGAGCATCTCACCACCAACCAGGTAAACCTGGACTGGGCGGTCCGCGCCGAGCAGCCCACCTCGGTGGCGGTGGCCACGCTGGACGCCACCGGGCAGGCCAGCTACGAATTCCGCCTGGCCGGCACGGCGGACTGGCAGTGGACGCCGCAGGAGTTGCCCGAGCTGGCCGGGTCACCCGCCAACGCTCTGCACACCGGCTCGCTCGCGCTCGCGCTGGCGCCCGGCGCGGGCGTGCTGGAGGACCTGCTCGCGAGCGAGCGTCGGCGCGACGGGCTCACCGTCTCGATCGACCTTAACCTGCGTCCGAGCATCGTCACGGACCGGACGGCGGAGCAGGCGAGGGTACGGCGGCAGGTGCCCCTCGCGCACCTGGTCAAGGCCAGCGACGAAGACCTGGCCTGGCTCTACCCGGACCGGACCGTGTCCGAGGTGATGGCCGAGTGGCGTGCCCTCGGGGTGTCCTGCGCGGTGGTGACCCTGGGCAGCGAGGGCGCACTGCTGCTCGCCCCGGACGGGTCGGTGCACCGGCAGCCGGCAGTCCCCACCACGGTCGTCGACACCGTCGGTGCCGGCGACTCGTTCACCGGCGGTCTGCTGGCCGCGCTGGCCGACCTCGACGCGCTCGGTGACCGGCCGGTCGACCGCCTCGCCGCGGTGACCGAGCAACAGTGGGGCGCGGTGCTCCGGCAGGCGGCCCTGGTGGCCGCGCTGACCTGCGGTCGCCGAGGTGCGGACCCGCCCCGCCGAGCCGAGGTCGAGGCCCTGCTCGACCCCGAGAGCTGAGCCACCCGCGCCGGCCCGACCCACGGTCGGGTCGGCGCGCTCGGCCTGTGCGGTCCGGGCCTCCTGCGCCCGACGCTTCCGCCCGTGCCGGGCGGCTGAGTTCGCTGATCGACACGAGGTCGGTGAAGTCGCGGTATCCCGTCGGCCGGATACCGCGTTATCGGTGATGTCGAGTCGATCATGACGCGGGGCGCGCGCGGGGCGCGCGCTTGGGCGGTGGCGGGGCGCGCGCGGGCGGCCGCGCGGGGCGCGCGCGGGCAGCC
>NZ_JBAKHW010000076.1:0-14586 GCF_036906815.1 Micromonospora sp. CPCC 205539 | reverse complement strand
GGCCCCGGTGCCGCCGCCGGCGCCCGCGCCGCCCGACCCCGCGCCGCCTCCGCCCGCCCCGGCCGCTCCTCGCCCGGTGCCGACGCCGCCGCTGAACCCGCGGCCCGTCCCCACGCCGCCCCACGAGCCGCGCCCTGTGCCGGGCCCGCCCGGGGCCCCTCGCCGGAACGCGACCACCGGGCCCGCCGCGACCGGCCGGCGGGGCAACGGTGGGCCGGCCGGGCCCGTCGCGAGCGGCAAGCACCGCCGGCCCAACGGCACCGCCGGCCGCGCCGGCTGAATGCTCCGCCGCGCCTTGGCACTTTCATCTGGTGGACGCCGCGCGGGTCCCTGCCGGCACCGACGCGGTCGCCGGTAGCGTCAGCGGACATGACGGTCGTGCATCCGATCGCCCGGGCCTGGATCACCACTGGCGGCACCGGCGCGCAAAACTACGACGAGTTCGCCGACGACGCGGAGATCACCGCGATCATCGACGCGAACCCGCACAGTGCCCTCGGCATCGAGATGCCGCACCGAGCGTCGGAGAGCCTGGGGAAGTCCTTCCTCGACGCGCTGCCGGACGCGGTGGCCCGCCTCACCGAGGCCAAGGCCGACGGCAGCTACACGCCCGCCGAGCAGGTGGTGGTGCTCTACCGGATCAGCGCGCCCGGCGAAGACCCGGCGTACGGGCTGTTCGCGATGGTGGACACCGACCAGATCTCCACCCGGGCCGAAGAGCCGGGCCTGGTCATCCGCAACGAGGACGTCTTCATCGCCAAGGTGCGTGAGCGAGTGGCGCTGGCCGAGGCGCTCGGTCACCTGCTCTCGCCCGTACTCCTGCTGCAGACCGGGCGCGGCGACGAGCTGCACGCCGCGCTCGCGGCGGCGACCGAGACGGCCGGGGTGCCCGCCGCCACCGACACCGACCAGTCGGGGCGCACGCACGCCATCTGGCTGCTCGGCCCCGGCCCGGAGCAGACCGAGCTGACCGCCCTCGCCGGCGGTGGCGAGCTGGTCGTCGCCGACGGCAACCACCGCAGCCTGGCCGCCCAGACCGGCGGGCTGTCGCGCTTCCTGGCCGTGGTCACCACCCCCGCCTCGGTGGCCATCCAGCCGTACAACCGGCTGGTCAGCGAACTGACCACCACGCCGGCCGATCTGCTCGACCGGCTGCGCGCGGCGGGTGCCCAGGTCGAGGAGATCGACGACCCGGTCGAGGTCCCGGCGACCGGCGGGGCCGTCCACCTCCGGCTTGCCGGCCAGGGGTACGCGGTGCGCCTGCCCGCCACCGCCAACGCCCGCCTGGAGAACCTGGACCACGCCCTGGTCGAACGGCTGCTGCTGCGCGACGCGCTGGGACTGGACCCGGGCGACAAGCGGATCACCTACGTCGGCGGCGACTACCCGGCGAGCTGGCTCACCGGGGAGGTCGACGCCGGCCGCGCTGAGCTGGCCATCCTGATCGCACCGGTGACCGTTGCGGACTTCGTCGCGGTGAACCTCGCCCGCGAGAAGATGCCGCGCAAGAGCACCTGGTTCACCCCGAAGGCGCGAGGTGGCCTGGTGGTCGCCGAGCTGCCGCGCTGACCCGCCTCGCACGTCCGTGTGACGAACCCGGCTCGGGGACGCCGCCCCTGCGGCGTCCCCGACGCCGGCCTGACAGACTGCCCGGTATGCGCGTCTACCTGGGATCCGACCACGCCGGTTTCGAGTTGAAGGTGCACCTGGCCAACCACCTGGCCAAGCAGGGGTACGACGTGGTCGACGTCGGTCCGCACGGCTACGACCCGGACGACGACTACCCGACGTTCTGCCTGCACACCGGTCACCAGGTGGTGGCCGACGGGACCGGCCTCGCAGTGGTCATCGGCGGGTCCGGCAACGGTGAGCAGATCGCCGCGAACAAGGTCGCCGGCGTACGCGCCGCGCTGGCCTGGAGCGTCGAGACCGCCCAACTGGCCCGTCAGCACAACGACGCGAACGTGGTGGCCGTCGGTGCCCGCCAGCACACCCTGGACGAGGCGACCGCGATCGTCGAGGCGTTCCTGAGCACGCCGTTCTCCGGCAACGAGCGGCACGCCCGCCGCATCGCCCAGGTGGCCGAGTACGAGCAGACCCGGGAACTGCCCGAGCTGCCCTGAGCCGGGGCCGGTCAGCGCGGCGAGCGGGGCAGCTCCTCGCGGGGCACCCAGTTGCGCCGGACGACCACCACCCGGGCTTCCGCCTCGGCCAGGTCGTCGTCGGTGGGCCGGGCCGCGTCTCGGGCCCGCAGCGCCGCGCTCAGCCCCACCTGTGACGAGCCGGAGCCGACCAGCCCGCGCAACCCGCGCTCGCCGTCCCGTTCGTCGCCGGACGGGCCTCGGCGCCGGGGTGGTGGCGCCTCGGTGCCGTCGTGCACGCCGGCCGTGCTGCTGCTCGGCGGGCTCTCCGCGCCTCGGCCGGCCGGCTCGGGGTCGGCGTGGTGGCGCAATCGCCGCCGTCGTCGGTCCGGTTCACCCATCCGCCGACCGTACCCCGCCGGGCACCGTCCTGCCGGGCCCTGCCGGATGGGAGTCGGCGACCGATCTGCCGGCTGGTTACCCTCGAATCCAGGCGGTGGTGGTGCCGCCGGTCAGGGGGAGGACGAGATGGCAGACCAGACGCAGCCGTGGGCGGAGCGGACCGTGGAGGTGCCACCGCAGGCCGGCGTCGGGGTGCCGCCGCAGCGGGACGGCTTTCGCCGGGGCGTCGCCCCGGTGGGCCAGCCCCGCACCCCGCGGACCGAGCCGTTCCCGGTTGTCGAGCACGAGCCGACCGGCACCGGCTGGCCGGACGAGCCGGCGCCGCGTCGACCGCTGAGCTGGCACCTGGCGCAGCTGCGCCGCGGCGGCGAGTGGAGTACGGGGGCCGGGCTGTTCGCGTTCGTCTGCTGGGGGATCTGGGCGCTCTCCGGTCAGGGTGACCTGACCGGCCCGCTGCTGGTGCTCGTGCTGAGCCTGCTGGTGGCGGTCGGCCTGTTCGCGCTGTCCCGGCTGGTCGGCCGGGTGGTGCTGGAACGGCAGATGCGGCGGGTCCGCCGCAGCGCGTGGGGCGCCCACCTGGCGACCGCGATCTTCCTCACCGGCCTCGGCGTCGCCTGGCTCCAGCAGACCGAGTGGGTCGTCTCAGCCTGGAACTGGATCTCCTCGAACTGATTTCGGGGCACGCCCGGGCGGGCCAACCAACGTGGCCCGCCCGGGCACCCGGTCGCGGCACGCCGCGACGCCGGTCGTCTCCCCACCAGGCCGGCCGCTACTTACCCCGCCGGCCACCTTTCATCCGTGGACGGTCAAGGTCGTCAGTGCCAGGATCGTCCGCGTGGCCGCCCTGGACGGCACCGTCCACCACGAGCACCTGCTGCACCAACGGCAACGAACCACACGTCCGACCCGGCCTGCAATCGGGTGGCGGTCGGGTCGGGTCGTTGCGAGACTCTGACCCGTGCGCGAGCCGGAGCGTTTTCGAGCCGCCCTGACCGCCTGGGCGGCCGGCGGCCCGGCCGCTGCGGCGGCCGCCACCGTGGCCCGTGAGTTGGCAGGCGACGGTCTGGCCACCGTCGTGCTGGTCGAGGGGGTCAGCGACCGGAGCGCCGTGGAGGCGCTGGCCGCACGGCGCGACCGCGATCTGGCCGTCGAGGGCGTCTGCGTGCTGCCCATGGGCGGTGCGATGAGCGTCGGCCGTTTCTTGCGGCTCTTCGGCGCGCAGGGCCTCCCTGTGCCCGTCCGAGGGCTCTGCGACGAGGCCGAGGAGGGCTATTTCCGGCGCGGGTTGGAGCAGGCCGGCCTCGGGTCGTCCCTGACCCGGTCCGCAATGGAGTCCCTCGGCTTCTACATCTGCGTCGCCGACCTCGAGGACGAGCTGATCCGCGCGCTCGGCAGCACGGGTGTGGAGCAGGTCATCGCTGCCGAACAGGACCTGGCCCGCTTCCGGCTCTTCCAGAACCAACCCGCGCAGCGCGAGCGGACGATCGAGCGGCAACTGCGTCGATTCATGGGTACGACCAGCGGCCGCAAGGCACAGTACGCTCGCGCTCTCGTCCGCGCCCTCGACCCGGATCACGTCCCTCGGCCATTGGAACGCCTGCTCGCGAGCATGTAGCGCAGGGGAGGTGGCCGATGGGTTGCGACTGAGGCCCCCGGTCGTGGTCAGGTCGACTGACGACGTGCGGTCCGGCGGCGACAGGTGACCAGCACGAGTGCCGAGCCGACGAGCAGGAGCAGCACGCCGGCGGCGAGGTTGGCCGGCAGGCTGGCGCCGGTCACCGGCAGCGGAGGCTGTGGGCTACGGGGCGGAGGCTGTGCATTCGACGGCGGGGGCTGTGGGCCGGCCGGTGACGGCGGCGAGGTCGACGAACCGACGATGACCGTCATGGTGGACTGGGCGGGCGCGCCCGCGAACGGTCCGCTACCGCGGTAGCGGGCGGTGACGGTGTGCAGCCCCGGTGACAGGGCATCGGTGGTCAGGGTGGCCGTGCCGCCACCGGATACCGGCACGGTACGCAGGACGTTCGTGCCGTCGAGGAAGGTCACCGTCCCGGTCGGGGCGCTCGCTGCCGGTGCCACGGCCGTGCAGGTCACCGTGGCGGTCAGCGTGGTTGGCTCGTTGGTTGACGGGCCGGTGGGGCTGGCCGTCAGATCGAGGGTGCACTGGGGTGCGGCGACGACGACGATCACCGGCTCGGTTTCCGCGCCGGGGCAGGTGCCGTCACCGCCGTAGCGGGCCGTGATGGCGTGGCTCCCCGTCGACAGAATGTCGGTGGTCAGGGTCGCGGTGGCGGTGGGGCCGCCGGACAGGGTGGCGGTGCCCAGGCTGGTCGTACCGTCGAGGAAGGTCACGGTTCCCGTTGGGGCACCGGCGGTGCAGCTCACCGCGGCGGTGAGGGCGACGGCCTGCTGGGGGTCCGGGTTCGGCGGCGACACCCGCAGGGTGGCGGTCGTCGCCGGGACCGGCTGCGCCGCGACGGCGACGTTGTGGTCTTCTCCGGCGGCGATGGCGGTGATCCTGGTGCCGGCCAGCAACCGCGCCGGAAGCGGGGTGCTGCTGCGGTCGATGGTCGTTCCGACGCCCAGTTGACCGACGGTGTTGGTGCCCCAGGCCAGCAGGGCGCCGGCGGAGGTCACCGCCAGACTGTGTGTGTAGCCGCCGTCGATGGCGGTGATCGTGGTGTCGGCCGGCAGGTCGACCGGTACAGGCAGGTAGCTGTCCGTATAGTTCCCGGTTCCCAGTTGGCCGGCACCGTTGTAGCCCCAGGCCAGCACCGTGCCCGCAGAGGTCAACGCGAGGCTGTGGCCGATCCCGGCGTCGACGGCCGTGATCATGGTGTTGGCCGGCAGGAGCACCAGCACGGGCACGTTGCTTCCCGTGCTGGCCCCGTCTCCCAACATGCCGCTGAGGTTGCTGTAGCCCCAGGCCAGCACGGTGCCCGAGGAGGTCAGCGCCATGCTGTGGCTCCAGCCGGCGGCGATGGCGGTGATGGTGGTGTCGGTCGGCAGGCTCACCGGCACGGGCACGTTGCTGGCCGTGTTGGTTCCGTTGCCCAGTTGGCCCCACGTGTTGGGGCCCCAGGCCAGGACGGTGCCGGTGGAGGTCAACGCCAGGCTGTGGTCGCTACTGGCGGCGATGGCGGTGATGGTGGCGCCGGCCGGCAGAGTTACTGGTACCGGCGGTGAGCTGTACGTGTTGGTTCCGATCCCCAACTGGCCCCGCGTGTTGCCGCCCCAGGCCAGAACGGTGCCCGTGGACGTCAACGCCAGGCTGTGTTCGAAGCCGGCCGCGATGGCGGTGATCGTGACGCCCTCCGGCAGGTGTGCGGGTGCGGGCACTGTGTTGGAGCCGTCGTTGCGGTTCGCCGTCTGGCCGGACCTGTTCAAACCCCAGGCCAGCACGGTGCCTGCGGACGTCAACGCGAGACTGTGGTTGGCGCCGGTGGCAACGGCGGTGATCGTGGTGCCGGGCGGCAGGTCCACCGGCGCGGGTACGAACTTGTCCGAGGTGTTCCCGTTCCCCAACTGGGCAGCCTGGTTCGCGCCCCAGGCCAGCACGGTGCCGGGTGTGGCGGCCGGTGACGGGGCCGCGGTCGCGCGTTCGGCGTACGCGGGCAGCACGCCGATCGACACGCTGCCGAGCGCCACCGCCATGGCCGTGCACGCCGCCCGACGAATCGTCTGGCGGGCCCGTAGTGATCTGGTGTCGGGGACGCGTTCTGTACAGAGTCTCCGCATTGCCCCTGCCTTCGGCCAGATTGGACAAATCCGCCTAAAGGTATAGGTGCCGCCGGTGCGCGCGCGGCTGGCGCGCCGCCGATCGACACCGCTGGTCGCGCTGACCTGAACCTGCCGGACACGTCCGAGCCACCAGCACCCCACGACCAGTACGGCGTCGAGGTGAGCGCCGCGCACGACGGGAAGGCCTGGTGCTGACGGGAAAGGCCCAGGCGCCGCGATCATGCGGTCGGCCTGGGCCTTCGGGTGTGGAGCGGGCGACGAGAATCGAACTCGCGTAGTCAGTTTGGAAGACTGAAGCTCTACCATTGAGCTACGCCCGCGTGTGCCCCGCCGAACGGGACGCGCCAACAGCGTACCCAATGGTTCTGCGGAACGTGCAGCCGCGCCACCCGCCGCCGCCCCTCCCGCCGCAAGATCCGCGCAACTTCAGGGATGTTGCTGCGTCCGCGCGCCGGGAAGCGACACTTTCCCCGAAGTTGCGCGGATCTTGCGCGCCGCGCGCCGCACGCGGCCCCCGGCGCGTCGGCGGGCGCGGCCCGCAGCGGCCCGGGTGGGTGATTTCGGGGGAATGTGTCCGGGTGGGGCGGCCCCGGCACGTCGGCGGCTCGCCGACGGCATAGACTGCTCGTCGCCACGGGGTGTGGCGCAGCTTGGTAGCGCACTCGCTTTGGGAGCGAGGGGCCGTGGGTTCAAATCCCGCCACCCCGACTGTCGTCCGCCGCCGGGCCACCCCGGCAGCGCGCGGTCCCCGGGCGTTGCCGGAGCGTCAGGCCGGCTCGCCTACACTCGATGGGCTGAATCACGCCCAGACTCAACTGAGATCCGTCAAGGAGTACGCCTGTGAAGAGCACCGTCGAGACTCTGAGCCCGACGCGCGTGCGGCTCGCCATCGAGGTGCCGTTCGTCGAGCTCGAGCCGAGCCTCAAGAAGGCGTACCGGGAGATCGGTTCGCAGGTCCAGGTCCCGGGCTTCCGCCGGGGCAAGGTGCCGACCGCGGTGATCGACCAGCGGGTGGGCCGGGGCACCGTCCTCAACGAGGCGGTGCAGGAGGCCATCCCGGAGAACATCCTCGCCGCGGTGCGTGAGCACGACCTCAAGACGCTGGGTCGCCCCGAGGTCGAGATCACCGAGTTCAACGACGGCGACTCGCTCAACTTCACCGCCGAGGTCGACGTCCGTCCGGAGATCACGCTCCCCGACGCGACGACCATCGAGGTGACCGTCGACGAGCTCCAGATCGACGAGAGCGAGATCGACGAGCAGGTGAAGAACCTGCGCGAGCGGTTCTCCACCCTCAAGACCACGGAGCGGGCCGCCGCCGAGGGCGACTACGTCCAGATCGACCTGAACGCGACCGTCGACGGCGAGGACGTGCCGGGCGGCTCGGCGAGCAACATCTCCCACGAGGTCGGCAGCAAGCAGCTTCTGCCGGGTCTGGACGAGGCCGTGGTCGGCCTCGCGGCCGGCGACAGCACCACCTTCACCACCCAGCTGGTCGGCGGCGACTTCGCCGGTCGGGACGCCGAGGTGGCGGTGACCGTGCGCACGGTCAAGGAGAAGGAGCTGCCGGAGCTGAACGACGAGTTCGCCCAGATGGCGAGCGAGTTCGACACGCTCGAGGAGCTGCGCGGCGACCTGCGCGGGCGGGTCACCCAGGGCAAGCAGGTCGAGCAGATCTACGCCGCCCGGGACAAGGCGCTGGCCCAGCTGGTCGAGGCCGCCGACGTGCCGGCGCCGGAGGGTGTCGTCCGCGAGGAGGTCGAGAGCCGCAAGCAGGCGATGGTCGACCAGCTGGAGCGGATCGGCGCCTCCCTGGCGGAGTACCTCGCGGCTGAGGAGAAGACCGAGGAGCAGATCGACGCCGAGCTGACCGAGGCTGCCACCGAGGGCGTCAAGGTCCAGCTCCTGCTGGACACGCTGGCCGACGCTGAGGACGTGCAGGTCTCCGACGACGAGTTCGGTCACGAGATCGTGCACCGGGCGCAGCGCGCCGGCATGGCCCCGCAGCAGTACTACGACCAGCTGGTGCGCTCCGGCGCGGCCGGCGCGGTCTTCGGTGACGTGCGGCGCGGCAAGGCGCTCGCCGCCGTGATGGAGCGGATCACGATCAAGGATTCGGCCGGCAACGAGGTCACCCTCGACGCGCTGCGCGCTGCCAACGAGGCGGAGCACAACCACGACCACTGATCGTCGGATGCGGCCGCCGTCCGCCGCTGTGCGGTGGACGGCGGCCGAATCCTTTCCGGGGTACGCCCGGAAGCCCGCGCCGCGGGTACGCCCGACGCAGCTGCGCTGAGAGCGAACAGTGCCCCGACCGGGACTCTGCCGCCCCACACAGCGGTTAGTGTCGGGAAAGACGGTACGGAGAGCGAAGGGCTGCCATGACCGACATGCACATCCCCAAGAAGTCGCTCCGGGCGATTGACGCGCGCGGTGGCGACTCCATTGGCAACCTCGACGACTCGGTCTACAACCGGTTGCTCAAGGAGCGCATCATCTTCCTGGGCAGTGAGGTGACCGACCAGGTCGCCAACCGCATCTGCGCGCAGCTGCTGCTGCTCGCCGCGGAGGACCCGGACCGCGACATCAACCTGTGGATCAACTCGCCGGGTGGCTCGGTCTACTCCGGCATGGCGATCTACGACACCATGCAGTTCATCGACAACGACGTGTCGACCGTGGCGATGGGCATGGCTGCCTCGATGGGTCAGCTGCTGCTCTGCGCGGGCACCAAGGGCAAGCGGTACGCCCTGCCGCACGCCCGGATCATGATGCACCAGCCGTCCGGTGGTCTGGGCGGCACGGCGTCCGACATCGCCATCCAGGCGGAGCAGATGCTCTACACGAAGCGGATGTTCCAGGAGCGGGTCGCGCACCACACCGGCCAAGACCAGTCGCAGATCGAGGCGGACTCGGACCGGGACCGTTGGTTCACCGCCCAGGAGGCCATGGACTACGGCTTCATCGACAAGGTGATCATCGGGGCCGCGCAGGTTCCGGATGGCGCCGGGACCCTGAGCTGAGGAGCTGACGATGACCGACCTGAGCCTGCCGCCCCAGTTCGCGGCCGTGCACAACCGCTACGTCCTGCCGTCGTTCGTCGAGCGCACGTCGTACGGGGTCAAGGAGTCGAACCCGTACAACAAGCTCTTCGAGGACCGGATCATCTTCCTCGGCGTCCAGGTGGACGACGCGTCGGCCAACGACGTGATGGCCCAGCTGCTGACGCTCGAGGGCACCGACCCGGACCGCGACATCATCATGTACATCAACTCGCCGGGTGGCTCGTTCACCGCGATGACGGCGATCTACGACACCATGCAGTACGTCCGCCCGGACATCCAGACGGTCTGCCTGGGGCAGGCCGCCAGCGCGGCGGCGGTGCTGCTGTCGGCCGGCACTCCGGGTAAGCGGATGGCCCTGCCGAACTCGCGGATCATCATCCACCAGCCGGCCACCGAGGGCGGCTACGGGCAGGGCTCGGACATCGAGATCCAGGCCCGGGAGATCCTGCGGATGCGTACGCAGCTGGAGGACATGCTGTCCCGGCACTGCAACCGCCCCATCGATCAGGTTCGCAAGGACATCGACCGTGACAAGATCATGACGGCCGAGGAGTCCAAGGAGTACGGGCTGGTCGACACGATCCTGACCAGCCGCAAGAAGGGCCTGCTGGCCGCCCAGGCTGCCAGCTGAAGCACTACCGGGTCAGAGGTTGGCCGGGGCTCCGTTCCCGGCCGACCTCTGACACACCCGTTTTGGGGGTCGGAGAATGCCCCGCCAGCGGGTAACGTCGGGTCCGTACCACTTCGCCGGTCACGGCCGACGAGGTGAGCAAAGCCGGACGGCGCGCAACGTCCGCAGGTCAGGGCCGGGTCTCCGGCCGATGAGTGCAGGGAGAACGTAGGTGGCACGGATCGGTGACGGCGGCGACCTACTGAAATGCTCCTTCTGCGGCAAGTCGCAGAAGCAGGTCAAGAAGCTCATCGCGGGCCCAGGGGTCTACATCTGCGACGAGTGCATCGATCTCTGCAACGAGATCATCGAAGAGGAGCTGGCCGAGTCCGGCGAGGTGAAGTGGGAAGAGCTTCCCAAGCCGATGGAGATCTGCCAGTTCCTCGACAACTACGTCGTCGGGCAGGATCAGGCCAAGAAGGCCCTCGCCGTCGCGGTCTACAACCACTACAAGCGGATCCAGGCTGAGGCTGCTGGCGCGCCGGGCTCCGGCAGTGACGCCGTCGAGCTGGCCAAGTCCAACATCCTGCTGCTCGGCCCGACCGGGTGCGGCAAGACCCACCTGGCGCAGACCCTCGCGCGGATGTTGAACGTCCCGTTCGCCATCGCCGACGCCACCGCGCTGACCGAGGCGGGTTACGTCGGCGAGGACGTGGAGAACATCCTCCTCAAGCTGATCCAGGCCGCGGACTACGACATCAAGCGCGCCGAGACCGGCATCATCTACATCGACGAGGTCGACAAGATCGCCCGCAAGTCGGAAAATCCGTCGATCACCCGGGACGTCTCCGGCGAGGGCGTGCAGCAGGCGCTGCTCAAGATGCTGGAAGGCACGGTGGCCAACGTGCCACCGCAGGGCGGCCGCAAGCACCCGCACCAGGAGTTCATCCAGATCGACACCACCAACGTGCTGTTCATCTGTGGTGGTGCCTTCGCCGGTCTGGATCAGATCATCGAGTCCCGCACCGGGCAGGGCGGCACCGGCTTCGGTGCCCGGCTCCGGTCGGTGTCCGAGCGGTCGACCGATGACATCTTCAGCCAGGTCATGCCGGAAGACATGCTCAAGTTCGGCCTGATCCCCGAGTTCGTCGGCCGGCTGCCGGTGATCACCAACGTCCGCAGCCTGGACCGCAGCGCCCTCGTCCGGATCCTGACCGAGCCGCGCAACGCCCTGGTCCGGCAGTACCAGCGGCTCTTCGAGCTGGACGGGGTCGAGCTCGAGTTCGACGAGCCGGCGCTGGAGGCGATCGCCGACCAGGCCATGCTGCGCGGCACCGGCGCCCGTGGCCTGCGGGCCATCATCGAAGAGGTCCTGCTCTCCGCGATGTACGAGGTGCCCAGCAACCCCGACGCCGCCCGGGTGCTGATCACCCGCGAGGTGGTCCTGGAGAACGTCAACCCGACCATCGTGCCGCGTGAGTTCACCGGCCGTCGGGCCCGACGGGACCGCGAAGAGAAGTCGGCCTGATCCTCTCGCGCACCGCCGGCCGCTCAGTCCTGACGCGGCCGGCGTGAGCGGGTCCGGCGGTCCCATTCGCCCGACGGGGTGACCGTGACCATCATCAGTCGGGCCGGCTCGTCGGCGTCGTTGCGATAGCCGTGTTCCCGGTCGGCGTGGAACTCGATCGTCTCGTTGGTCCGGACGCTGTGGTCCTGCCCGTCGACTCGGACGATCACCGTGCCGGTCTGCACGTGCAGCACCTCGCGAGTGCCGCGCGGGTGGTCGGGGGAGCGGTGTGCCTCCCCGGGCTCCAGCCGCCACTCCCAGAACTCGACCAGGTCGGGCTCGCCGAGCCCACTCAGCAGCCGCGCAGTGCCTCCGTGCTCGCCCTGCCAGAGCACGGGTGCCTCGGCGGCGGGGGTGACCTTCACGGTCCCCTCCTCGGCGGCCTCCAGCAGTCGTGCGATGTTGACGCCGAACGCGTCGGCGACCCGGCAGAGCGTGCCCACGCTGGGGTTGGTGCGCGCGCCCTCGATCTGCACGAGCATCCCCTTGCTGACCCCGGACCGGCCGGCCAGTTCGTCGAAGGACCACCCCCGGGCGGCGCGGAGCTCGCGGACCTGACGGGCCACCGCGGCGGTCACCGCGCCCACGCGCCCGGATCCGGCGTCGGTCATTCCACTATCCTTCACGGTCATTATTGTGATACGACAGTCGCATGCTACCCATTCTCCTGGCCGCCGTGTCGGCCCTCGCGTTCGGTACGGCCGATTTCTCGGGTGGAAAGGCGTCCCGCCGAGCCAACCCGATCGCGGTGACCGTCGTCTCCCAGCTGCTGAGCGTCCCGCTGTTGGTCGTGCTGGTGCTGGTGGTGCCCGGCACCCCTACCACCGGAGACATCGCCTGGGGGCTGCTCGCGGGGGTGGCTGGCGCCGCCGGGGTCATGTTGCTGTACCGGGCGCTCGCCGGCGGCATGATGGCCGTGGTGGCACCGATCACCGCGACCACCGCCGCGATCGTGCCGATCATCGCCGGTCTGTTCACCGCGTCCTTCCCCGGTGCCCTGGCACTCACCGGCGCCGGCCTCGCCGTGCTGGCGATCGCACTGGTCAGCCTGGGCGAGGGGGGTAGGAGGACGGCCGTTCCAGCGCGACTCGTGGGGCTCTCGCTCGCCTCCGGGGCGCTCTTCGGCGTTTTCTTCACGCTGCTTGCCCAGGCCGGCGAGGGCGCCGGGATGTGGCCGGTGGCGGCGGTGCGCGCGAGCTCGATCGCTTTCGGCCTGGCCATCGCCGCCGGCACCGGCGTGCGGCTGCGGCTCGGGCGGCGGGTATTGGGCTGGGCGGCGGTCGCCGGCCTCCTCGACAGTGCCGCCAACGCGCTGTTCCTCGCCGCCGCGGCCCGTGGCCACCTGAGCATCGTCGGGGCGATCGCCGCGCTCTACCCGGCCAGCACGGTGCTGCTCGCGCTCGCCGTCGACCGGGAACGGCTGCGCCCGGTCCAGGTGGCCGGTCTCGGCTTCGCCGCCGGCGCGCTCGTGCTGGCCAGCATCTGAGGCTGTCCGCGCCGCCCTCGCGGTCGTACCCTGGGCTCATGCGCGTCGCCGTCTGCCAGCTGAACGCCCGGGACGACCGCAAGGCCAACCTGGCCGCCGCGGAGGTCCTGCTGGAGCGCGCGGCCGCCGGCGGCGCGGACCTCGCGGTTCTGCCGGAGTACGTCGACTATCTCGGTCCCGCCGCCGGGCTGCCCGAGCCGGAGCCAGTGGACGGCGAGGTGGGCACCTTCTTCGCCCGGATCGCGCGGCGGCTCGGCATCTGGTTGGTGGCTGGCTCGTTCCACGAGGTTGGCCCGGACCGGGAGCACACCTTCAACACGTCGTTGGTGTTCGACCGGTCCGGTCGCCTGGCCGCCAGCTATCGCAAAATTCATCTGTACGACGTGGAGATCCCCGGTCGGGTCTCCTACCGGGAGTCGGCGACCGTCGCCGCCGGCGTCCAACCGGTGGTGGTGGACGTCGAAGGTGTCCGGGTGGGCCTGTCGATCTGTTACGACCTGCGCTTTCCCGAGCTGTACCGACGGCTCGCCGCCGAGGGCGGCGCCCACCTCCTGGTGGTCCCGGCGGCGTTCATGCTGCACACCGGGCGGGACCACTGGGAAGTGCTCCTGCGGGCCCGGGCGATCGAGAACCAGTGCTTCGTGGCGGCCGCCGGGCAGACCGGCGATCACGACCCGGGGCGTACCTGTTTCGGCCGCAGCATGGTGGTCGACCCGTGGGGGACGGTCCTCACCCAGCTGCCGGACGGCCCGGGGGTGTCCGTCGCCGACCTGGATCTCGACCGGCTCGCCGCGATCCGTGCCGAGCTGCCCAGCCTGGCCAACCGCCGACTTTGAGCGGTCAGCCCTCCAGCAGGACGCCGATCGCCGTGAAGCCGGCGATGACCGCGGCGGTCACCAGGAGGGCGGTGGTCATTCGGGACCGGCCGCGCCGCGCGAGTCGACCCACCGAGAGCACCAGGACGACCAGCACGAACGCGCCGATCACCACCTGCCAGAACGGCAGGAGGAGTCCGAGTAGCGCCTCTTCGGCGTGCCCGTTGGCACCCAGCCGGGACTCATCCATGCCTGACACTCTGGCACGCCAGCGGGCCCCGCGTCGTCGGCTGCGCGGGGACCACCGCTCCCGGGTCGGCCAAACCAGTGATGAACCCTGATTTGCCTTCTCCGGGCCGTCCGCGTAACTTTCTCTCTGCACGGGGGAGGCCGGACAAACCGGCCGAAACCAAGCACCAGGCTCGTGGCGGGAACGCCGAGCGAGACTGAGGATTCGGGCGGTGCGGAACACTCCGGAAACGGGGTTGCGGACGCGAAGCCGACCGGGTAGAGTTTTGAAGCCGGCAGGAGCCGGGCAGAGAGCCGCAAAGCGGCGATCGGCCGGTCTGCGGCTTCCCACGACAGTAACGACCGCCGGGTTACGGCGTGCGTCATCGTGGGTCCGGACGAACCAGATTGATCACCTCGAACACGAGGTTGACAATGAAAGTTCGACCAAGTAGGTTTGAGCGGTTGCCCCGAAACGGGGTTCCACGGAAGTGGGGCTTCTGATCGGTGTGTGGTTGTTCTTTGAGAACTCAACAGGGTGCTTGAAAAGCCAGTGCCAATTATGATTTATACCCCGGACTGGCAGTCCTT
>NZ_JBAKHW010000075.1:0-15124 GCF_036906815.1 Micromonospora sp. CPCC 205539 | reverse complement strand
TCGGCGTTGCGGTCCCGCGCCGCCCGTCCGCGCTCCCCCCCCCGCCCCGCCCGTCCGCGCTCCCCGCCCCGCGCCGCCGTTGCGGGCGGGCGGACGGGCCAGGAGATCGTGATCGACACGAGATCGCTGATGTCGCGGTATCAGCCGTTGGTGATGGCGCGATATCGCTGATCTCGAGTTGATCACGATCACCTGACCCGCGTAGCGGCATACCCGAGGGCCGCGAACTTCCGAGGCTGCGGCTTTCCGAGGCTGCGGCTTTCCGAGGCTGCGGCTTTCCGCGAGGGCCACGCCGTGCACGTCGGGCTGGTCGGGGCGGCGGTGCATGCCCGCCGCCCCGGGCCGAATATCGTTCAGCGAGCCGCGCGCTCAGCCAGTAGCCGTCGAGGGCTCCAGCGCAGCAGCCGGTACCGGGCCCGCCCACTCAGTGCCACCGCCCGGCCGGAGTTGTCCGCCAGGGCCGTCCGCCAGCGCAGCAGCACCGACGGCGGGAGTACGGCGGCGAGCAACCTGGTCCGCCGGCCCGCCTGGGCGGCCAGCGACGCGCGCACCGCGCGCAGCGCGGGCAGCAACGGCTCACCGGTCAGTGGGGCCCGGGCGTAACGAGCCCGTTCCTCCGCCCGGCCGAGCAGCCGTGCCGCACCGACCGCCCCGGCATCGTCGAGGATGGTCTCCCGGACCAGCCGCTCCGCGGTCGCTCGGGGTGTCTCCGTCCGGTCGACTCGAACCCGGAAGTCCACCAACGTGTCGATCAACTCGGCCCAGGCGGCGTGCGCGACAGCGCGGGCACGGGTCGCGTCCACCTCGACCACCACGACGGGTGCTCCGGGGACCGTCTGCACCGTGCCACCCCGGGTGGCGGACACGGCGGCACCCGCCGCACGGCCGCCCCGCCGCCGGCGTAGCGCGAGGCGGAGCAGCGCCGGCACAGCCAGCAGCGCCAGCAGGGCGAGTAGGCCGGCCGTCCACCAGGGCCAGACCGGCGGCTCCTCGGTCGGCGTGCCACCGCCGAGCGAGAGCCCCGTGTCGGTGTCGCGATCCGCGTTGTCCGGACTGATCGGACCGGCTGAGGCGTCGGGGCCCGCCGGGGTCTCCGAGGTGCCGGTGTCCGGGCTGGACGGCTCCGGCGCGTTGATGTCCGGTGCCCAGGCCGACCGGGTGGAGCCCGGCACCCCGTCCGCCGGGGTGGCGTCGAACGGCACCCAGCCGACCTTGTCGAAGTAGACCTCGGTCCAGGCGTGCAGGTTGAGGTTGGTCAGCGTGTAGGTGTCGCCGTCGCGCTTGCTGCCGGTGGTGAAGCCGAGCGCCACCCGGGCGGGGATGCCGGCGGCGCGGACCAGCCACGCCATCGCTGCCGCGTACTGCTGGCAGTAGCCGACCTTGTTGGTCAGGAAGTCGACGATGTCCTGGCCGCTGCTGCCGCTCTTGGTGCTGAGTCGGTAGCTGAACCCGTTGGCCGCCGAGAAGTGCCGGTAGATCGCCAACACCCGGTCGTAGTCGGTGCGCTTGCCCTGGACCAGCTCGGTGACCAGCGTCTCCACCTCGGGCACCTGCTCCGGAACGGGAGTCAGCTGCCGGCGCAGCGGGTGGGCGGCCGCCAGCGGCTGCGCGGCCCGCAGCACCGCCGGAGGGTACGTCGAGCGGAGGTAGTCGAAGGAGTACTTCTTGCCCCGGGAGGACTCCCGCTTGGAGAAGAGGACCCCCTGGCTGTTGTCGTACAGCCAGTTGCCATTGAGGTCATCGGTACGCACCGGGTCGGCGTACACCGGCAGTAGGGACATGCTCAGGTTCTTGGTGACCTCGACGGTCGCCCGGTAGGGCGTGTGCTCGACGCCCGCGGTGTCATCCTGGACCGGGTTCGGCAGGTCCCGGTTGGCGGGCACGCCGGTCGGGGTGCGCGCCCGGAAACCGTCCGAGCGCAGGTCGTCGGCGACCGCGTACCGGAGGTAGAACGGGGCCGGCTCGGACGTGGTCACCTTGATCAGGTCGGTCACCTGGGAACGGTTGAGGTCGCCGGAGAGCTTGACGAACAGGTCGATCTGGCCCGACGAGCCCGCGCCCGCCCGGCCGTTGCCGTTACCGTTGCCCGTCCCGCCGCCGAGCGTGTCGAGCAGCCCGCCGGTCATCCCCGGCACGGCCAGCGGCAGCACCACGGCCAACGCCAGCCCGACCACCGTGAGCCGGCGGCCGGCGCTGGCCAGCGGCGAGGCCTCCCACACGTCGACGTCGCGTCCGTCACCGGTGAACCGGCGCCCGAACCGGCGGACCCGGTCGACGTTGTCGGTGACCAGCAGCCACAGGTATCCGGCGGCGCCCAGCACGAACGGCGTCGCGGGGACGCTGTCCACATAGACGGCGACCGGCACCGAGTAGATGGCGAGCATCGGCAGACCGGCCAGCGCCGGCCGGCGCAGCCCCACCGCCAGGACATCCACCAGGACGGCCACCCCGCCGACGCCGAGCACGCTGATGAACAGCAGCGGGTCGGTGTCGGGGACCTCCACGCCGTACGAGCGCATGTCCTGCATGGAGCCGGTGAACAGGTTGGCGAAGTGCTCGAACGTGCCCGGCGAGGGCAGGAAGGTCAGGAGCTCGGTGCCGCTGGGGAACAGCCAGGTCAGCGCCAGCACCAGGGCGGCCAGCATGCCGAGCACCTGAGCCCACAGCGGCGTCCGGATCAGCCGGGTCAGCGCGGCCACCCCGGCGATCGCGGCGACCGCGATCGCGGACTGGATCAGCCACGTCCACGTCTCGAAGATGGCCGACAGCGGCGCGGCGGCGAGCAGCGTGGCGGCGGCCGCCACCACGCCGATGTTCCGACTGGCGTTCATGAGGGGAACCTTCCGTTCATCGCACGCCGCCGGCGACGGTCTCGGCCAGCGCGGCGCGCATGGCGAACCCCTGGGAGCCCCGGCCCGCCTGCGGCCAGAGCGCCGGCAGTTGGCTGCCGTGCTCGACACCGACCACCCGCCAGCCGCTGTGCAGCATCGCCAGTACCGCCGCGCCGTGGGTGCGCTCCGCCTCGGCCCGCGCCTTCTCCGGCAGGCTGAGCCAGGTGGAGCTGTCCAGGAGGAAGCCGACGCAGGTGGCGCCGTTGCCCCGCAGCCCGGCCAGCAGCTCGGCCTCGGCCACACTCACCGCGCCGAACAGCCCGATGATCAGACCACCGTCGGCGCGCTGCCGGACCCGCTGCACGAGGCTGGTCAACTCGGCCCGCTGGTCGAGGCGGACCTCGGCGAGGTGGTCGAGCAGCACCCCGTCGCCGCCGGCCTCCGAGGCGTCCACGTCGACCCCCGAGCCGGTGACCAGGCGTAGCTTGTAGCCGGCCTGCCGCAGGTGCACGGCGATGCTCGCGGCGGCGGAGACGGCCCACTCGAAACTCGCCGTCGGCCCGTCGCCACGGTGGCCGTACGCGCGCGTGTCCAGGACGACCGTGGCCCGGCTCTCCCACGGCTGCTCCTCGCGGCGCACCATCAGCTCACCGGTGCGCGCGGTGGACTTCCAGTGCACGCGGCGCAGGTCGTCGCCGCGCCGGTACTCCCGGGTCGCCGCGTCGTCCTCGCCGTGCACCGCCACCGAGCGGGCCCGACTGTCGCCGCTGCCCGCGTACTCCCCGGGGAGCCGGACCGACGGCAGCGGGGTGACCTGCGGGATGACCGTCAGGTGGTCGGTGCTGGGGAAGGCCCGGCTGAGCTCGCAGAGACCGAACGGGTCGGTCATCCGGACCACCAGCGGCCCCACCTCGTAGCGGCCCCGCACATCGGCCCGGACGGTGTACGCCACGGAGCTGGCCTGGTGCGCGCCGAGTCGCTCCAGCACCACCCGGGGCCGGCTGCCCAGCGCATAGGGCAGCCGATCCTCCAGGAGCAGGGTGCCGGTCGGCAGCCGGGACAGGTTCTGCAGGCGCAGCACCACCCGGGAGTTGGCGCCGACCGGGACCCGGTGTGGGTCCAGGGAACGGTTGCAGGCCAGCTTGTAGCGGCTGCGCCCCACGTAGGCGGCGGCCAGCAGCGGCAGGATGGCCAACAGCACGGCAACCCGGAGCAGGTCCTTCTCGCCGAGGATGCCGGCCGAGATCGCCGCCGCGATGGCAGCGGCCAGGAACGAGCGCCCGCGGGTGGTCAGCCCGCGCAGCCCGGCACGCACGTCACGGCCTCCGCGGCTCGTAGGGCGCGCGACCGTTACCGGTGGCGGGCCGGGTGTCGTACGGCGAGCGCTGCTGCCGGTCGTGCGGCAGCGGCAGCCGGTGCACCAGCTCGGAGACGATCGCGTCGGTGGTGCGCCGGGCGAGCTGCGCGTCCGCGGTCGGGATGATCCGGTGCGCCAGCACCGGCACCGCGAGGGCCTGCAGGTCGTCGGGGAGCACGTAGTCACGCCCCTCGAGGGCGGCGACCGCCCGGGCGGTGCGCAGCAGTTGCAGGGTCGCGCGGGGGGAGGCGCCCAGGCGCAGGTCGGGGGCTTCGCGGGTGGCGGTGACCAGGTCGATCGCGTACTGCTTGACGGCGTCGGCGACGTGCACCTGCCGGACGGTCGCGATCAGCTGCCGGACGACGGCCGCGTCGGAGACCGGGCGCAGCTCGTTCAGCGGGTCGGTGCCGCCGTGCCCGTCCAGCATCGCCAGCTCGGCGCCGGGGTCCGGGTAGCCCATCGCGATCCGGGCGGTGAACCGGTCACGCTGCGCCTCGGGCAGCGGGTACGTCCCCTCCATCTCGATCGGGTTCTGCGTCGCGATGACCATGAACGGGGTCTGGAGCTGGTACGTCACCCCGTCGACGGTGACCTGCCGCTCCTCCATGCACTCGAGCAGCGCCGACTGGGTCTTCGGCGAGGCCCGGTTGATCTCGTCGCCGACGACCAGGTTGGCGAAGACGGCACCGGGGCGGAACTCGAAGTCGTGCGTCTCCTGGTTGTAGACGCTGACGCCGGTGACGTCGCTGGGCAGGAGGTCCGGAGTGAACTGGATCCGCCGCACCGTGCAGTCGATGGACCGCGCGAGAGCCTTGGCCAGCTTGGTCTTGCCGACGCCGGGGACGTCTTCGATGAGGAGGTGACCCTCGGCGAGCAGGACGGCCAGGGCCAGCCGCACGGTGGCGGTCTTACCCTCGATCACCTGCTCGATGTTGGTCACGATGGCCTCGCTGGCGGCGCGGAACTCGTCGTGCGGCAGCAGACCGCCCACCTCGTCCCAGGTCTGTTGTGTCACGGGCCTCCTCCTCGTCGCCGTCACGGCAGCTCTGAATAGAGCACCTGGACCCGCCGTTGGGTTCGCGACGTCGAGCCTCTTTTGCCGCAGGATTCTCACTGGCCTCTCAGGCTAACCATGTTTGTCGTTATCGCCGACCCCCGCAGGAAGTCGGTCGGTTACGCACCGATATTCGCCGAGTCGGGGGGCCCGCACCCGCACGCCCCGGGTTCACCCGGTGACGGGGTACACTGCCGGACATGGCCGGAGTCTTCCTGCTTCTTACCGAGCCGTGCTGATGCGCTGAACGCGCGACAGCACGGCGACCCCTCCTGCGTGAGGGGCTTTTTTGTGCCCGTCGTCGGCCCGGCCCGGCGGTGCCGAAGCGAAGTGAAGCAGCGAAGCGAAGCGAGGAGAGACGATGAGTGAGGCAGCCGCACCGGCGGACGACATCCCCCCGTTCCGGTACACCGCGGCCCTGGCCGACGAGATCGAGACCCGTTGGCAGGACATCTGGGCGCGGGAGGGCACCTTCCACGCGCCGAACCCGACCGGCCCGCTGGCCGACCCGACCCACCCCCGGGCCGGTGCGGAGAAGCTGTACGTGCTGGACATGTTCCCCTACCCGTCCGGTGCCGGCCTGCACGTCGGCCACCCGCTGGGCTATATCGGCACCGACTCCTACGCCCGCTACCAGCGGATGGCCGGTCGCAACGTGCTGCACGCGATGGGCTTCGACGCGTTCGGCCTGCCGGCCGAGCAGTACGCGGTGCAGACCGGCACCCACCCGCGGACCACCACCGAGGCGAACATCGAGCGGTACAAGGTGCAGCTGCGTCGGCTGGGGCTGGCGCACGACGAGCGCCGTTCGGTGGCCACCATCGACGCCGACTTCTACCGCTGGACCCAGTGGATCTTCCTGCAGATCTTCAACTCCTGGTACGACGCCGACGCCCGGCGCGCCCGGCCCATCGCCGAGCTGATCGCCGAGTTCGAGGGCGGTAACCGGCCCACGCCGGACGGCCGGGTGTGGGCCGAGCTGAGCGTCGCCGAGCGCCGCCAGATCGTCGACGACCACCGACTGGCGTACGTCTCGCAGGCACCGGTGAACTGGTGCCCGGGGCTGGGCACCGTGCTGGCCAACGAGGAGGTCACCGCCGACGGTCGCTCCGACCGGGGCAACTTCCCGGTCTTCAAGCGCAACCTGAAGCAGTGGATGATGCGGATCACCGCGTACGGTGACCGGCTGATCGAGGACCTGGACACGCTGGACTGGCCCGAGCCGATCAAGCTGATGCAGCGCAACTGGATCGGTCGCTCGACCGGCGCGCACATCGACTTCCCGACCGCCGCGGCGCCGGTCCGGGTGTTCACGACCCGACCGGACACGATCTTCGGGGCCACCTACATGGTGCTGGCCCCCGAGCACGAGCTGGTCGACACACTGGTGCCGGCGACCTGGCCGGAGGGGACGCGGGACGCCTGGACCGGCGGGCACGCCAGCCCTCGGGCGGCCGTCGAGGCGTACCGCAAGGCGGCGGCGGCCAAGACCGACGTCGAGCGGCAGTCCGACAGCAAGGAGAAGACCGGCGTCTTCATCGGGGCGTACGCCACCAACCCGGTGAACGACGCGCAGATCCCGATCTTCATCGCGGACTACGTGCTGGCCGGCTACGGCACCGGCGCGATCATGGCGGTGCCCGCGCAGGACGAGCGGGACTGGGCGTTCGCCGAGGTCTTCGAGCTGCCCATCGTGCGGACCGTGCAGCCGGCGGAGGGCTTCGACGGAGCGGCGTACACCGGGGACGGCCCGGCGATCAACAGCGCCGCGCCCGAGCACGGCCTGGACCTGGACGGCCTGGGGGTCGCCGACGCCAAGGCGGCGACCATCGCCTGGCTGGAGGCGAACGGGCACGGCACCGGCGCGGTGACCTACCGGCTGCGCGACTGGCTGTTCTCCCGCCAGCGGTACTGGGGTGAGCCGTTCCCGATCGTCTACGACGAGACCGGCGCGGCCATCGCCCTGCCCGAGTCGATGCTGCCGGTCGAGCTGCCCGAGGTGGACGACTTCTCACCGAAGACGTACGACCCGGACGACGCCGCCAGCAACCCGGAGACCCCGCTGTCGCGGCGGCGCGACTGGGTGGAGGTGGAACTGGACCTGGGTGACGGGCCGAAGCGCTACACCCGCGAGACCAACGTGATGCCGCAGTGGGCCGGCTCCTGCTGGTACGAGCTGCGCTACCTGGACCCGACGAACAGCGGGCGGTTCGTCGACGCGGAGAACGAGCGCTACTGGATGGGTCCGCAGCGCGAGGGTGACTGCGGGGGCACCGACCTGTACGTCGGCGGCGCCGAGCACGCCGTGCTGCACCTGCTGTACGCGCGGTTCTGGCACAAGGTGCTGTTCGACCTGGGGCACGTCTCGTCGATCGAGCCGTTCCGCAAGCTGTTCAACCAGGGCATGATCCAGGCGTACGCGTACACCGACTCACGCGGCAGCTACGTGCAGGCCGAGGAGGTCGTCGAGCGCGACGGCAGCTGGTACCTGGGTGACGACGAGGTGCGCCGCGAGTACGGCAAGATGGGCAAGTCGCTGAAGAACGTGGTGACCCCCGACGACATGAGCGCCGCGTACGGCGCGGACACCTTCCGGGTGTACGAGATGTCGATGGGCCCGCTGGAGGTGTCCCGCCCCTGGGAGACCCGGGCGGTGGTCGGCTCGTACCGGTTCCTGCAGCGGGTCTGGCGGACGGTGGTCGACGAGGAGACCGGTGCGCTGCGGGTCAGCGAGGAGCCGGCCGACGAGGCGACCCGCAAGCTGCTGCACAAGGTGATCCACGGGGTTCGTGGCGACATGGAGGCGATCCGGTTCAACACCGCGATCGCCAAGCTGATCGAGCTGACCAACGCGCTGACCCGGCTGTCGGTGACCCCGCGCGAGGTGGCGGAGCCGCTGGTGCTGATGCTGGCGCCGTTCGCCCCGCACGTGGCCGAGGAGCTGTGGCAGCGGCTGGGGCACGACGGGTCGCTGACGTACGTGGACTTCCCGACCGCCGACCCGGCGCTGCTGGTGGCCGACACGGTGACCTATCCGGTGCAGGTCAACGGCAAGGTCCGCGGCCGCATCGAGGTCCCCGCCGACGCGCCCGAGGAGACCGTCCGGGCCGCCGCGCTGGAGGCGGTGGCCGCCGCCCTGGCCGGCAAGGAGCCCCGGAAGGTCATCGTCGTCAAGGGCCGCATGGTCTCCGTCGTCGCCTGACCCAGCTCGCCGCGCCTGCCCGGTGCGCTGATCATGGAGTTGTGGTGGCCGGATCGTCCCGTCGCAGGGATTGATCCCCCACCACAACTCCATGATCGTTCCCGGTGGCGTCTGGGGTTGCGGAGAGAGGGCTCGCGCTCCGGGCACGACACGCCTGTTTCAGGCCGTCACGGTCGTCGCCACGGTGTTGCGGTTGGTCAGCAGCCAGTCCTGCCAGCGGCGTATCCCGTCGACGGTGCCGGCGTCGCGGAGCCGGCGCATGCCGGGCTCGTCGCGGTCGGCACCGCCCGCGATGCCCCGCCAGGTGCCCTCGATCTGCTCCAGCATCACGTCGACCAGCTCGACCCGGGGGAGCGGCACGGTGGCGCGCGCGTCGTAGGCGTCGCAGAGCACCCGGCAGCGCCGGCCCAGCTCGGCCGGGTCGGCGCCCGCGCCCAACGAGGCCCAGTGCCAGCCCGCGAACGCCACGTCGTCGATCCGGCGACCCGGTGCCGCCCGGTCCCAGTCCAGGAATGCGACCGGCAGGGGCCCGGCCGCGAAGTCCCGGTACACCGTGTTCTTGGGCGACAGGTCGTGGTGGCAGACCGTCTCCGCGCCGCCGGCCAGCGGGCTCCCCGCACACGCGTCGTGGAGGCGCCGGATCAGCTCCGCCAACCGCACCAGCGCCGGATCGGCGAAGAACGCGGGGTCCTCCCGGTCCCGCCACGGCACCCGCCCCTCGACGTGGCTGAGCATCTGCCGGCCGCGCGCGTCGAGGCCGAGGGGCCGGGGCGCGAGGTCCGCGCCAACCTGGCCCAGGTGGTGCAGTAACGCGTCGACGTAGTCGAGGTTCGCCGGCGGGGTACGCCGTACCGTGTCGCCGACCCGGACCACGTCGGCCACGAAGCCGCCGGCGAGCCGCTGCTCCTCGGGGCCGTCGGTCGTCACGTCCACGGTCAGCCCGGCATCGACCGGCGGCGGCGCTCGGCACGCCACCAGTGGTGGATCAGCACCACGCTGGCGATCAGGCCGAGGCTGGCCGGTGCGGCGGCGTACCAGTTGACGTGGCCGGGGGAGCTGACCGCGGCGCCGATCGCGGCGTAGCCGAACGCGGTCGGCGCGGAGGCGATCACGCTGCCGGCGAGGAACGGCAGTACCCGGGCGCCGGTCGTGCCGTAGCCGTAGCTGACCAGCCCGAAGCCGGCGATCGGCAGCAGCCGGACGGTGATCACGCCGAGCACGCTCTGCCGGGCGAACCAGCCGTCGAGGCGAGCCAGCCGTCCCCGGACCCGTTCGGCGACGAACTCCCGCCCGAGCAGCCGGCCGATCGTGAATCCGATGGCCGCGGCCACCAGCGCGGCGCCCAGGGCGTACGCGGCGCCCTCCAGCGGGCCGAAGATCGCGCCGGCGGCGAGCGTGATGAAGGTGCGGGGGACCAGCATGACCAGCAGCAGCGCGCCGCCGAGGATCGCCGCCACCGGGGCGAGGGTGCCCAGCCGATCGGCGAGCTGCGGCAGCTGCGCCGGGTCCGGGCGGGGCACCAGGAGCAGGAGGAGCCCGCAGGCGCCGATCAGCAGGACGAGCAGGGCGAAGCGGGCGGCCGACGGCTGCCGGAGCAGCCGCCGGACAGCTTGGATCATGCCCGGGCGGCGGCCACTGCGGCGCGGCGCTCGGTGCGGAGCCGGTCGGACCACGTGTCGTCCAGCGCAGGCAGCCGGTTCGCTCCGGTGGCCCAGCGCAGCAGCAGGTCGGCCAGGGCCGGGTTGCGCGCCAGGGCGGGCCCGTGCGAATAGGTGCCCAGCAGCTTGCCGCGCCAGGCGCCCTCGGTGGTGCCGTCGTTGCCCACCCCGGTGGTGACCCGGGCCAGCGGAGAGACCTCCGGGCCCAGCTGGGTGCGACCGCCGTGGTTCTCGAAGCCGGTCAACGCGGGCAGGCCCAGCCGGGGGTCGATCTCGCCGGCCAACTCGCCGACGGCCCGGCTCGGGCCCCGGTCGGACTGGAGGTCGAGCATCTCCAGGCCGCGGTACTGGACACCCTTGGCGAAGAAGGACGTGCCGAGTAACTGGTAGCCGGCACAGACGCCGAACACCACCGAGCCCTGGGCGACGGCCCGGTGCAGGCCACCGTCGGCGATCAGGCGCTGCGCGCCCAGCGCTTGCGGGCCGTCCTCGCCGCCGCCGAGCAGGTAGATGTCGGCGGTGGCGGGCAGCGGCTGGTCGGAGCGGACCTCCAGCACCTCGACCGGCATGCGACGCTGGCGGGCCCGGCGGGCGAGGATCAGCGCGTTGCCCCGGTCGCCATAGGTGGAGAGCAGGTCGGGGTAGATCCAGACGATGCGCAGGCTTTCAGTTGACACGGTCCAACTCCGCTCGAATGTCCTGGAACGCGGTGTAGTTCGCGATGACCTCCAGCCGGCCGGGCGGGACGGATCGGATCGCCTCGTCGAACGTGCGTACGTGCTGGAACGACACGTCGTTGACGTCCAGCCGGACCGCCAGGTCGTATGCCCGATCACCGGTGATCAACACCTGCCGGCCGCGCAGCGGGGAGAAATCGACGTCGAAGAGCCAGGAGGTGTCCAGCCCGTCGGGGTCGCGCGCGTTGATGGAGAGCAGGGTCGGCGCGTCGTCGGCCATGTCGAAGGCCTCCAGCCAGCTGGCCGGGTTCTTGGCCAGCAGCAGCCGGATGTTGCGCCCGTCCTTGTCCACCTGTGCGTAGCGGCCGGCCACCGAGGTGACGATGCCGAGGCGGGACACCGCGTCGACCGGGCGGACGCCGAACTCGGCCGCCACGGCGAGCGCGGTCGCCGCGTTGCCGAGGTTGACCTTGCCGGGTAGCTGGAGGGACACCTTGTGCCAGGCGCCGGTGGGGTCGAGCACGCCCTCGTCCTCGACGGTCCACTGCGGCTCGGGTCGCCGCAGCGGGCAGCCGGTGCACCACCACTGGTCGCCCTTGCGCTGGATGGTGGAGCCGCACTCGGGGCAGACCCAGGAGTCGTCGTGCCAGCGTTGGCCGGCGCTGAACCAGGTCACGTGCGGCGGCTTGATGCCCCGGGCCGGGTCGCCGGGTGGGGTGGCTGCCCACACGACCATCGGGTCGTCGGCGTTGGCGACCACCCGTACGTCGGTGTGCCGGACCAGCGCCGCACGCCAGAGCTGCGCCATCATGGCGACCTCCTTGGCGCGGTCGAGCTGGTCGCGGGAGAGGTTCAGCAGTGCGACCACGTGCGGCTCGGTCGCCTCCAGCACCTGGGCCAGGTAGTGCTCGTCGACCTCCAGCACCGCGTACGGGGTGCTGCCGGCCTTGGCCAGCGCCGAGGTGTGCCCGCTGGGCATGTTGGCGCCGAACGAGTTGGTGGCGACCCGGCCGAGGACGCCGACCGCGGCGGCGGTCAGCCGAGTGGTGGTGGTCTTGCCGTTGGTGCCCGAGACCAGCGCGATGGCCCGCCCGGACGACAGGTGGGCCAGCAGGTCCGGGTCGATCTTCAGGCCGATCCACCCGCCGATCACCGAACCGTCGCCACGGCCGGCCGCCCGGGAGAGCGCCGCGGCGGTCCGTGACACGGAGCTGGCCACCTTGGCCCGTAGGGGCAATTTCGCGTCGGTCACGCGAGCGAGGTTACCGGACCGCCCGCCCCGCCAGATCGCCGCCGACGGCGAACCGTTCGGCCGTGGTAGGTGCGCGGGCGGCCGGGCCGGGTTCCACCGGACGGAGTCGATCGATGTCGGAAAGCGGACCACGCGGGGTGGGCGCCACGGCCCTCCACCCCACTCCACCCCTTGTGACGTGCGGTTTTGCCCCCGGATCGGGCACGCCACGCGGGTCAATCTGGTTGCAGGTGGAGGGAAGTGGAGTAGAGTGGGGACCAATGGTGAGGCCGGGAGGGCTCACCGGCCCGGGGGGTCAGCGGCGCCGCGAACGCCGCTCAAAGGGCGAGGGGGGTACGGGCCGATGTTTCTCGGCACCCACACTCCACGCCTGGACGACAAAGGCCGGTTGATCCTTCCGGCGAAGTTCCGGGATGAGCTGGCGGGGGGTGTCGTGATCACCAAAGGGCAGGAGCGCTGCCTCTACGTCTTTCCGACGCCTGAGTTCCAGCGGATCGCGGAGCAGTTGCGCGCGCAGCCGATGACGCACAAGGCGGCCCGGGCCTACGGCCGGGTCTTCTTCGCGAGCGCGCACGACGAGGTGCCGGACAAGCAGGGCCGAGTGACCATTCCGGCCCACCTGCGGACGTACGCCGCTCTGGACCGCGACCTCGTGGTGATCGGCGCGAGCACGCGGGTGGAGATCTGGGACCGGGTCGCCTGGGAGACCTACCTCGCCGAGAGCGAAGACGACTTCGCCGACATCGAGGAGGGGGTGCTGCCCGGCGGTCTGTAGGGCGGCTACGGCGCCCGACGTACTGCGAGATCTCCAGCCGCTTTCGAGTTCCTGGCATCCCTTCCCCGGTGCCAGGCGCACGATCCAGTCATCGGGCGGGAGCCCGGTGATCGGCGGGAGCGGATGGGGATCTGGCGGTATGACGGTGGCGTCGTCCGACGACAGGCGCACGAACGAACGGACGTTTCAACCAGTGGGGGTCAACATGGGGGAGCTACGCGGCACGCACGTGCCGGTGCTGCTTGAGCGGTGTCTCGAGCTGCTGGCCCCCGCGCTGGGTCGAGGCGGTCGGACGGTCCACGTCGACGCGACGCTCGGCCTGGCCGGGCACGCGGAGGCGGTGCTCGAGGCGCACCCGGAGACGGTCCTGATCGGGCTCGACCGGGACACCGAGGCACTCGCTCACGCACGGGTCCGGCTGGCCCGCTTCGCCGACCGGGTGCACCTGGAGCACGCCGTCTACGACGAGTTGCCCGAGGTGCTCGACCGGCTGGGCTATCCGGGCATCGACGGGATCCTGTTCGACCTGGGTGTCTCGTCGTTGCAGCTCGACGCGCCCGATCGCGGGTTCGCCTATGCCCAGGACGCGCCGCTCGACATGCGGATGGACCAGACCCGGGGGGTGACCGCCGAGGAGGTGGTCAACACCTACGGGCACCCGGATCTGGCCCGGGTGCTGCGGGTCTACGGCGAGGAGAAGTTCGCCGGCCGGATCGCCTCGGCGATCATCCGGGAGCGGGAACGCGCCCGGATCACCTCGTCCGCGCGGTTGGCGGAGCTGGTCCGGGACTCGATCCCGGCGCCAGCCCGACGAACGGGCGGACACCCGGCAAAGAGAACGTTTCAGGCTTTACGGATCGAGGTAAACAGAGAGCTGGCAGCGCTGGAAGCGGCGCTGCCCGCTGCTCTCGACGCACTGACCGTGGGTGGCCGCATGGTGGTCCTGTCCTACCACTCGCTGGAGGACCGGCTCACCAAGGTGGCGCTCGCGGACCGGGTCCGCAGTAAGGGCCCGATCGACCTCCCGGTCGAACTGCCCGGGTCCGGTCCGACGTTCCGGCTGCTCAGCCGGGGCGCCGAACTGCCCGGGGAGACGGAGGTCGCCGCGAACCCGCGCGCCGCTTCGGTGCGGCTGCGGGCCGCGGAACGGCTCGACCCGAACGCGACAGAGCAAGGGCGGACCGACCGCGAACGGTCTCGCCGTGGGGTGAAGGGGATGCACCAACCGGGAACGGGGACCGCGTGATCCGTGGGGGATCCGTGGGCGCCGCGCCGGTATAGGGACGGACGTCAAGGGGGAGGGAACATGAACGTTGACAAGCACGACCGCCGGGACGTCACCGGCGGCGGGCAGCGCGCACCGCGGTCGGGGGGCCGGACCGCGGCGGAGCGGGCTTCGCGCGTGGGGAACGCTACGCCACGCATCGATCGAGTGAATCGGCAGGGGGAGACTCGCGCCCGGGGGGCGCGCGAGTTCCCCACCCAGGGCACCGCCGCACTGCGGCCGGCCGAGCGGCCCAGCGTCACGGCCGGCGCCCGCCCGCCTCGGCTGCGGGTGGCACCGCCGCCGCCGGTGTCGGTGCCGCGCGCGCCGTTCGCGGCGCTGATCGTGGTGCTGGTGGTCGGTGGGGTGCTCGGCATCCTGGCGGTCAACACCAAGATCAATGAGAACGCCTTCCGACTCGAGAAGCTGGAGCAGCAGCAGGCCCGACTGGACCTGGAGAAGCAGCAGCTGGACAAGGAGATCGCGGCGGCGAAGGCGCCGGGCAACCTGACCGCCCAGGCGCGTCGGCTCGGCCTGGTGGACGCCGGTGAGCCGGCGTACATCCGGCTGCCGGACGGCCGGACCATCGGCGTGCCGAAGCCGGCGACCGGCGAGCCGTCGGTGACCAGCCAGGGTGCGGGAGGCTGACCGTGCCACCGAGGTCGGACGAGCCGCGCCGGGATCCCACGGGGTCCCGGCGCGGTTCTTCGCGTGACACCAGCGCCAAGGGCGGGGAGCCGCGCGACGGCGAGCCGGGCGTGGGCGGTATCTCCGGCGCGCGGGCGTACACCCCGCGGGGTCGGACCATCCGCGAGGACCGCGGCACGCCGCCCCGCAGCGTGGGCGCCGAGCAGCGTCGTACCCCGCGCAGCACCCGTTCCGGCGACCCGTTCCGGCCCGCGTTGCAGGTGCTCGACGGTGGCCGGGCGGCCGCCCGAGTCGGCCGGCGGGACGCCCCGGCGGCCGGCCGAGGCGGTGTCGTGCGCACCGTCGCGCCGCGCGGACCGGCCGGCGACGAGCCGCCGCCGCGCCGCCGGACCACGCCGCGCGCGCC
>NZ_JBAKHW010000074.1:0-15768 GCF_036906815.1 Micromonospora sp. CPCC 205539 | reverse complement strand
CAGCAAATAAGACTAACGACTAAAGATCAACCAACCGAGGTGGTCCAGTTTCAGCCGGACCACGGTGGTCAGGGTTGGGGCGGCGTTGACACCTGCGTCGGGACGGCCGGACTCGAGCCGACGACCCCTTGACCCCCAGAGATCGGCAACGCGGTCTCGTTCGATCCGCTGCGCTGGCCGAGGATGTAGAGAGACCTTGTGCGGTCCCGTCAGGTGCCGTCGGTTGCTGTACTTCATTGCTGTACTGGCGCACTCCTTGCTGGGGTGCCTACTCGAAGAGCCCGACGACACTCACGACGGTCCCGACAACAAAGCGCCATCTACACCAGTGTGCCCTGCCATCCGTACTACCCAGGGGCGTCCGATGCCCCACGGCGCGGGCCGCCCTGACTCACCCACCCGAGAGCTGGCTTGGAACCCCAAGCTCCGCAAGGAGTTCGGCCGTGGTGATGACGTCGACTCCACGACCGGCCGCGCGGTTCCGCAGCTTCTTGTCGTTGGTGACGAGCGGACAGCCCTCAAAGACTGCCGTTGCTGCGAGCAGGGCGTCTCGCGTGTGATCGATGTTGCCGGACTGCACCGCATCGAAGACGTCTGCGTCATCCACCAGCCGACACCAGGTGACACGCGAATAGCCAACGGCGGTGGCACCGGTTGCGACAAGCCGCCCGAGGGCCACCATGACGAGCAGAAGATGCTGGCGGCGGTCCACGTCCTTGGTTTCGGCAAGTTCGTCGAGATTCACGTGAGTAAAGATCAGTTCGTAAACGCCCTCAGCGATAGCCTTCTGCGCAGCCTCGTAAGCACCCGGAATATCGGCGAACGGGTCAACGGCATTGGAGTCCAGAAGCAAGCGGCGCATGCAAGGAGACTATCGATGCTTAGCACTGCTTGACCATGGCGGCCCCATCCGCCACCAACCGTGCCTTAGCCATCCCGTCGGCCTTCGTCCGCACACCTGTGGAGTGGGTGGGGCCTGCCCGGTCAAGGTGGAGCACCCACCGTCTGACCGACCTTGACCGGGCAGGCCCCACCCACTCGGCTCTGCCCGGACGGAGGCTGTCGGGATGGCGCCAACCATCCCGGAGCGCCCGAGCGCCCCGCCGGAGGCAGCCGGCTGTCAGGGCCCTTCGGGGTCTATTGTGTCTAGTCATGACGGCCGCTACCGATGGCACTTCCGAGGAAGACCCTGGCACGGCGCGGGACGATCTGGCGGATCCGCTAGCCCCGTGGGCGCGCGCACTGGCTTTGGTATTGGGAGTCGGGGCAACCGGGTTCGGCTGCTATGCAGTGATGGTCTCCGACAATCAAGCTGGCACGGCATTCGTGCTGCTGGCCGGGGCCGTCCTTCTACTACTCGGCCTGCAAGGTACGCCACTACGCAGGCTGGGGAGTGGTGACCACAGTCTGGAGCTAGCAGCACTACGCCGCCGCCAGAGAGCCATTCAGGTTGTTGCCGACGCGACTAGGGAGCAGCCACCTGAGGTTGCAGTGGCCGTCGCAGAAGCGGTTGAGGCCATCGAGCCGTTATTAAACCTGCATTCTCGTGCAATGAGATACGAGCTAAAGGTCCACGAGGCGATCGAAAGGTTGGGTGTTAAGGTACCGTACATCAATCTCTTCTCGGGCCCGGATACAGGATTTGACTTAATCGCGCAGCTACCCTCGGGCACAGTCCGCGTCGAGATCAAATATCGGAGCAGGGGAACTGTCGGCCACCGCGAGGTCGTGGACATCAGCCAGCGTGTGGCACATTTGCCTCAAAGCGGACTCCTGGTGGTGACGAACGTACTTCTCTCAGACTCGGTGATAAAGTACAACAACGAGGCGGGCACTGACCCTCGCCGCGTTGAGATAGTCACCTGGAACACCCCCGATGACGACGACGACCTGGCTGCGGCACTTGCTCGGAGCGCTCGTTAGGATCTCCAGCATTCCCAACGGCCGCAGATCGGCGCACATCCTGCTTACACCAATGAACCAAAGCCCCGGATCTGCCACACCCTGGCGGCCCGGGGCTTCTTCGTATGTCGCGCCGCCGGCGGGGCTGCAACCGTTCGGGGTGCGCCCGTGCGCTTGCGCTAAGGGCGCGGGGTCCCCGATCGGCGACCGGTGTCGGTCGGCCCCTGGTCGGCGGCGCGAGCGGCCTGCGAAGCGGGCCGCCTTGATCTCGTACAGAAAGTTCTCACACCGGTCTTTCGGCTATCGATCACCGCTGGCATGCTTCGCACATGGCTTCGTCCGCCGACACTCAGACGCCACCGAACCCCGAGCGTGTCATGGTCTGCCCCCACTGTGGGCTGCCCTCAATCCAGGTCGTTAGAGGATCTGCCACGGTCCTTCGTGACGACCCGAACGATGCCGACTCTCCTGATTACGAATACACACTCTTGCAGTGCAGGGATTGCCGGGAGCCCTCCCTTCAGGTCGAGGAAGCCCTCTACCCGTTTGCGAGCCCGGAATCTGAGGTCGCCAAGTTCGTCTACCCTGCCAGCCACCAACTAAGCGACCACATCCCGGCCTCACTACGTCGGGAGTTCGACGAGGCGAGGTCCTGCTTCGAAACCAAGGCGTACACAGCGACGGTTGTCATGGTTAGGCGGACCCTAGAAGGCATCTGTCGCGATAATGGTATTGAAGATCGAAACCTGGCGTCGGCCCTTGTCAAAATGGAGCAAGACGGTCTAATTGACAGGACCATCGCTCACTGGGCTAAGCACCTTCGCTTACTGGGAAACCAGGGCGCTCATTTCACCGGGAGGCCAATCAGCCGCGAGGATGCGAACGATGCCTTGACTTTCACAGAAGCGCTGCTGGACCAGATCTATGTCTTGATGAGGCGCTTCGACGAGTTTAAACAACGGCGCGAAACGAAGGGCTCCCCGTAAACTGCTCAACTCAGGCTGACTGGCAGCCCTGCGCCGGCGATTACCCTGCGCGAGCCGCTGGCAACCACTGCGTAGAGCGCCGCGTTGGACATCAGTCAATGTGCGGCGTTGAACGCTTTTCAACGCCCTGGTTCCGAACCCCACTGGTTCCAGTCCGCCGACTTGGGTCGCAGCTCCGAAATCTGGGATTCGGTCAGCTCGGCCATCCGGCGAAGCGCCTCCGAGTGCTCCGCAACTCGGGCTTGTTGCCGAACAATTGCATCATGAATCGCGTCCTGCTCACGAATTTCCGCTTCGCGGCGCTTGCGCCTAGCTCGGGCAGCAGCGTGCACCGCGATAGCGCGAGCCCCGGACGTGCTTGCCGCATAAGGCGGTGCGACTTTCGCCGCTTGCTCTCGCAGTTCCGTCGCTCGTTTTCTCTGAGATTCTCTTACTGCCTCGGCCCGCTGCGCACGGAGTTGTGAGACTGACGGGAGCGGCTCCCTCTCCGAGTCGCACCAGGCATTTAGTCGCTGGCGTAGCCATTGAGCAACTCGTTCCGAGGGATCCGATGCCTGGGGCGCCTCCCCTAGGAAGCTCGATCACGATGGAGATCTACAGCCAGGTCTCGTCCAAGACGACCCGCGAGGCCCTGCGGAGGCTCGGCGAAAGCCTCGACCAATGAGCCGTTGCTGTACTTCGCTGCTGTACAAGATCAGAAATGGCCACCCGGAAGATCCCGAATGGCCTCTGACCTGCGTCGGGACGGCCGGATTCGAACCGACGACCCCTTGACCCCCAGTCAAGTGCGCTACCAAGCTGCGCCACGTCCCGTTGCTCCCACGCGTTACCCCGCGGCAGCCGGTACAGCTTAGCGCAGCAGCCCCGCTCCCCCGCACAGGCCCCACCCGCGTCGCGGCAGCACCGAACCACCGCACAACCCCTACAGCGTCCTAGGAGGGTGGGTGGGAGGAGGGCAAAGAAATGCCGGATGGGCGCGGGCCCATCCGGCATGACTTTGAGCGCAGATCAGCCGTGCGCCTTGCCTCGACCACCCGGGCCGAGCTTCTTACGGGGGCGTACCGAAATCTCGATCGGGCTGCCCTCGTACCCGAACTCCTCGCGGAGCTTGCGCTCGACGAAGCGCTGGTAGCCGGCGTCCAGCGGCCCGGTCGTGAAGAGCACGAACCGCGGCGGCGCCACACCGGCCTGGGTGGCGAAGAGGATCCGTGGCGCCCGCCCACCGCGCACCGGGTGCGGGGTGGCCTGCACCAGCGCGGTCAGCCACTGGTTGAGCTGCGCGGTCGGCACGCGGGTCTCCCAGCTGGCGAGGGCCTTGTTCAGCGCCGGGGCCAGCTTGTCCACGGCGCGGCCGGTCATCGCCGACAGGTTCAACCGCAGCGCCCAGGGGATGCGGCGCAGTTCCCGGTCGATCTCCTTGTCGAGGTAGTACCGGCGGTCGGCGTCGACCAGGTCCCACTTGTTGAACGCGATGACCAGCGCCCGGCCGGCCTCGACCGCCATCGTCAGGATCCGCTGGTCCTGCTCACTGATCGGCTCGCCGGCGTCGAACAGCACCACGGCCACCTCGGCGGCCTCGATCGCCGCGGCGGTCCGCAGGCTGGCGTAGTACTCGGTGCCGCTGGCCTTGCCGACCCGCTTGCGCAGGCCGGCCGTGTCCACCAGCTGCCAGGTCTGACCGCCGATCTCGACCAGGCTGTCGACCGGGTCGACGGTGGTGCCGGCGACCGAGTCGACGACCGCCCGCTCCTCGCCGGAGAACCGGTTGAGCAGGCTGGACTTCCCCACGTTCGGCCGGCCGACGAGCGCCACCCGGCGCGGCCCGCGCGGCCGGTTCTCCACGATCGCCGGCGCCTCCGGCAGCGCGTCGAGGATGGCGTCCAGCAGGTCGCCGGACCCACGGCCGTGCAGCGCGGAGATCGGGAACGGCTCACCGAGGCCGAGCGACCACAGCGACGTGGCCTCCATCTCGATGGAGGTGTTGTCGGCCTTGTTCGCGACCAGGATCACCGGCTTGGCGCTGCGGCGCAGCATCTTCACCGCGGCCTCGTCCACGTCGGTGGAGCCCACCATCGCGTCGACCACGAAGAGCACCACGTCGGCGGTGACGACTGCCGTCTCGGCCTGCGCCGCGATGGCTGCCGCCCGGTCCTTCGCGTCCGGCTCCCAACCGCCGGTGTCCACCACGGTGAACGCCCGGCCGTTCCACTGCGCGTCGTACGGCACCCGGTCCCGGGTCACCCCGGGGACGTCCTCGACGACCGCCTGCCGGCGGCCGATGATCCGGTTGACCAGCGTGGACTTACCGACGTTGGGGCGGCCGACCACGGCCACCACCGGCTGCGGGCCGGTGGGCTCCTCAACGGCGAGGTCCGGCTCCCGCAGCTCAACCCAACCCGCACCCTCGCTCATGCCACTCCCCGCTCGGTGAGCAGGTCCCGCAGCCGGGCGACGACCTCGTCGATGCCCAGCTCGGTGGTGTCCAGCACCACGGCGTCCGGCGCCTGGGCCAGCGGGTTGACCTTGCGGGTGGAGTCGAGCCGGTCCCGTCGGGCCAGGTCCGCGGCGGTGGCCGCCACGTCCGCGGCGTCCTCGGCGCTACGCCGGGCCGCGCGGGCCGCCTCGGAGGCGGTCAGGAAGACCTTCAGGTCGGCGTCCGGTGCCACGACCGAGCCGATGTCGCGACCCTCGACCACCATCCGACCGGCGTTGGCGATCATCTCGCGCTGCCGGGTGACGAGCAGCTCACGGACAGCCGGCATGGCGGCGACGGCGGAGACCGCGCCGGTCACCTCGGTGCCACGGATCTCGGCGTCCACGCCGACCCCGTCGACGGTCACGGCGTACCCCTGCGGGTGGGTGCCGATGCGCAGGTTGACCTCGCCGGCGACCTTGGCCACCGACGCGGCCTCCGTGAGGTCGACCCCGGAGCGCAGGACTGCCCAGGTGATCGCCCGGTACATCGCGCCGGTATCCAGGTAACGGGCACCGATGCTGGCGGCGAGGCGCCGCGACACGGTGGACTTACCCGAACCGGACGGCCCATCCACAGCGACCACACATCGCCCGGCCCGTACGTTTTCCTCCACCGTGTCCTCCTCAGCCCGTACCTCACGATCGCCCGGTGAGTGGCGCCGCAAGCGGTTGTCCATCGTCATCAATCATGCCCGGGGCCCAGAGCGGACCCGCGCGCGACGCCGCCCGAGGCGACCCACGCCACCCGAGCGGCCACGTCTCCGGCCGTCCCGGAGCCTACCGACAGCCGTACCCCGAACCCGGGGGTCAGTCACCCACCGCGTTGAACAGGGCGGCGACCTCGGCGTTGGTCAACCGCCGGATCCGTCCGGTGCGCAGTTCACCCAGCCGGATGGGCCCGATCGAGGTCCGCACCAGTCGGGTGACCGGGTGGCCGACCTCCTCCATTAGCCGTCGGACGATGTGCTTGCGGCCCTCGTGCAGGCTCAGCTCCACCTGGGCGGATTTGCCCAGAGTGTCCACCACCTTGAACGAGTCGATCTTGACGGGCCCGTCCTCCAGCTCGACGCCGGCCATCAGCCGCTTGCTCAGGTTGCGCGGGATCGGCCCGACCACCTCGGCGAGGTACGTCTTCAGCACCTCGTACGACGGGTGCATGAGCTTGTGCGCGAGGGTGCCGTCGTTGGTGAGCAGCAGCAGGCCCTCGCTGTCCGCATCGAGCCGCCCGACGTGGTAGACCCGCTGCTCCACCCGATTGCCGATGAACTCGGCCAGCTCGTTACGGCCCTTGTCGTCCGCCATGCTGGTAACCACGCCGCGAGGCTTGTTCATCGCCACGTAGACCAGGCGAGTGTCGACCTGGAGGCGCTCCCCGTCCACGTGGATCACCGAGGTGGCCGGATCGACCTTGTCGCCGAGTTTGGCGACCCGGCCGTCCACGGTCACCCGGCGGCGGAAGATCAGATCCTCACAGGCACGCCGGGAACCCACGCCAGCGGCGGCGAGCACCTTCTGCAGACGCTCGGCCCCCTCATAGACGGGGGCGTCGGGCTTCGGGGAACGGTTATCGGGTCGCATCAGCAAGCTCTTCTACGTCGTCGGGCAGGAAAGGGGCGAGCGGCGGCAGCTCGTGAACGGTGTTCAGCCCGAGTTTCTCGAGGAACAGCGTGGTGGTCCGGTAGAGGAACGCCCCGCTGTCCGCTTCGGTGCCGCACTCCTCGACCAGGCCGCGGGTGACCAGCGTACGGATGACCCCGTCGCAGTTGACACCCCGGATGGCCGAGATCCGCGATCGGGTCACCGGCTGCTTGTAGGCGACCACGGCGAGCGTCTCCAACGCCGCCTGGGTCAGCCGCACGGACTGCCCGTCCAACACGAACCGTTCAACGTACGTAGCGTATTCCGGCCGGGTGTACAGACGCCAACCGCCGGCCGCCCGGCGCAGCTCGAACCCGTGCCCGGCGGCGGTGTAGCCAGCGGCGATCTCGTCGAGCATCGGCCCGACCCGCTCGGCCCGCTGCTCCAGCACCTGGGCCAGGACCAGCTCACTGACCGGCTCGTCGACCACCAGCAGGATCGCCTCGAGCGCCCCGCGCAACTCGGCGTCGGGCAGCTCGGGCGCGGGCTCCGGCACGGCCGTCACCCGCCGCCGACCCGCCGGCTTCTCCTCGGGTACGCGCGCAGCGCTCGCGTCTGCGGCAGTGTCGCCCGCGCCGTCCGCACCTACCCCTGCCCCACGTGCCCAGCCGATCTCGGCGGCCCCGTGCGGCTCCGCAGACGCACTGACCTCAGCCAGTTCGTCGGGCTCATCGGCCCCGACGGGCTCGCCGGCCCCGATCGGCTCGCCGGGCTCATCCAGCTCGGACGTGGCCGTGGGCGACTCCTGCCCCTGGCGGGGTAGTTCCTCTCGAAGGTCGCCCAGAGCGACGGGCGGGAGCGTGGTGGGCACGACATCGTCCGACGACCCGTCGGCGCCGCTGTCCTCGTCGGCTTCGGCGGGCGGGCGGGGGCGTTCCCACGGGGGGATCCAGGCGGCGGCCTGATCGGCCAGGGAGTCCCCGGAGTCCCGGCGTTCCTCGTCACTCATCCCGCGCATCCTCCGTCGTTCCCGTCCCGCCCGATTCCTCGGCCTCCCCCACCGACGCGCTGCCCGCAACCGAATCAGCCAGCGCAGGGTCAGCCACCGCGGGCTCGGCAACCGCAGGGCCCGCCAGCTCGGGGTCGGCCGGGGTGCCGGCGTACTCGTCGACGTGCAGGTCGGTGTCGCCGTCGGCGGGGCCGGTCCAGCGGACGGTCAGCTCCTCCAGGGCCTGCTCCTGCACGAAGGCCACCAGACCTTCCCGGTACAGCTCCAGGAGCGCGAGGAATCGGGCCACCACCTCGAGGGTGGCCTCGCAGTCGGCACAGAGCAGCGAGAAGGTGGCCGTGCCGGCCCGCCGCAGCCGGGCGGCGATGATCGCCGCGTGCTCACGGACGCTGACCCGGACCATGTGCACGTGGGCGATGGAGACCTCGGGCACCGGCTTCGGGGTCATCGCCTTGACGGCCAGCGTCAGCAGCCGCTGCGGGCCGATGCCGAGCACCAGGTCGGGCAGCGCGTCGGCGTACCGGGATTCCAGGCTGACCGCACGCGGGTACCGTCGGCCACCGACGGCCTCCAGCTCGGCGATGTGCGCCGCCGCCTCCTTGTACGCCTTGTACTGCAGCAGCCGGGCGAAGAGCAGGTCCCGTGCTTCGAGGAGGGCCAGGTCGGCCTCGTCCTCCACCTCGGCGGAGGGCAGCAGTCGGGCCGCCTTCAGGTCGAGCAGGGTCGCGGCGATCAGCAGGAACTCGCTGGCCTCGTCCAGGTCCCATTGGTCGCCCATGGCCCGGATGTAGGCGATGAACTCGTCGGTGACCTTGTGCAGCGCCACCTCGGTGACGTCGAGTTTGTGCTTGCCGATCAGTTGCAGCAGCAGGTCGAACGGCCCGGTGAAGTTGGCCAGCCGCACGGTGAACCCGCCGGTCGCCGGGTCGGTGGGCGGCACACTGTCGACCTCCACCACCGGGTCGGCTGGCGGGTCGATGGGTGGCGCGGTCACCGCACGACCGTAGTCCACGAGGCGGACACCGAGCGTTCCGGCTACCGCTCCGACTGGGCGGCGATGACCTCGCGGGCCAGCTGACGGTAGTTACGCGCCCCGGACGACGCCGGGTCGAGCGTGGTGATCGGGGCACCGGCCACGGTGGACTCGGGGAACTTCACCGTCTTGGTGATGACCGTCTGGTAGACCTTGTCGCCGAACGCCTCGACGACCCGCTGGAGCACCTGCCGACAGTGGGTGGTGCGGCTGTCGTACATGGTGGCGAGGATGCCCTCGAGCTCCAGGTCGAAGTTGAGCCGCTCCCGCACCTTGTCGATGGTGTCCAGCAGCAGCGCCACACCGCGCAGGCTGAAGAACTCACACTCGAGCGGGATGAGCACGCCGTGCGCGACGGTCAACGCGTTGATCGCCAGCAGACCCAGCGAGGGCTGGCAGTCGATCAGGATGTAGTCGTACTCCTTGCGGACCGAGCGCAGCACCCGGGACAGGGCCATCTCCCGGGCGACCTCGTTGACGAGCTGGATCTCGGCCGCGGAGAGGTCGATGTTGGCCGGCAGCAGGTGCAGACCCGCCACATCGGTCTTGATCAGGACGTCCTCGGCGGTCACGTCGTCCTGCATGAGCAGGTTGTAGACGGACAGGTCGAGGTTGTGCGGGTTGACCCCCAGCCCCACCGAGAGGGCACCCTGCGGGTCGAAGTCGACCAGCAGCACCTTGCGGCCGTACTCGGCCAGCGCCGCGCCCAGGTTGATGGTGGTGGTGGTCTTACCGACGCCGCCCTTCTGGTTGGCCATCGCGATGATGCGCGCGGGGCCATGCCGATCGGTGGGCATCGGCTCGGGGATCGGCTTGCGCATCGTGTACGCCGCCGGATCCGCTGGACCGAGGTCCGCGCCGAGCGTTGCCTGCTGCTCGCGGAGCTCCGTCGTCCAGGTCTCGGCACGGTCACCGTTGCCAGCCATGTGCTCGTTGCCCCCTCCCGACGACCACCCGGCGTCGGAGCCGTCCGACGTCCTTCGCGGCGCCGCTGCGCACCCCGGTCGAGTCGCCCCAGGAGGTCCGCGCCGATGCCGACTGTACGCCACCGACCAGCAGGGGTTCGGCACCTGTCCGGCGTGTCGGGACCGACGGTGACCGGGCTCAGCCCTGGGCGCGCGGGTGGGCGGTGGCGTAGACCTCGCGCAGCCGCTCGACGGTGACCAGGGTATAGACCTGGGTGGTGGTCACCGACGCGTGGCCCAGGAGCTCCTGCACCACCCGCACGTCGGCGCCGCCGTCGAGCAGGTGGGTGGCGTAGGAGTGGCGCAGGGTGTGCGGGGACACCGCCGCGGGCCCGTCGACCGGCAGCCCGGCCCGGCCGGCGGCGCGGCGCAGGATGGCCCAGGCGCCCTGCCGGGACAGCGGGCCGCCACGGGCGTTGAGGAAGACCGCCGGGGTGCCCCGCCCGGCGGCGGCCAGCCCGGGCCGGGCCCGGACCAGGTAGGCCCGCACCGCCTGGGCGGCGTACCCGCCGATCGGCACCAGCCGCGTCCGGCCGCCCTTGCCGCGCAGCAGCGCGGCGCCGTCGTCGGTGTCGAGGTCGTCGACGGCGGCGCCGACCGCCTCGGAGATTCGCGCGCCGGTGCCGTACAGGAACTCCAACAGCGCCCGGTCACGCAGCGCGAGTGGCGCGTCGTCACCGGTCGCCGTGACCGGGCCGGCGGTCTCCAACAGCCGGACCACGTCGTCGACCGGCAGCGCGCGGGGCAGCCGGCGCGGCGGGGTGGGCGGGCGGACGTCCCGGCTGGGGTCGGCGCCGGCCAGCCCCTCGCGCAGCGCGAAGCGGTGCAGGCCACGGACCGCGCTGGCGGCGCGGGCGGCGGAGGAGACCGCCAGCGGCGGGTGGGCGTCGTCGCCGGCGCGCAGCCGGGCCAGGTGTGATTCGACGACGCCGGCGCCGACCGACGCGAGGTCGGTGACACCGGCGTCGGCCAGGGTGGCGAGATAGCGGTCCAGATCGCGACGGTACGAGGTGAGCGTGTTCGCGGACAGGCCACGCTCGACGGTGAGGTGGTCGAGGTAGCCGCGCACGGCACGGCGCAGGGCCGGCGCGGGTTCCACGCCCGCGCCGACCCTGTCTCCGTTGCCGGTCAGTCCGCCTCCGCTCAGGCCAGGACGTCGGCCAGCGGGAGCACGCTCATGCCGTGTGCCTCGGCGACCGGGCCGTAGGTGACCTGCCCGGCGTGGGTGTTCAGGCCCAGCGCCAGCGCCGGGTCGCGGCGCAGCGCCTCGCGCCAGCCCTGGTTGGCCAGCTCGAGGGCGTACGGCAGGGTGACGTTGGTCAGCGCGTAGGTGCTGGTGTTCGGCACCGCGCCGGGCATGTTCGCCACGCAGTAGAAGATCGACTCGTGCACCTTGTAGACCGGGTCGGCGTGCGTGGTCGGGCGTGAGTCCTCGAAGCAGCCGCCCTGGTCGATGGCGATGTCGACGAGCACGCTGCCCGGCTTCATCCGGGAGACCAGCTCGTTGGAGATGAGCGTCGGGGCCTTGGCCCCGGGCACCAGCACCGCGCCGATGACCAGGTCCGCGTCGAGCACGGCCCGCTCGACCTCGTAGGCGTTGGAGGCGACGGTCTGCAGGTGGCCGCGGTAGATGGCGTCGGCCTGCCGCAGCCGGGCGACGTTCTTGTCCAGCAGCAGCACCTCGGACTGCAGGCCCAACGCGATGGCGGCGGCGTTCATGCCGGAGACACCGGCGCCGATGACCACGGTCTTGGCCGCGTACACGCCGGAGACACCGCCGGGCAGCACACCGCGCCCACCGCCGGTGCGCATCATGTAGAACGCGCCCATCTGCGGGGCGAGCCGGCCGGCCACCTCGGACATCGGGGCGAGCAGCGGCAGCGACCGGTCGGGCAGCTCCACCGTCTCGTACGCGATGCCGGTGACCTTGCGGTCGACCAGCGCGTCGGTGCACTCCTTGGACGCGGCCAGGTGCAGGTAGGTGAAGAGCACCTGCCCCTCACGCATCCGGTGGTACTCCGAGGCGATCGGCTCCTTGACCTTGAGCACCAGCTCGGCGGTCTCCCACACCTCGTCGGCGGTGGCCAGGATCGTGGCGCCCGCCGCGACGAACTCCTCGTCGGTGATGCTGGAGCCGACGCCGGCGCCGGCTTCGACGAAGACCTGGTGACCGTTGCGGGCGAACTCGTTCACGCCCGCCGGCGTGATCGCCACGCGGTACTCGTGGTTCTTGACCTCGCGTGGGATTCCGACCTTCACGATGCAGACACCTCTCTTCGGGGCCGCTCTCCCCCGACTGCTCGGTGCCACGGCGGCCCCTTTGCCACCGCGGTCCACCGGTCCCGCCGGCGGCAGTCTAGGCGCGCCCGGCCCCGCCGCGAGCCAGCAGAGTGGCATCCGGTGCCCGGGTGACCTGACGGAGTGTCAGGGCGTCGACCCGGCCGGCGGTGGGAGGCGACCTCAGCCGTCAGGACAGTGTTTGACCATTATCGTCCCATCCGCCGAGAGCCGCAGCGGACAGCCGGCAAGTGGATCACTAATGTGTCCGCCCATGACCACTCCTCAATATCAGCCCGGGTACGCGCCGGGTTACTCCGACAAGAGCAAGGTCGTCGCGGGCATCCTCGGCATCCTGCTGGGCACCTTCGGGGCCGGGCGTTTCTACACCGGACACACCAAGATCGCCGTTCTCCAGCTCGTGGTGAGCTTCGTGACCTGCGGCCTCGGCGCCTTCTGGGGCCTGATCGACGGCATCCTCATCCTGGTCAACGGCGGCACGGACGCGCAGGGCCGCCAGCTCCGCGACTGATCCACGCGAGACGAGGGGCCCCGCGGCTGACCGCGGGGCCCCTCATCGCGTACTCCCTCGCCGGCTGGACCGGCGGCGGCTCTCAGCGCGGCAGCGGCGCGTCCGCGCGACGCAACGCCGCCCACCCGGTGTCCCGGGCGCGGGCCGCGGCCAGCAGCCCGGCCACCGCCGAGGCGTTGGTGATCTCGCCGGCCAGGACCATGGTGACCGCCTCGTCCAGGTCGATTCGGACGATCTGGAGGTCGGCCTCCTCGTCGGAGCGCTCGTGGCGCTCACCGGCCGGCACGTCGGCCAGGTCCCGGGCCAGGAAGACCCGGACCAGCTCGTTGGTGAACCCGGGCGAGCTGTGCAGGTCGACCAGCACGTCGATACGCCCCGCGGTCAGGTCGGCCTCCTCGGCCAGCTCCCGCGCCGCGGCGATCGGCAGCTCCTCACCGGAGACGTCCATCAGCCCGGCCGGCAGCTCCCACAGGTGCCGCCCGACGGGGTGCCGGTACTGCCGGATCAGGACCACCTGGCCGGCGTCGTCGAGCGCCACCACGGCGACCGCCCCGACATGCCGGACGAGGTCCCGCAGGGCCGTCCCGCCGCCCGGCATGGTCACCTCCTCGGTGACCACGTCGAAGATCCGGCCGGTGTAGCGCTCCTCGCGCGAGCGCACCTCGTAGCGGTGCTCGACGGCACTCACGCCGCCGCCCCGCTGCTGGACCCGATGGCTCGCTCGCTCATGAGGCGGACGCCGCCTTCGTGCTGGCGCCGTTGCGGGCCGCCTTGCGCGCCGTCGGGGCCTCCGCCGCCGGGTCCAGGTCGACCGGCAACTGATCGGCCTGCGAGTACGCCACGGCGGCCTTGACGAACGAGGCGAACAGCGGGTGCGGGCGGGTGGGGCGGCTCTTCAGCTCCGGGTGCGCCTGGGTGGCCACGAAGAACGGGTGCAGCCCCCGGTCCAGCTCGATGAACTCGACCAGCCGGCCGTCCGGTGAGGTGCCGGAGATGTGCAGCCCGGCCTTGGTCAGCGCGTCCCGGTAGGCGTTGTTCACCTCGTAGCGGTGCCGGTGCCGCTCGCTGATGTCGGTGCTGCCGTACGCCTCGGCGACGATCGAGCCCTCGGTCAGCACCGCCGGGTACGCGCCGAGCCGCATGGTGCCGCCCAGATCGCCCTTGCCCGCGACGATGTCCTCCTGGTCGGCCATGGTGGCGATGACCGGGTGCGCGGCCTGCTCGTCGAACTCCAGCGAGTTCGCGCCGTCCAGGCCGGCCAGGTGCCGGGCCACGTCGATGGTCATGCACTGCAGGCCCAGGCAGAGGCCGAGCAGCGGAATGCCCTTCTCCCGCGCGTACCGGGCAGTGCCGATCTTGCCCTCGATGCCGCGTACCCCGAACCCGCCGGGAATGAGGATGCCGTCCACGCCGGCCAGGGCCGCCGCGGCGCCCGCCGGGGTGACGGCCTCGTCGCTGGGCACCCACCGCAACTGCACCCGGGCCCGGTGACCGAAGCCGGCCGCCCGGATCGCCTCGCTCACCGACAGGTACGCGTCGGGCAGGTCGACGTACTTGCCGACCACCGCGACCGTGACCGTGTGCCGGGGGCGGTGCACCCGCTCCAGCAGGTCGTCCCAGCTCGTCCAGTCCACGTCCCGGAAGGAGAGCCCGAGCCGGCGCACCACGTACGCGTCCAGCCCCTCGCGGTGCAGCACCTTCGGGATGTCGTAGATGCTCGGCGCGTCCGGGGCGGCGACGACCGCCTCGGCGTCCACGTCGCAGTAGAGCGACAGCTTCTCCTTGAGCTTCTCCGGGATCTCCCGGTCGCAGCGCAGCACGATGGCGTCCGGCTGGATACCGATGTTGCGCAGCTGCGCCACCGAGTGCTGGGTCGGCTTGGTCTTCAGCTCACCCGACGGCGCGAGGTAGGGCACCAGCGACACGTGCAGGTAGAAGCAGTTGTCCCGGCCCAGGTCGTGGCGGACCTGACGGATCGCCTCCAGGAACGGCAGCGACTCGATGTCGCCGACCGTGCCGCCGACCTCGGTGATCACCACGTCGGGGACGTGGCCGTCGTCGTCCGGGTCGGCCATCGCCAGGATCCGCGACTTGATCTCGTTGGTGATGTGCGGGATGACCTGGACCGTGTCACCCAGGTACTCGCCGCGCCGCTCCTTGGCGATCACGTCGGAGTAGATCTGGCCGGTGGTGACGTTCGCCTTGCCGGACAACGCCCGGTCCAGGAAACGCTCGTAGTGCCCGACGTCGAGGTCGGTCTCGGCACCGTCCTCGGTGACGAAGACCTCACCGTGCTGGAACGGGTTCATCGTCCCCGGGTCGACGTTGAGGTAGGGGTCGAGCTTCTGCATCACCACGCGCAGGCCGCGCGCGGTCAACAGATTGCCGAGGCTGGAGGCGGTGAGGCCCTTACCCAGCGAGGAGGCGACGCCCCCGGTGACGAAAATGTGCCTGGTCGTCCGTGCTGATGGGGCCAAGGCCTGCTCCCGTGTCGTCTGTCGCGGTCATGCAGACCGCCGTGCTTGATCAGCAAAAGTGATCACGCGATCCACGGGATTCCACGGTAACACCTCCCGGAGGGGTACTCGCAGGCCGCACCCCGGGTCGGCCACCGTCGGGCCATCGCCGCGACGCCCGGCGCTCAGGGCGCGGCAACCTCCGTCGATGAGCGGGCGACCTGTCGGGGCACCCGCGCAGCGCCCGCCGGGTCGCCCGGGGCCGGGTCCGGCCGTACGCCCGGGGCCGTGTTGCCCGGGGCCGGCGTCGACGAGGCCGGCGTGGACGACGCGGAGTCGCCCGGGGCCGGCGTGGACGGGTCGCTGGCGGCGGGGTTGCCGGAGGGTCCGTCGGCTGGCGCGCCCGGCACGGGCGGCTGCCCGGCGGTCGGTGGGCCGCTGATCGGGCGTGGATCGTCCGCGCCCGACGGCCCACCGCCGCCGGTCGGGCCGTCACCCCCGCCCGCCGGCCCCGCGCCGCCGGCCGCCGGGCCGCCGTCGATCGCCTCCTCGCGT
>NZ_JBAKHW010000073.1:0-17813 GCF_036906815.1 Micromonospora sp. CPCC 205539 | reverse complement strand
CTACGATCCGACTTAAGATCCGCACAACTTCCGGGAAGTTGCTGCCTCCAAAGCGCCGCAGGCAGCACTTTCCCTGATGTTGTGCGGATCTTGGCGACCTCGGGCCCCAAGATCGTGCTCGAACCTGGATGTAGTGGCATCAGCGACACCGGACACCACTGGAACCAGGATGTTGCGCGGATCTTGCCGCCCCGCGCCCCGCGCCCCGCGCCCCGCGCCCCGCGCCCCGCGCCCCGCGCCCCGCGCCGAGATCGTGCTCGATCCTGGATGTAGTGGGGTACGACGGGCGGGGATGCCACGACAACCAGGATGTTTTGCGGATCTTGCCGACGGAGAACCTGGCGAGGCCCCCGTCGACGGGTCGCGCCCGGATTGAGATCGGCGCAATTTGGGGGAAGCTGCTGCCTCGGCGCGCTCGGAGGCAGCAGCTTCCCCGGAAGTCTGCGGATCTTGGCAGCGGCGGACGGGTGGGTCAGCCGCGGCGGGACAGGTGGGTGGTGATCGCGGCCGCGAGGCGGTCGGCGGCGCCCTCGGCGTGGCCGAGGAAGAGGGACGGCTCGGTCAGCTCCAGCTCGACCAGGACGGGGCTGCCGTCCGGGCCGGAGATCAGGTCGACCCGGGCGTAGAGCAGCTGCCGCGTTCCGCCCGGCACGGCGGCCAGCGTCCGCTCGGCGATCGCCAACTGGTCGGGTCGGGCCGTACGAGCGGTGATCTCCTCGGCCTTGTAGAGCCCGTCGGGGCCGAGGTCGGGGCCGGTCAGCATCGGGCCCTTGCGGATCGCGTGGCTGAACGCGAGCCCGTCCGGGCCGGCCAGGAAGAGCAGTGCCGTCTCGCCCTCGGTGTCCACCGCGCTCAGGTACGGCTGGACCATGGTCAGCCGGCGGGCGTCGGACAGTCGGCGCACATGCGCCCGGGCGAGGTCCCGGTGCTCCGGGTCGGCCAGGTCGTACCGGCCGGTGTCCTGGCTGCCCGCGCTGACCGCTGGCTTGATCACGTACTCACCGGTGTCGGCTGGCGGTTGCCAGCTCTCCCCCGGCTCGACCCAGGACGTCGGCACCGTGGGTACTCCGGCCGCGCTGAGCTCGGCGAGGTAACGCTTGTCGGTGTTCCAGCGCACGACGTCGGCCGGGTTGACCAACGCCGGGACCGTGGCGGCCCAGGCGACGAACTCGTCGCGGCGCAGCGCGTAGTCCCACGGTGAGCGGAGTACGACCAGGTCGTGGTCGGACCAGTCGACGTCGGAGTCGTCCCAGACGACCGCCTCGGCGGCGACCCCCCGGACTGCCAGCGGGGCGAGTACCAGCCGGTCGTCCGGGTCGAGGTCGACGAGTTCGGCGCAGGTGACGAGAGCGACCCGGGGTTTCCCCCGGGTCGACTGGTGGTGATTGGTCAATTCAGCTATCTATCTCAACGGGCCATCGTGCGCCGGGCCATCGACCGCCAGAGGTCGTTGCTCGGTCGCATCTGGTCCATCAGTTCACGCTCCCAGGCGTTCTCGACGGTGATCCCCGCCTTGGCGCACGCCTCCCGCGCAACGACGGTGTCGTCCGCGAACTGGTCGCCCCACTCGCCGTCGGAACCCACGAGGACGATCCGTGCGCCGCGCTTACCGACGTACTCGATGACGGCCTTCGCCCCGCCGTGCCCGGCGGCGAACGACTTGAGGCCAGCAACGAGGCCGTTGGGCGCCTGCTCGCTGACGGTCTGCTCGGCCGTCAGCGTCGTATCGGAACCATCTGCCATGACGCGAAGCCTAAGCAGAGTTGCACTCGTGCGGGCGAGAACCATGAACCTTTTGTGATGCCAATTACCTACGGGTTTAAGGAAGAGCACAGGTTTACTGACCGAATTTATACGGACTTATCGGTCTAAAGCACGTAGGCAAATCGGCCTTGACGGCCTCAGGTTGAGCCGATCCGACTCATGCCGAAAGTTACTTTGATGTGATCTTAAACCGGGACAACTCATCCATGATGATGATTAGTCGCAACGATCGCCACGGACACGGCGGCCGGGACCGGCCACCGGGCCACCGGGACGGCGGGACGGCGGCCGGAGCCTCAGAGCAGCGCGTCGAGCGCGACGGCCAGGAAGAGGATCGTCAGGTAGGTCGTCGACCAGTGGAACAGCCGCATCGGCTTGACCGCCTCGCCGCGCGTCGCCCGACCGCAGAGCCGGTGCGCCTCGACCAGGAAGATGGCGCCCACCACGAGGGTCGGCACGCCGTAGATCGCGCTCAGCCCGAGCGGCCAGACCGCCAGCGAGGTCAGCACGGTGAGCCAGGCGAAGATCAGGATCTCCGCGTTGACCCGGCGGGTGGAGGCCACCACCGGCAGCATCGGGATGCCAGCGCGGGCGTAGTCGTCCTTGTATTTCATGGCGAGCGGGTAGAAGTGCGGCATCTGCCAGAAGAAGACCACCAGGAACAGGCCCCAGGCCGCCGGAGCCAGGCCACCGGTCACCGCCGCCCAGCCGATCAGCACCGGGGCGGCCCCGCAGGCCCCGCCCCAGAACGTGTTCGCCGGGGTGGTGCGCTTGAGCCACAGGGTGTAGACGAGGTCGTAGTAGGCGATCGCGGCGAGAGTCAGCCCGGCGGCCAGCAGATTGGTGAACGCCGCCATCAGGACGATCGAGATGACCGCCAACACGAGACCGAAGACCAGCGCGTTACGCGGCGACACGGTGTGTGCCGGCAGCGGACGCCGCTTGGTACGCCGCATCAACTGGTCGATGTCCCGGTCGATGTAGCAGTTGAGCACGCTGGCTGCACCGGCCGCGAGCGAACCGCCGACGAGCACCACGGCCATCAGCCACAGCGACGGCAGGCCACCCTCGGCGAGCATCATCGCCGGGATGGTGGTGACCAGCAGCAACTCCACGATCCGCGGCTTGGTGAGTGCCACGTACGCCGAGAGGACCGCGCGCACGTCCCGCCGGGCCACCGGGCCCTCAGCCGCCCTCGCCGGGGTTTGCCCGGCAGGGTTGCTCGCGGGGCGCTCGGTGATCATGCTCACGGATTGCCACCTTCCGGCATCAGCACGGGGAGATCGGGTCGGTCGTGCCCGCTCGGGTCCACGCACCGACCCACACACTACGCGTCGTCGTTTTGGCTGCCCGGCCGACCCGACAACGGTGCGGGCCGTCACACCACCGAGTCACAACGGTGCATTCGGGTAGTCACCTAACGCACACCTTGCGGAGATCCCCGGGCGGATGTTTAGCGACGCTCTATAGGGTCACCAGTGAGGGTTCCGCCCATCTCCCTAGGAGCACAACCATCGTGGCTGCCAAACGACCCGAGCACTCCGCACTCAACTGGTCCGACCTTGATCGCCGGGCCGTCGATACCGTCCGCGTGTTGGCCATGGATGCCGTAGAGAAATCCGGCAACGGCCACCCGGGCACCGCGATGAGCCTGGCGCCCGCGGCCTACCTCCTCTTCAACCGCGTCATGCGGCACAACCCGGCCGACCCGAACTGGCCCGGCCGGGACCGGTTCGTGCTCTCCGCCGGGCACTCGAGCCTGACCCTCTACATCCAGCTGTTCCTGTCGGGTTACCCGCTGAGCCTGGACGACCTGAAGTCGCTGCGGCAGTGGGGTTCGCAGACGCCGGGTCACCCCGAGCACGGCCACACCCCGGGCGTCGAGACCACCACCGGCCCGCTCGGGCAGGGCCTGGGCAACGCGGTCGGCATGGCCATGGCTGCCCGCCGCGAGCGCGGCCTGTTCGACCCGGATGCCGAGCCCGGCGCGTCGGTCTTCGACCACAACATCTGGTGCATCGTCTCCGACGGCGACATCGAGGAGGGCATCAGCCACGAGGCCAGTGCCCTCGCCGGGCACCAGCAGCTGGGCAACCTCACGGTGATCTACGACGACAACGAGATCTCGATCGAGGACGACACCCGCATCGCCAAGAGCGAGGACGTGGCCGCCCGCTACGAGGCGTACGGCTGGCACGTGCAGACCGTCGACTGGCGCAGCGGCGACGCCGACCAGGGCGACTACCACGAGGACGCCGAGGCGCTGTACGCGGCGCTGGTGGCCGCCAAGGCGGAGACCGGCCGCCCCTCCTTCATCGCGCTGCGCACCATCATCGGCTGGCCCGCGCCCAACAAGCAAAACACCGGCAAGATCCACGGTTCGGCGCTCGGCGCCGACGAGGTGAAGGCCACCAAGCGGATCCTCGACTTCGACCCGGAGCAGACCTTCCAGGTCGACGACGAGGTCCTCGCCCACGCCCGCACGGTGATGGGTCGCGGCGACGCCGCCGAGCAGGAGTGGACCGGCGCGTTCGACGCCTGGAAGAAGGCCAACCCGGAGCGCACCGCGCTCTACGAGCGGTTGGCTGGCCGGGTGCTCCCCGACGGCTGGGCCGACGCGCTGCCGGTGTTCCCCGCCGACGCCAAGGGCCTGGCCACCCGGGCCGCCTCCGGCAAGGTGCTGGAAGCCCTCGCTCCGGTGCTTCCGGAGCTGTGGGGTGGCTCGGCCGACCTGGCCGAGAGCAACAACACCACCATGAAGGGCGAGCCGTCGTTCATCCCGGCCGCGCACGCCACGAAGGACTTCCCCGGCCACGAGTACGGCCGCACGCTGCACTTCGGCATCCGTGAGCACGCCATGGGCGCGATCCTCAACGGCATCGCCCTGCACGGCGGCACCCGCCCGTACGGCGGCACGTTCCTGGTCTTCAGCGACTACATGCGTCCGTCGGTGCGGCTGGCCGCGCTGATGAAGCTGCCGGTGACCTACGTCTGGACGCACGACTCGATCGGCCTCGGCGAGGACGGCCCCACCCACCAGCCGGTGGAGCACCTGACCGCGCTGCGCGCCATCCCGGGCCTGGACGTGGTCCGCCCGGCCGACGCCAACGAGACCGCCTGGGCCTGGCGGCTGGCCCTGGAGCACACCGACCGTCCCACCGCGATGGCGCTGAGCCGCCAGCCGCTGCCGACCCTGGATCGCGACGTGCTGGGCAGCGCGGAGGGGGTCGCCAAGGGCGGTTACGTGCTGGCCGAGGCGTCCAACGGCAAGCCCCAGGTGATCATCGTGGGCACCGGCTCCGAGGTGCAGCTCTGCCTGACCGCGCGGGAGCGACTGGAGGCCGACGGCACCCCGACCCGGGTCGTGTCGATGCCCTGCCAGGAGTGGTTCTACGAGCAGGACGAGGCATATCGGGAGTCGGTGCTGCCGCGTGGGGTAAAGGCACGGGTGAGCGTGGAGGCGGGCATCGCGATGTCGTGGCGCGGCGTTGTCGGTGACCTGGGCGAGAGCGTGAGCCTGGAGCACTACGGAGCGAGTGCCCCGCACACCGTGCTCTTCGAGCAGTTCGGTTTCACCGGCGACCGGATCGTGGCGGCGGCGCACGCCTCGCTGGCGCGGGTGGGCGACATCACCGGTTTCACGACCGGCAACTGAGGGAGCGTGGCAGGCATGACGGACAGGCTGAAGGAGCTCACCGCCGCAGGTGTGGCGGTGTGGCTCGACGATCTTTCCCGGGTACGACTCAGCTCCGGCGGGCTGGACCAGCTCCGCCGTGAGAAGCACGTGGCCGGTGTCACCACCAACCCGACGATCTTCGCCAAGGCGCTGAGCGACGCCGACGAGTACAACTGGCAGCTGCGCGACCTCGCCACCCGTGGCATCGAGGTCGAGGAGTCGGTGCGGATGCTCACCACGTACGACGTGCGGTGGGCCTGCGACGTGATGCGCCCGTCCTACGACGGCAGCGAGGGCGTCGACGGTCGGGTCTCCATCGAGGTGGATCCCCGCGTGGCGCACGACAGCGACCGGACGGTAGCCGAGGCCAAGGCCCTGTGGTGGCTGGTCGACCGCCCCAACCTCTACATCAAGATCCCGGCCACCGAGGAGGGCCTGTCGGCGATCACCGACACGCTGGCCGAGGGCATCAGCGTCAACGTGACGCTGATCTTCGGTCTGGACCGCTACTCGGCGGTGATGGAGGCGTTCCTCGCCGGTCTGGAGCAGGCCAAGGCCAACGGCCATGACCTGTCCAAGATCGGCTCGGTGGCGTCGTTCTTCGTCTCCCGCGTCGACGCCGAGGTCGACAAGCGGCTGGAGAAGGTCGGTTCCGAGCAGGCCAAGTCACTCCGCGGCAAGGCCGCCGTCGCCAACGCCCAGCTGGCGTACGAGCGCTACACCGAGGTGTTCTCCTCCGACCGGTGGAAGGCGCTCGCCGCCGCCGGCGCGCACCCGCAGCGGCCGCTGTGGGCCTCCACCTCGACGAAGAACCCGGACTACCGGGACGTCATCTACGTCGAGGAGCTGATCGCGCCCGGCACGGTCAACACCATGCCGGAGTCGGTCATCCACGCGTACGCCGATCATGGCGAGACCCGCGGCGACACCATCACCGGCGCCTACGACGCGGCCCGCAAGGTCTTCGCGGACCTCAAGTCGGTCGGAGTGGACCTGGACGACGTGATCGCCACCCTGGAGCGCGAGGGCGTCGAGAAGTTCGAGGCCAGCTGGCAGGAGCTGCTCGACGGCGTCCGCAAGTCGCTGGAGGCCGCCGCCGCCGGCAAGGGTTCGCCGAACAAGGCCGCCAAGGGCAACGCGAAGGCCGCCGAGCGGGCAGGTGGCGCATGAGCGAGCGCAGCGAGCGAAGCGGGGTAGCAGCATGAGTGACCTACTTGCCGGTCCGGTGGAGGCCGCGGCCGGCCTCGCGGTGTACGGCGCGGACGCGGTCGACAAGTCCGCGCCCGCCTCGACCCGGGACGCGCTGGTCAACTCCGGCGCCCCGGCCAAGCTGGCGGCCAAGGACCCGGGCCTGTGGGGCTCGGACGCCGAGGCCGAGGCCAAGATTCGACTGGGTTGGGTGGACACCCACCAGCGCAGCCGGGAGCTGCTGGTGCAGCTGGCCGAGCTGACCGCCGAGCTGTCAGACCTGGACCACGTCGTGCTCGCCGGCATGGGCGGCTCGTCGCTGGCCCCCGAGGTGATCACCCGGACCCTGGGCCGACCGCTGACCGTGCTGGACACCACCGACCCCGGCCAGGTCCGGGCGGCGCTCGGCGACCGGCTGGAGCGCACCGTGGTGGTCGTGGCCAGCAAGTCCGGCTCGACGGTGGAGACCGACAGCCACCGGCGCGCCTACTGGCAGGCGTTCCTGGACGCCGGGATGACCGAGGCGGAGGCCGGCCGGCACTTCGTCATCGTCACCGACCCGGGCTCGCCGCTGGAGACCACGGCCTCGGAGATGGGCGCGTTCACCGTGCTCGCCGACCCGAACGTGGGCGGCCGGTACTCGGCGCTGACCGCGTTCGGGCTGGTGCCCTCGGCGCTGGCCGGGGTCGAGGTCGCCGAGCTGATCGACCAGGCCGACGCGCTCGCCGCGTCGCTCGGCGCCGACCGGGACAACCCGGCGCTGGCGCTGGGCGCCGCGCTGGGCGCCGCCGCCACCATCGGCCAGGACAAGATCGCGCTGATCTCGGACGGCACCGGCATCGACGGGCTCGGCGACTGGGCCGAGCAGTTGATCGCCGAGTCGACCGGCAAGGCCGGAGTGGGCATCCTGCCCGTGGTGGTGGAGTCCCCACAGAGCCCCGGCGCCACCGGCTCGGACGTGCTGACCGTCACCTACGGTGGCGCGCTGGCCCCGGGCGACATGCCGGGCGGCGGTGCCGACCCGGACGTGGCGGTCAACGGCCCGCTCGGCGCGCAGTTCCTGGCCTGGGAGTACGCCACCGCGCTGGCCGGCGTGGTGCTGGGCATCGACCCGTTCAACCAGCCGAACGTCACCGAGTCCAAGGAGAACACCAACAAGATCCTGGCCTCGGGCCTGCCGGCGGAGACGCCGTCGTTCACCGAGGGCGCGATCGAGGTGTACGCGCCGCAGGGCGCCCCCGGTGACCTGGCCGGTGTCCTGCGCTGGCTGCTCGACGGACTGGGCGACGACGGCTACCTGGCCGTGATGGCGTACCTGGACCGCTTCGCCGACGCCGACACGGCCCGGCTGCGGCCGCTGCTGGCCGGCGCCGGCGGTCGGCCGGTCACCTTCGGCTGGGGTCCGCGGTTCCTGCACTCCACCGGTCAGTACCACAAGGGCGGCCCGCAGGTGGGCAGCTACCTCCAGCTGACCGGCGCGGTCGCCGAGGACCTCCCGGTGCCCGGCAAGCCGTACACCTTCGGCGAGTTGCAGGCGGCGCAGGCCGCCGGCGACCGGCAGGCCCTGGCCGGCCGGGAGCGGCCGTTGCTGCGGCTGCACCTGACCGATCGGGCTGCCGGCGTGGCCCAACTGCTCGACGCGGCTGGTGAGCTGCGGGCGTGAGGATGGACGACGTGACCCAAGGCGTGAACCCACTGCGCGACCCACAGGACCGCCGGTTGCCCCGGATCCCCGAGCCGTGTGCTCTGGTGATCTTCGGGGTGACCGGCGACCTGGCTCGCAAGAAGCTGCTGCCCGCGGTCTACGACCTCGCGAACCGGGGCCTGCTGCCGCCCGGTTTCGTGGTGCTCGGTTTCGCCCGCCGGGACTGGGGTGACGGCGACTTCGAGACGCTCGCCTGCGAGGCGGCCCGCAAGCACGCCCGTACGCCCTGGCGCGACGAGGTGTGGGCGCGGCTCGCCGGCAACATCAAGTTCGTCGGCGGCTCGTTCGACGACGACGCCGCCTTCGACCAGCTCGCCTCGACGCTGGACGAGCTGCGGCAGACCCACGGCATCGCCGGCAACGCGGCGTTCTACTTCTCCATCCCCCCGGCCGCGTTCCCCGTCGTGCTCAAGCAGCTGGCCCGCACCGGGATGGCCGACAACGAGAAGTCCGGCGGCTGGCGCCGCGTGGTGGTGGAGAAGCCGTTCGGCAACGACCTGCCCTCGGCGAAGTCGCTCAACGACCTGGTCGACGACGTGTTCACCCGGCAGGACGTCTTCCGGATCGACCACTACCTGGGCAAGGAGACGGTCCAGAACATCCTCGCCCTGCGGTTCGCCAACAACCTCTTCGAGCCGTTGTGGAACTCCAAGTACGTCGACTCGGTGCAGATCACCATGGCCGAGGACGTCGGCATCGGCAGCCGTGCCGGCTTCTACGACACCGTCGGCACCGCCCGCGACGTCCTCCAGAACCACCTGCTCCAACTGCTGGCGCTGGTGGCGATGGAGGAGCCGACCAGCTTCGACGCCGACGAGATCCGGGCCGAGAAGCTGAAGGTGCTGCGGGCGATCACCCTGCCCAAGGACGTGGCCCGGGACACCGTACGCGGCCAGTACCTGCCCGGCTGGGTGGGCGGCGAGCGCGCCGTCGGTTACCTCGACGAGCGGGACGTCCCCGCCGACTCCACCACGGAGACGTACGTGGCGGTGCGGCTGGGCATCCAGAACCGCCGCTGGGCCGAGGTGCCGTTCTACATCCGGGCCGGCAAGCGGCTGCCCCGGCGGGTCACCGAGGTCGCCATCATGTTCAAGAAGGCGCCGCACCTGCCGTTCAACGACGCCGACATGGAGTCGCTGGGCAACAACCAGCTCGTCATCCGGGTGCAGCCGGACGAGGGCGTGGTCCTCAAGTTCGGCTCCAAGGTGCCCGGCACCACGATGGAGGTCCGCGACATCGCGATGGACTTCCAGTACGGCGAGGCGTTCACCGAGTCCAGCCCGGAGGCGTACGAGCGGCTGGTCCTGGACGTACTGATCGGCGACCGCACGCTCTTCCCGGACGCGGCGGAGGTCGAGCAGAGCTGGCAGGTCGTCGACCCGCTGGAGCACGCCTGGGCCGGCACCACGCCGGAGCCGTACCGCGCCGGCGAGTGGGGGCCACGGGCGGCCGACGAGATGCTGGCCCGCGAGGGCCGCGCCTGGCGGCGCGCATGAGCGAGCGAAGCAGGAGGCTCCAGTGATCGGGCTGTGGGACACCACCGGCAACGAGGTGGTCAAGGCGCTGGCCGCCGAGCGGCGCAGCGCCGGCGGGGTGGCCAGCGGCATGGCGCTCACCCTCATCGTGGTGGTGGACGAGAAGCGGGTCCGCGAGGCCGAGGCGGCGGCGACGATCGCCGCCGCCGCCCACCCGTGCCGGCTGGTGGTGGTGGTCCGCTCCGAGATCGAACGGGACCGTAACCGACTGGACGCGGAGATCGTGGTGGGCGGCCGGCTCGGCCCGTGCGAGGCGGTGGTCACCCGGATGTACGGGCGGCTGTCCCTGCACGCCGAGTCGGTGGTGATGCCACTGCTGGTCCCGGACGTGCCGGTGGTCACCTGGTGGCACGGCGAGCCACCGGCCGAGATCGCCACCGACTTCCTCGGTGTGGTCGCCGACCGGCGGATCACCGACACGGCGCAGGCCACCGACCCGGTGGAGGCGCTGCGGCAGCGGGCCCGCGACTACGCGCCGGGCGACACGGACCTGGCCTGGACCCGGATCACCCCGTGGCGCACCCTGGTCGCGGGCGCGTTCGACACCACCGAGGCGCGGGTCACCGACGCCACCGTGGTGGCGCCACCGCGGGACCCCACCGCGGCGCTGATGGCGGGTTGGCTGTCCAGCCGGCTCGGCATCACCCCGCGTCGGGTGGACACCGGCGAGTACCCCCGGATGCGGGAGGTGCAGCTGCGCTGCGCCAACGGCGACCAGCTGACGCTGACCCGGGAGGACAGCATGGCGGTGTTCCGGCGTACCGGCCAGGAAGACCGTGCCCTGCCGCTGGTCCGCCGGCCGCTCGGCGACGAGCTGGCCGAGGAGCTGCGCCGACTGGACGCCGACCAGGTGTACGCGGAGGCGTTGGGCGCCACCGCCGGGCTGCGCGGCCTGGAGCAGCGTTCCCCGCAGCGGGTGCACGTCTGGAAGGATCCGGCGACCGCCCAGCGGGCCGAGGCCGGAGTCACGGCACACGCCGGCACGAGCGGCGAGAGCTGATCTCACCCGTCGTCCGCAGCACGACATCGGGGCAGGGCCAGGGCTATCCCGAGCCCTGCCCCGGACCATCCGGGGCAGCCGCCCCACCATCTCCGGGCGCACCGGCCCGGGCACGACGCGACAGCGACCGCCTGACGGTCGGGAAACGAAGGCACAGCGCATGAGTGAGGCGAGTGTCGCCGTCCACGCCGACGCCGACCTACTGGCACAGGCCGTAGCGGCCCGGTTGCTGGTGAAGCTGCTCGACGCCCAGGCCGACCGGGGCGAAGCCTCGGTCGTGCTCACCGGTGGTCGGATCGCCGCGGCCGTCTACCGGGCGGTTGCGCAGCTCCCGGCCCGCGACGCCGTGGACTGGTCCCGCGTTGACGTGTGGTGGGGCGACGAGCGGTTCCTACCGGCCGGCGACCCGGACCGCAACGAGACCCAGGCCCGCGCGGCCCTGCTGGACGTCGTGCCGCTGGACCCGGCCCGGGTGCACCCGATGCCGGCCTCCGACGGGCCCGCCGGCAACGACCCCGAGGCTGCCGCCGCCGGGTACGCGGACGAACTGACCCGGGCCGCCCGACCCGGGCATGCCGCGCTGCCGCACTTCGACGTGCTCATGCTGGGCGTCGGAGAGGACGGGCACGTCGCCTCGGTCTTCCCCGAGCATCCGGTGCACTACGAGAGCCGGCCGGTCAGCGCGGTCCGGGGCAGCCCCAAGCCGCCGCCGGTGCGGACCACGCTCACCCTCCCGGCCATCAACACCGCCGAGGAGATCTGGCTGATGGCCGCCGGCGTGGACAAGGCCCGCGCGGTGGGTATGGCGCTGGCCGGCGCCGGGCCGGTGCAGCTGCCGGCCGCCGGGGTGCACGGCGTGGGCCGTACCCGCTGGCTGTTGGACCGTGCGGCGGCGGCCGGCGTGCCCGCCCGCCTGCGCAGCCTCCGCTGACCTCCGGAAGGGCCCCTGGAAGGGGGCCCTTCCTAACTCTCGCCTCGGCGGCGGCGCAACGCGGCCAGCGCCTCGGCCAGCAACGCCTCCCCCTCCTCGGCGGTGCGCCGCTCCTTCACGTACGCCAGGTGGCTCTTGAAGGGCTCGGCGCGGGTCCGGCCGGGCGGGTTCTGCGCGTCCTGACCGGCGGGCAGGCCGCAGCGGGGGCAGTCCCACTGCGGCGGCGCGGCGGCGTCCGCGGCGATCCGGATGCTGGTCCGGTGGTTGTTACGGCACCAGTAGGTGACGTCCTGTCGGGGTGCGGGGTGGTGGCGCTCGTCCGGTCGGACCGGTGCGGACCCGACCCGGGCGCCACGGATGACATTGCCATGCGGCACGGCTGCTCGCTCCTGTCGTCGGAGGGACCCGCCGTCGTCAGGGATGGCGGCGGGCGACGCGGTGCAGCGGAGAAAAGCCTGCGCGCGGCCCGTCAGATGACGGACCGCGCGCAGATTGTACGACTTGACGAGCCCGCTCAGGCCCCGCTGTTGAGCTGGAGACGGAGCCAGAGCCCGAGCCCGACGATGCAGGCGAACCAGACGATGCCCACCAGAACGGTGTAACGGTCCAGGTTCTTCTCCGCCACCGACGACCCGGCGAGGCTGGAACTGACGCCACCGCCGAACATGCTCGACAACCCGCCACCCTTACCTCGGTGCAGCAGGATCAGCATGATTTGCAAGATGCTCGTGATCGTCAGCAACACGATCAACGTGTATGCGAACCAGGTCGGCATGGCTGGGGTCAATCCTCTCGTAGCGATCCTCGCCCGGTCTGATCGGGCACGGTGGCACCGACCGGCGGACGGGCGGTGTCCAGGATACCGAGCGATCAGCGGGCGATGTGCTCCGGGAACCGGCAGATCTGCGCGAATTCCTCCGCGTCCAGGCTGGCGCCCCCCACCAGGCCTCCGTCCACGTCCGGCTGCGCCATGATCGAGGCGACGTTGGACGCCTTGACCGAGCCGCCGTAGAGGACCCGGACCTGGTCGGCGGTGTCCTGGTCGAAGCGCTCGGCCAGTCGCCGCCGAACCGCCCCGCACACCTCCTGGGCATCCTCCGGCGTCGCGGTCTTGCCGGTGCCGATCGCCCAGACCGGTTCGTACGCGATCACGATCTGCCGCACCTGCTCGGCGGTGAGGCCAGCGAGGCCCCCGTCGAGCTGCTGGGCGCAGTGCGCCACGTGGGTGCCCTGCTCGCGCACGTCCAGCCCCTCCCCCACGCAGAGGATCGGGGTCAGCCCGTGCGTCAGCGCCGCCTTGACCTTGGCGTTGACCACCGCGTCGTCCTCGTGGTGGAACGCCCGCCGCTCGGAGTGCCCGACCACCACGTACGAGCAGCCGAGCTTGGCCAGCATCGCGCCGGAGATGTCCCCGGTGTACGCGCCCGAGGCGTGCGGGGACAGGTCCTGCCCGCCGTAGCCGATCAGCAGCTTGTCGCCGTCCACCGCGGTCTGCACGGTACGCAGGTCGGTGAAGGGCGGCAGCACGACCGTCTCGACGGCCGTGAGCTGCTTCTCGTTCAGGCTCGCGGCCAGCTTCTGCACGAGCAGGTTGGCCTCGAGGTGGTTGAGGTTCATCTTCCAGTTGCCGGCCATCAGTGGCCGGCGGGTGGTGCTCGCCATTCAGTTCTCCAGGGCCGCGATGCCGGGGAGGGTCTTGCCCTCGAGGTATTCCAGGGAGGCGCCGCCGCCGGTGGAGATGTGCCCGAAGGACGACTCGTCCAGACCGAGGGCGCGGACCGCCGCGGCGGAGTCACCGCCGCCGACGACGCTGAACGCGTCGGCCTTGGTGATCGCCTCGGCGACGCCCCGGGTGCCGGCCGCGAACGCGGGCATCTCGAACACGCCCATCGGGCCGTTCCAGAAGACCGTCTTGGCCTGGGACAGGGCGGCGGCGAAGCCGGCCACCGTCTCCGGGCCGATGTCCAGGCCGAGCCGGTGGCTCGGGATCCCGTTGGCGGGGACCGTGTCGTGCGTGGCGTCCGGGGCGAACGCGTCCGCGGCCACGATGTCGACCGGGAGCATGATCTTGCCGTCGGCCCGCTCCAGCAGGTTGCGGCAGGTCTCGACCATGTCCTTCTCCAGCAGCGAGGTGCCCACCTCCAGGCCCTGGGCCTTGAGGAAGGTGAAGCACATCCCGCCGCCGATGAGCAGCCGGTCGACCGTGGGCAGCAGCGCCTCGATCACGGCGAGCTTGTCGGAGACCTTGGAGCCGCCGAGGACCACCACGTACGGCCGCTCCGGCTGACCGGTCAGCCGGGAGAGCACCTCGACCTCGCGCAGCACCAGCCGGCCCGCCACGTGCGGCAGCCGCGCGGGCACGTCGAAGACGCTGGCGTGCTTGCGGTGCACGGCGCCGAACGCGTCGTCCACGTACGCGTCGCCGAACGCGGCGAGCTGGTCGGCGAAGGCGCCCCGCTCGGCGTCGTCCTTGCTGGTCTCACCAGCGTTGAAGCGCAGGTTCTCCAGAAGGGCGACCTGGCCGTCGGCCAGGTCGGCGACGGTGGAGCGGGCGGAGTCGCCCACGGTGTCGGTGGCGAAGTGCACCGGGGCACCGAGCAGCTCACCGAGCCGCCCGGCGACCGGGCGGAGGCTGAACTGCGGGTCCGGAGCACCCTTCGGGCGGCCCAGGTGCGAGCAGACGACAACCTTCGCGCCGGCCTCGACCAGCGCACCCAGCGTCGGCAGCACGGCCCGGATCCGACCGTCATCCGTGATCGCGCCGGTCTGCTTGTCGAGCGGGACGTTCAGGTCGGCGCGCACCAGCACGCGCCGACCCGAAACCCCCTCGCCGAGCAGGTCGTCGAGGGTCCGGATGCTCACAGCGAGCTACCGACCAGCTTGACCAGGTCCACCAGGCGGTTGGAGTAGCCCCACTCGTTGTCGTACCAGCCGACGACCTTGACCTGGTTGCCGACGACCTTGGTCAGCGGCGCGTCGAAGATGCACGACGCAGGGTCGGTCACGATGTCGGAGGACACGATCGGGTCCTCGTTGTAGACCAGGATGCCCTTGAGCGGGCCGTCCGCGGCGGCCTTCAGCGCGGCGTTGACCTCGTCCACGCTGGTCTCGCGGCCCACGTTGACGGTGAGGTCGGTGACCGAGCCGGTCGGGATCGGGACCCGCAGCGCGTACCCGTCGAGCTTGCCCTTGAGCTCCGGCAGCACCAGGCCGATGGCCTTCGCGGCGCCGGTGGAGGTCGGGACGATGTTCAGCGCGGCGGCCCGGGCCCGACGCAGGTCCGAGTGCGGCGCGTCCTGGAGGTTCTGGTCCTGGGTGTACGCGTGGATCGTCGTCATCAGGCCGTGCTGGATGCCGAAGGTGTCGTGCAGGACCTTCGCCATCGGCGCGAGGCAGTTGGTGGTGCACGACGCGTTGGAGATGATGGTGTGCTTGGCCGGGTCGTAGGTGTCGTGGTTGACACCCATGACGACCGTGACGTCCTCGTTCTTCGCCGGGGCGGAGATGATGACCTTCTTGGCCCCGCCGTCGACGTGCGCCTTGGCCTTGGTGGCGTCGGTGAAGAAGCCCGTGGACTCGATGACGACGTCCGCGCCGACCTCGCCCCACGGCAACGCCGCCGGGTTCTTCTCGGCGTACGCCTTGATGGTCTTGCCACCGACGGTGATCTCGTCGGCGGTGGCCTTCACCTCGTACGGCAGGCGGCCCAGGATGCTGTCGTACTTGAGCAGGTGGGCGAGCGTGGCGTTGTCGGTCAGGTCGTTCACCGCCACGACCTCGATGGCGGCGTCGGACGCCAGCACTGCCCGGAAGAAGTTACGACCGATTCGGCCGAAGCCGTTGATGCCAACCCGGATGGTCACAGGTCCCATCTCCTCGCATTGTGGTCTGCCGGCGTCAGACAACGGGCCGGCGGAGTGGTGTGCGCCGACCGTTGGAGCCGGCCGTTTGACGGTTCATCTCGGCCACCCCGCCGCGGTCTGAGGACCTGACCGCCCGAGGCGGTGGGCACGACGAGGAGTGCCTGTGCCGGCCCCCTTGCCGTACGCAGCGACCTTATCCGAGCGTGCGGGGCCACGCTGCGCCGGGTCGTGCTCCCGGGCGCACCGGACGGCCCCACCGTCCTATCAGACCACGAGCATGTCGGGCGTGACGGCAGCTTCGGTATCCGGGATGCCGAGGTCGCGGGCCCGCTTGTCGGCCAGCGCCAGCAGCCGGCGGATCCGCCCGGCGATGGCGTCCTTGGTCAGCGGAGGCTCGGCCAGCGCGCCCAACTCCTCCAACGAGGCCTGCCGGTGCTCCAGGCGCAGGCGACCGGCGTCGGTCAGGTGGTTGGGCGCCTCGTCGGCGAGGATCTCCAGCGCGCGGGTGACCCGGGCCGCGGCGGCCACTGCGGCCCGCGCCGAGCGGCGCAGGTTGGCGTCGTCGAAGTTGGCCAGCCGGTTGGCCGTGGCCCGCACCTCGCGGCGGACCCGACGCTCCTCCCAGGCCAGCACGCTGGAGTGCGCGCCGATCCGGGTCAGCAGCGCGGCGATCGCGTCGCCGTCCTTGACCACCACCCGGTCCACACCGCGCACCTCGCGGTTCTTGGCGGTGATGCCGATCCGACGGGCCGCGCCGACCAGCGCGAGGGCCGACTCCGGCCCCGGACAGGTGATCTCCAGGGCGCTGGAGCGGCCAGGCTCGGTGAGCGAGCCGTGCGCCATGAACGCGCCCCGCCAGGCCGACACCGCGCAGCAGACGTTCGCCGCCACCACGTGCGGGGGCAGCCCGCGTACCGGCCGGCCGCGCACGTCCAGCAGGCCGGTCTGCCGGGCCAGCGCCTCGCCGTCCTTGACCACCCGCACGATGAAGTGGCTGCCCTTGCGCAGGCCACCGGAGGCCAGTACGTGGATCTCGCTGGGGTAGCCGTAGACCTCGGCAATCTCCCGACGCAGCCGGCGGGCCACCGCCCCGGTGTCCAGCTCCGCCTCGACCACCACGCGCCCGGAGACGATGTGCAGCCCCCCGGCGAACCGGAGCAGCGCGGCCATCTCCGCTCGCCGGCAGCAGGGCTTGGGCACGTCGACCCGACTCAGCTCGTCCTTGACCGCAGCCGTCATCGCCATTGTGCGTCCCCTCACGGACCGGTTCCGGCGTGTCGCCGGAGATTACGTACGTGTCTAACGATCGGCGCGCAGTACAGGCACCAGTGCGGCACCCAGGGCAGTCGGATCATGACGGGGAGTGCCGTCGGTGACGGCGACGGGGGCGAGGACCAGCCGGGCACCCAGCGATTCTGCCGCACGTTCGACCGGTTCGGGGTCACCCACCGCCTTGGCGTCCGCCAGCACAAGATCCACCTTGAGCTCGGGCAGGTACCAGCGCAGCGCCGCGAGATGATCGGCCACGGAGAGCCCGAGGGTCTCCTTCTCCGCGGCGAGGTTCAGGGTGACCAGCCGGCGGGCCGGACTGGACACGATCGCGTCGGCCAACTGCGGCACCAGCAGGTGCGGCAGCACGCTCGTGTACCAACTGCCCGGCCCGAAGATCAACCAGTCCGCCTCGCCGATCGCGGTCACCGCCTCGGCACAGGCCGCCGGGGCCGCCGGGGTGAGCCGCAGCGACTCGACCCGCCCGGTGGTGACCGCCACCTGGTGCTGGCCCCGCACGGCGCGGACCTCGTCCGGCGCGGCCGGGTCGGCGCCGCGCACCTGCGCCTCGATGCCGACCGGTTGACGGGACATCGGCAGCACCCGCCCGACCGCGCCGAGCATCGCGCCCGCGTGCTCCAGCGCGGCCACCGGGTCACCGAGCAGCTCCATCAGGCCGCAGAGCACCAGGTTGCCCACCGCGTGCCCGGCCAGCCCGTCGGCCCGCTCAGCCTGGGCGCCGCTGGACCGCTCGGCCGGCCCGCCGCCGGTCGCCGGGCCGGCGCCGGCCTGGGCGGTGCCGCCGGCCTGGGGGGTGCCGCCGGGGCCGCCGCTGGTGTCGCCCTGGCTGCCTTGGGTGCCTTGGAAGCCTTGAGCGCCTTG
>NZ_JBAKHW010000072.1:0-18090 GCF_036906815.1 Micromonospora sp. CPCC 205539 | reverse complement strand
GGGCGACGCGTGCGGGCGCGGCGCGTGCGGGCGCGGCGCGTGCGGGGGCGACGCGTGCGGGCGCGGCGCGTGCGGGGGCGGGGGCGGGGAGGGGGCTTCAGGCGGCGGTGGTGGCGGCGGTCGTGAAGAGGCTCACGGCCAGGTTGGCCAGGGCGGTGGCGGTCTGGTCGATCGGGTCCCGCGGCAGGACGATGTGACTGACCACCAGGCGGACGATCGTGTCGGCGGCGAAGGTCAGCGCGGCAGGATCCGCGCCCGGCAGGTTGGTGCCCGCCCAGTCGATCAGCGCGCCGGAGGCCTCGGTGAGCACCAGCTCGGCCCGGGTCGTCAGGTACGGCAGCAGCTCGTCCGAGCCACCTCGTGCGCTCGTCAGGATCGCTTTGACCAGGGGATTATCCGCCGCGGTGGCGAGGGTGTGCGCGATCGCCGTGTACGCCCCGGCCCGGACGTCGGCGCCGTGCTCGGCCAGGGCCACCTGGACGTCGCCGACGAACCGGTCCACCTCGCGCCGGGCGAGCGCCTCGGCCAGCGCCGCCTTGCTGCCGAACTCGTTGTAGACGGTCTGCCGGCTCACCCCGGCCGCGGTGGCGACCCCGCCCATCCGTACCGCGTCCCAGCCGACGGCGATGGTCCGAGCGCGGGCGGCGTCCACGATCGTGTCCCGCAGCCGCTGCCGTGGTGAGTCCATCGATACACCCATGATGGTCGAAGTCTACGGTCGCCCCACCGGCCCGCCCAGGGGTGCGACAGGCCGCCGCGCCTCCCGGGCGCGGCGGCCACCCGTACGACGCATAGGATGTGCGGTCATGGCACGCGTGCTCACTCCCCGTGCGGAGGATTTCCCCCGCTGGTACCAGGACCTGATCGCCAAGGCGAAGCTGGCCGACAACGGCCCGGTTCGCGGCACCATGGTCATCCGCCCGGCCGGCTACGCCATCTGGGAGCGGATGCAGGCCGAGATGGATGCCCGGATCAAGGCGGCCGGGGCGGAGAACGCGTACTTCCCGCTGTTCATCCCGGAGAGCTACCTCAAGCGCGAGGCCCAGCACGTCGAGGGCTTCTCGCCGGAGCTGGCGGTCGTCACCCACGGTGGCGGCAAGCCGCTCGCCGAGCCGGTGGTGGTGCGTCCCACCAGCGAGACGGTCATCGGCGAGTTCATGGCCAAGTGGATCGACTCGTACCGGGATCTGCCGCTGTTGCTCAACCAGTGGGCCAACGTCGTCCGCTGGGAGCTGCGCCCGCGGATCTTCCTGCGTACCAGCGAGTTCCTCTGGCAGGAGGGGCACACCGCCCACGCCACCCGCGAGGACGCCCGCGCCTACGCCCGGCGGATCCTGCACGAGGCGTACGAGGACCTGATGGTCAACGTGATCGGCATCCCGGTGGTGGTGGGCCTGAAGACGGCGCGTGAGCGGTTCGCGGGTGCGACCGCCACGTACACCTGTGAAGGCATGATGGGCGACGGCAAGGCGCTCCAGTTGGGCACCAGCCACGAGCTGGGCCAGAACTTCGCCAAGGCGTTCGACATCAGCTACTCCTCCAAGGAGGGCGGCCGGGAGCACGCCTGGACCACCTCCTGGGGCACGTCGACCCGGATGCTGGGCGGCCTGATCATGGCGCACGGCGACGACAACGGTCTGCGGGTGCCGCCGAAGCTGGCCCCGATCCAGGCGTACGTCATGATCGTCAAGGACGGCGAGGGCGTCGCCGAGGCGGCGGCCAAGCTGCGCGACGGCCTGCGCGACGCCGGTGTCCGGGTGGCGCTCGACGACCGGACCGACACCGCGTTCGGCCGCCGGGCCGTCGACGCCGAGCTGCGCGGCTATCCGGTACGCGTCGAGGTCGGCCCCCGCGACCTGGCCGCCGGCAACGCGGTGGTGGTGCGGCGGACCGACGGGTCGAAGGCCCCGACGCCGGTCGCCGACGTGGTCGGCGCGGTGCTGGCCGCCCTGGAGACCGACCAGCAGGTGCTGCACGACCAGGCGTTGGCCAACCGCGAGTCGCGCACGGTGGAGGTGGCCACCCTCGCCGAGGCGATCGAGGCCGCCGCGACCGGCTGGGCCCGGGTGCCGTGGTCGGCGGTCGGCGTGGCCGGCGAGGCCGAGGCGAACGGCCAAGGCGTCACGGTGCGCTGCCTGCTGCGCGCGGACGGCTCGGTACCGGACTCCGAGGACGAGCCCGACCTGGTCGCGATCCTCGCCCGCGCCTACTGAGACGCGAGCCCCCTCCCCGTCGATCTAGGGCACATTGCCGTCAGTTGATCTCAGCGAATGACGATATGCCCTAGATCGACGGGGGCAGGTGTGGGTGGAGGGAGGAGCGGCGTGCGTTTTGCGGCGGGCCGTCTGATCATGCACCGGAACGTGCGGCACGGGCGGATCGGTTGGGTTCGCCCGGCCCGCGTGGTCGTCGACGACGACCGGGGCCTGCTGTTGTGGGTCGCGCGGGGCACCCCGGTGGCACACGAGGTCACCGAGGCCGGGTTGGGCATGCGAGCGGTGCCCTTCGCCGACTGGATCACCTCGTCCTACCGGCTGGCCCAGGGTCGCTGGAACGGACCGCCGGTGCTGAAGTTCCTGCCCACCGGCGCGGCCCACTCGGTCTGGTGGTTCCGGGACGCCAGCGGCGGGTTCCAGAACTGGTACGTCAACCTGGAGGAGCACGGCGTCCGCTGGGACGACGGCTCGGTGGCCGGCGTCGACATGATCGACCAGGACCTCGACGTGGTGGTGTATCCGGACCTCAGTTGGCAGTGGAAGGACGAGGAGGAGTTCGTCGAGCGCCTCGCCTTCGGTGACGACTACTGGGTGACCGACGAGAAGGCCGTCCGGGCCGAGGGCGAGCGGGTGATCGCGATCGCCGAGGCGGGCGAGTTCCCGTTCGACGGCACCTGGTGCGACTTCACCCCACCGCAAGAATGGGACGTACCGGACGAACTCCCGCCCGGATGGGACCGTCCGCCGGTGCGCTGAGAGGTGTTCCCGGTCACCGCTCGGGCGACCCGAGGTGCGGTGTCCGGGTCCGATGCGAGACATCAGCGTCGGATCTGGCAGAATGGGTCGCTGGTATCCGGCGCGCGTTCGGCGCCCTCTAACCCGGGCGCGTTGCCAGTCCACCGAGTAGTCTCCGGTCCCAACCCCACGGTGCCGGTCGGCGCTCACCCGTGCACACCGCCCTTACTTGGGCCGGTGAGATCGCAACAGGAGCGAAACAACTGTGGCCGTAAAGATCCGGCTCCTGCGGATGGGTAAGATCCGCAACCCGCAGTACCGCATCGTCATCGCCGACTCGCGCACCAAGCGTGACGGCCGGGCGATCGAGTTCGTCGGGGTTTACCAGCCGAAGGAAGACCCTTCGGTCATCGAGGTCAAGTCGGAGCGGGTTCAGTACTGGCTGTCCGTCGGCGCTCAGCCGAGCGAGGCGGTGCAGCGGCTGCTGGAGCTGACCGGTGACTGGCAGAAGTTCAAGGGCCTGCCGGCCCCGCCGCCGCTGAAGGTCAAGGCCGAGCAGGTCGACCGCAAGGCTGCGTACGAGGCTGAGGCGAAGGCCGCCGCCGGGCTGGCCCCGGAGACCCCGGCCAAGCCGGCCAAGAAGGCCGCCAAGGCCGCTGAGGCGCCGAAGACCGAGGCTCCGAAGGCCGAGGCTCCCGCCGCTGAGGCTCCGGCCGAGGCTCCCGCCGCTGAGGCCCCCGCCGCCGACGCCGGTGAGCAGGCCTGACATGCCTCTGCGTCCGGCGTTGGAGCACCTGGTCAAGGGCATCGTCGACCACCCGGATGACGTCCGGGTGCGACTGGTCGATTCCCGTCGGGGCAAGCGGCTCGAAGTCCGCGTGCACCCCGAGGACCTCGGCACTGTGATTGGGCGGTCCGGCCGGACCGCCAAGGCGCTGCGCCAGGTGATCGGCTCCATCGGCGGGCGCGGAGTACGCGTCGACATCGTCGACTCGTACTGATGCAGCTCGTCGTTGGCAGGATCGGCAAGCCGCACGGCATCCGCGGTGAGGTCACCGTGGAAGTGCGGACCGACGAGCCCGAAGCGCGATTCGCCCCTGGCACAGTGCTGCGCACTGAGCCGGGGGCGACGCCCCCGACTGCATCCCCGCGCACCAGCGGTGTGCTGCGCACTGAGCCGGGGGCGGTTCCGCCGCCCGCACCGGCGGACGGGCAGCCCGGTGTGCCGTTCCGCGTTCCGGCGGAGCTGACCATCGAGGAGTCCCGCTTCCACCAGGGGCGGATGCTGATCGCGTTCGTCGGCGTGTTGGACCGCGACGGCGCCGAGGCGCTGCGTGGCACGCTCCTCGTCGTTGACAGCGCCGACGTGGCGCCGCCGGAGGATCCGGAGGAGTTCCACGACCACCAGCTCGTCGGGCTGGCCGTGGTCACCCCGACCGGTGAGCGGCTCGGCGAGGTGGCCCGGATCGACCACGCGCCCGCGTCCGACCTGCTGGTGCTGCGGCGCCCCGAGGGGCGTACCGCGCTGATCCCGTTCGTCCGGGCGATCGTTCCGGAGGTCGACCTGGCCGGTGGACGTGTCATCGTCGACCCGCCGGCCGGCCTGCTCGATCTCTAGCCCGCTGGAGCACCCCCGCATGCGTGTCGACGTCGTGTCGATCTTCCCGGAGTACTTCGCGCCGCTGGAGCTGTCGTTGATCGGCCGGGCCCGGGCCAACGACGTACTCCAACTGGCCGTGCACGATCTGCGGACCTGGACCCACGACGTGCACCGCACGGTCGACGACACCCCCTACGGCGGTGGGCCGGGGATGGTCATGCGCCCGGAGCCGTGGGGTGAGGCTCTGGACGCGCTCGCGCCCGCCGCCGCCCCGCCGCCCCGGCTGCTGGTGCCCTCGCCGGCCGGTGCCCCGTTCACCCAGGCCATGGCGTACGAGCTGGCCGCCGAGCCACACCTGCTCTTCGCCTGCGGCCGGTACGAGGGGATCGACCAGCGGGTGCTGGAGCACGCCGCCACCCGGATGCCGGTCACCGAGGTCTCACTCGGTGACTACGTGCTCTTCGGCGGCGAGGTGGCGGTGCTGGTGATCCTGGAGGCGGTCACCCGGTTGCTGCCCGGAGTGCTGGGCAACGCCGGCTCGCTGGACGAGGAGTCGCACGCGCACGGGCTGCTGGAGGCGCCGATCTACACCAAGCCGCCGAGCTGGCGTGGGCACGACGTGCCGGACGTGCTCCGCTCCGGCGACCACGGCAAGATCGCCCGCTGGCGGCGCGAGGAGGGCCTGCTGCGGACGGCCGCCCGGCGCCCGGACCTGCTGGCCGAGTTGCCCGCCGATCGGCTCGACAAACGGGACATCGCGGCGCTGGATCGGGCCGGATTTCAGTCGCCGCCGGGGGATGTGGCAAAGTAGGGGGGTTGCCGCATCCGTCCGCGCCCGCGGGCGGCTGCGAGGATCCTCGACCGGGGCCGGTTCGCCGACCACCACCCGGGGATCAGAATCACCCACCCGCGCACCGAGTGACGGTGCGCCGTGAGCCTCACGAGGACGCAGCGATGAACATCCTGGACGCCCTTGACGCCCAGTCGAAGCGGACCGACCTCCCCGACTTCCGTGCCGGTGACACCGTGAAGGTGCACGCTCGGGTCGTCGAGGGCAACCGGTCCCGTGTCCAGATCTTCCAGGGCGTCGTCATCCGCCGCCAGGGTGACGGGCTGCGCGAGACCTTCTCGGTCCGCAAGGTCAGCTTCGGTGTCGGTGTCGAGCGGACCTACCCGCTCAACGGCCCGGGCATCGACCGGATCGAGATCGTGACCCGCGGTGACGTGCGTCGCGCCAAGCTCTACTACCTGCGCGAGCTGCGCGGCAAGAAGGCCAAGATCAAGGAGAAGCGGGAGAAGCAGCCCAGCTGACTTCCCGTTCGCCACGCCGCCCAAGCTGCGCGTATGTCGTACCGACCGGATCGCACTACCCTGGTCGTACGGGCGCAGCGGGGCGGTGGCCCCGCCCACGTGGCGGGCAGTCGTCCACAACCGCCCGTGGAGCCTCGGCGAGGCTCCCGGGCGGTTGTGTTTCTGCGGACCGGGGAGTGGCGTGGTGCAGACGCTTGACGAGGACGGCACCGTCGATCCGTGGCGCCGGCGGCTCCGCCGCGGCCGCCGACAGATGCCCCTCTGGCAGGAGCTTCCGCTGCTACTGGTCGTCGCGTTCTGTCTCGCGGTGCTGATCCGCACCTTCCTGCTGCAGGCGTTCTTCATTCCGTCCAGCTCGATGGAGGACACCCTCCTCATCGGTGACCGGGTGCTCGTCAACAAGGTCGTCTACGACGTCCGCGACCCGGTCCGTGGCGAGGTGGTGGTCTTCCGGGGCACCGACCGCTGGGCGCCGCAGGTCGACGAGCAGCCGGATCCGGGCTTCGCCGGCAAGGTCACCCGGACGGTCGGCGACCTGGTCGGGGTGAGTCGCCCCGGTGAGAAGGACTTCATCAAACGGGTGATCGGCCTCCCCGGTGACCGGGTGAAGTGCTGCGACAGTCAGGGTCGGGTCACCGTCAACGGCACTCCGCTCGACGAGCCGTACGTCGTCCGGGACTCCCCGCTCGATCTGCCGCCCAATCCGGGGGAGTGCCGCTCGAGGCGCTTCGACGAGGTCGTCGTACCGCCGGGTCAGATCTTCGTGATGGGTGACCACCGACTGGTCTCCCAGGACGCGCGCTGCCAGGGGCCGGTGCCGATCGAGAACGTGGTCGGCCGGGCCTTCATGGTGGTCTGGCCGTCCTCCCGGTGGACGTCGCTGTCGGTGCCGGCGACGTTCGACGACGTGCCCGGGCCGGCCGCGACCTCCTCCGGGGCGCCTCCGGTCCGACCGACGCCGCAGGGCGGTGTGCTGCTGCTTCTCCCACTGGCGGCGGCGTTGCGGGGTTCCCGCGCGTTCCGGACGGTGGCGTCCGGTCCGGCAACGTAGGCTCCTTGGCGTGATTGACGAGCAGACCGACAAGCCGCGCAGCTCCTTCTGGAAGGAGCTGCCGATCCTGCTGGGTGTGGCGATCCTGGTTGCGGTGCTGGTCCGCGCCTTCGTGCTGCAGACCTTCTTCATCCCCTCCCCGTCCATGGAAAACACCCTCAAGATCGATGACCGGGTGTTGGTCAACAAACTGGTCTACGACTTCCGGTCCCCGCACCGCGGCGAGGTGGTCGTCTTCAAGGCGCCCATCGAGTGGAGTGGCAACCCCGACGGCGAGGACTTCATCAAGCGGGTGATCGGCGTCGGCGGCGACCACGTGGTCTGCTGCGACACGGAGGAGCGCCTGGTGATCAACGGCAAGTCGCTCAACGAGCCGTACATCTTCTCGGCCGACGGGATCCGCGACAAGCCGGCTGACCAGGAGTTCGACATCACCGTGCCCAAGGGGCGTCTGTGGGTGATGGGCGACCACCGCTCGGCGTCCGGCGACTCGCTGGAGCACTGGCAGCAGTCCGAGCAGAACATCACCGAGGCCACGATTCCCGAGGACGAGGTGATCGGGCGTGCGTTCACCGTCTTCTGGCCGGTCAACCGGGCGACCTGGCTGACCGTGCCGGATGACTTCGACGGCATCCCGAAGCCGTAGGCAGACCGGGGGGCGTGGGCGATCCGCCGCCGGTCTGGCAGGCTGGGGCGGTGACCGTCTACACCCTTCGACGCGCGGCCCGCGTGCTGCTCGTCGACGCGGCCGGCCGGATCCTGCTCTTCCACGGCTTCGACCCCGCCCGCCCCGGGCACCATTACTGGTTCACTCCGGGCGGCGGGCTCGACCGGGCGGAGTCGCCCGCAGCGGGAGCGGCCCGGGAGTTGGCCGAGGAGACCGGGTTGCGGCTCGACCCGGCCGACCTGGGCGAGCCGGTCTGGTCCGAGACGACCGAGTTTCCGTTCGACGGGGTGTGGTATCGCCAGGAGCAGGATTTCTTCCTCCTCCAGGTGCCGTCCTGGCAGGTGGACACCGCGGGCTTCGACGACGTCGAGCGGGGCAGCATCGCCGGTCACCGGTGGTGGTCCCCGGCCGATCTGGCGGCCAGCGGTGAGCGGTACTACCCGGCCGACCTGCCCGCCCTGCTGACCCGGCTCCTGCGCCCGGTGCCCCGGCCCGACCAGGACGAGGCGTCGTGCTGACTCCGCCGCGCACCGTGGTGCGCCGGGAGGCCGGGCTGTACGCGCTGGAACGGGCCCTGCAACGACGCGGCTTCCGACAGGTGGCCGGCGCCGACGAGGCCGGCCGGGGTGCGTGCGCCGGCCCGCTGGTCGCCGCCGCGGCCGTGCTGCCCGAGGGCCGGCGCGGCGAGATCGAGGAGCTCGCCGACTCCAAGCTGCTCACACCGGCCGCCCGCGAGCGGGTGTACGCGGAGGTCGTGGACCGCGCCCTGGCGTACGCCGTGGTGGTCATTCCGGCCGAGGAGGTCGACGCCCGGGGGTTGCACGTGTGCAACCTGGCCGCGATGCGCCGGGCGCTCGCCTCGCTCACCACCCGTCCGGAGTACGTGCTGACCGACGGCTTCGGCGTGGACGGGCTGGGCGTGCCGGGGCTGGCGGTGTGGAAGGGCGATCGGGTGGCCGCGTGCGTGGCGGCGGCCAGTGTGCTCGCCAAGGTCACCCGTGACCGGATCATGGTGGAGCTGGACGGCGTGTACCCGGCGTACGGGTTCGCCGAGCACAAGGGCTACATCACCCCGGAGCACACCGCCGCGTTGCGGGAGCACGGGCCGTGCCGGGAGCACCGGTTCTCGTACGTCAATGTCGCGACCGTCTCCGGCCGCGACGGCCGACCGCCGCGCGCCCGCCGGCCGGTCGGAAACAGCCCGGACGAGCCGATGGAGCGCTCCTGGGCGTCAGGGGGTACCGTCGGCGTGGCGTTGGGCGAGCAGCCTCGGCCTCCGGCGCCGGTGGGGGAAGATGTGGCCATGGAAGGCGGAGTGCGATGAGCGCGGAAGATCTCGAGAAGTACGAGACCGAGATGGAGCTGCAGCTCTACCGGGAGTACCGCGACATTGTCCGCCAATTCTCCTACGTGGTGGAGACGGAACGCCGGTTCTACCTGGCCAACCAGGTCGACCTGCACGTGCGCAACTCCGACGGCGAGGTCTACTTCGAGGTCGAGATGCACGACGCCTGGGTATGGGACATGTACCGTCCTGCCCGCTTCGTGAAGAACGTCCGGGTGATGACCTTCAAGGACGTGAACGTCGAGGAGTTGGAGAAGCCCGACATCTCGCTGCCGGCTGACTCCGGCTTCGGCGGCTGACCGTCCTAGGGCAGCACGGGCCCCCACCCGTGGTGTGACCGTCCAGGGTGGACGGCGCTGCGCTGAGCCCGCGCGGCCGCGCCGGGTCAGCGCGAACGAAACTCGAACATCGTCGATCCGGGCGGCAGCGGCCGGGGCGGACCGAGGTGGCGGTGCACGCCGACACCCACCCGCTCCGCCGGGGTACGCACCGCCACCGGCGCGAACCCCTCCCGCACGAACCATTCGCTGATCGTGGGCACCAGGTCGGGCTCACGGCGGTGTCGCGTCCACAGGACCGTGCCGCCGGTCGCGCAGAGCGCGGCGCAGTGCCCCACGATGGCCTGGACGTCGGCGTCCGACACGTTGCCGAACACCCCGCAGACCAGCACCAGATCGGCCGGGACCAGATCGGCGTACACGTCGGTCAGCGCCGCGTCGCCGACCACGACCTGCACCCGGAGAAGCCCGGCCTCTCGCGCGGCCTCCTCGGCCACCGCCGCGTTCCGTGGGTCCAACTCGACAAGGCGGGCGGTCACGTCGTCACGGCGGGGATGGGTCGCGAGCACCGGGATCAGGTCCCGACCCTGGCCGGCACAGACACTGACCACTCGGAGCGGCCCGGCGGGCGCCTGATCCAGGGCGGCGCTCACCTGTGCCCGCACCTCGACGAGCCGGGCGGCCAGCGGCGAACCGGGCTGGTCGTAGTCGTCGTGCCAGGCGCGCCAGTCGCGGGTCATCGCTCCAGCATAGGCAGCGTCCGGCGGACCTCGACATAACAGATCATCGACCCCTCTGGCCGGCTGTCCACAGCACCGCCGGTTGTCCACAGCTCGGCCGCTCGGGGCGGCGGACGACCGAGCCCGGTTGCAGGCTGCCGGCATGCGACCACCACCGGGCTCGATCCCCCGAACCGTGCTGTTCTGCGCCGCCTTCCCGCTCGCGCTGACCGTCCAGCTCTGCTGCCTGGCGTTGCTGGTTGCGGCGGTGCCCGGCCACCGGCCGGCGTTGGCCCCTGTGCCGGTGTCTGGTGTCCAGCCGGTGGTGGGCCCTGTGCGGGTGTCTGGTGTCCGGCCGGTGTTGGGTGCTGCGCCGGTCTCTGGCTTTCGGCCAGTGTTGGCCGCTGTGTCGGTGTCCGGCTTCCGGCCGGTGTTGGCCGCTCTGTCCGCCGTGATGGTGACGGCTGGCCGTGCCGATGTGGTGGCGGCTGCCCGTGCCGACGCCGGACGCTGGTCGATCGCCGCGCCGGGGCGGCTGCGGTGGCCGCAGGGTTGGCCGTTGGCGGTGTCTGGGCGTTATCGCTGGCCGGTCGACGGGCCGGCTCGCCCGGTGCGCCGGTTCGACCCGCCGCCCCAGCCGTGGCTGGCCGGGCACCGAGGGGTGGACCTGGCTGCCCCGCCCGGCGCGGTGATCCGCAGCGCCGGGCCCGGCACCGTGCTCTTCGCCGGTCTGGTGGCCGGCCGGCCAGTGGTCACCGTGGGCCACGCCGGCGGGCTGCGGACCACTCACGAGCCGGTGCGCCCGGCTGTACGCCCCGGCCAACCGGTCGCCGCCGGTGCGCCCCTGGGCGAGCTGCTGCCCGGTCATCCGGGCTGCCCGACAACGGCCTGCCTGCACTGGGGCCTACGCCGGGGCGCTGAATACCTCGACCCGCTGGCCCTGCTCGGCCTCGGCCCGGTCCGCCTACTCCCGGTCGAGGGTCAACGCTGGGCGAGCAGCGCCGGCAGCCGTACCGCCAGTCGTTCGTAGTCCTCGGCCGAGTTGTAGACCTGGCCGGCGAGCCGCAGCCACCCGCGCCCGTTCCAGCCTATGGCCGCTACCTCGACGCCGAGCCGCTCGCCGATCCGCGTCTGCAGTGCCCGCGCGGCGTCGATGGTGGTCGCCGTGCCGGCCGGTAGCGGAATGAGGCGCATGGCCACCCCCGGCCCGCCGGGGTCGGGCAGCTGAGCCGGGGGCACCCCCAGCGCGTCCCCCACCACCCGCTGGCCGTACGTGGCGAGCGCGGCATTGTGCTCCCGGACCCGGTCGACGCCGAGACTGCGCAGCGTGAACAGGCCCGCCGGGGCGGCCAGCCAGGCGGTGTAGTCGAGGGTGGCCTGCCACTCGACCCGGGCCGGGAAGCCCGCGTCCTGCTCCCAGGAGACCACCAGTGGCTCGATCCGGTCCCGCCACGGCGCAGCGACTGTCAACAGGGCGGTACCTCGGGGGGCGTACCCCCATTTGTGCAGGTTGCCCGCCCAGAAGTCGGCCCCGATGCTGTCCACCGGCGTGGGCAGCATGCCCGGCGCGTGCGCGGCGTCCACCAGGACGGGCACGTCATGTTCGTGAGCCACCCCAACGATGGCGGCGGTTGGGAAGAGCTTGGCGGTGACCGACGTGAGCTGGTCGATGACGAGCAGCCGGGTCCGCCCCGGGCGCAGGCCCTTGCGGACGATCTCTACGACCTGCTCGTCAGTGGCGTTCAGCGGCACCGGCAGGACCCGGCTGACCGCCCCGGTCCGGCGGCACTCCCGCTGGATGGCGAAGCTCACCGCGCCGTACCCGTGGTCGGTGCTGAGCACCTCGTCACCGGGGCGCAGACCGAGCGACTGGAGCACGATGGCGACGCCGGTGGTGGTGTTGCCGATCAGCGCGCTCCCGTCCGGGTCGGCGCCCAGGAACCCGGCGAGGTGTCGGCGGGTGTGCGCGATCCTGTCGACCAGCCCCTGGGTGAAGAAGCGCAGGGGATTGGCCTCCATCTCGTCGCGCAGCCGCTGCTGGGCTCGCTGCACGCCGATCGGCACCGCGCCGAACGCGCCATGGTTGAGGTAGCTGACCGCCGGGTCGAGAGAGAACAGCAGGCGGGCGCCCGGAATCGGCTCGGGGGGCTGCGGGGCACTCACCTCATGATCGTAACCGTCGGTCGGTCGCGCCTGGGCCCGGTCGACCGCCCCGGGGCCCGGTCGGAGCGGTCGAGGTCAGGCGCGCGGGTGGGCTTGGCGGTAGGCGGCGCGCAGCCGCTCCACCGACACGTGCGTGTAGATCTGCGTGCTGGCGAGCGACGAGTGCCCGAGCAACTCCTGCACGGCGCGCAGGTCGGCACCGCCCTCCAGGAGGTGGGTGGCGGCAGAGTGACGCAGCCCGTGCGGGCTGGTCCGGGGAAGGCCGAGCGCCTCGGCGTACCCGCCCACGATCTGTCGCGCCGTGGTCGGGTTGAGCCGCCCCCCCCGGGCACCGAGCAGCAGCGCGTCGCCCGAGCGGGCACCGGCCAGCGCCGGGCGGCCCTGACGAAGCCACTCGTCCAGCGCCCGCTGCGCGGGCACCCCGTACGGAACCGATCGCTCCCGCCCGCCCTTGCCGAACACCCGGATCACCCGGCGCCCGTGGTCGACGTCGCCGACGTCCAACCCGCAGGCCTCGCTGACCCGCACGCCGGTGGCGTAGAGCAGTTCCAGCAACAACCGGTCGCGCAGCGGCACCGCCTCAACGGCCGCCCCAGTTGCCGTGCCGGCTGACTCAGTCGCCGCACCGGCGGAGGTGGGCGGTGCGGCCCCGGCGAGCACCGGCGGTTCGGTCCTGGTGGGAGCGGGCGGTGCCGTCCTGACGTGGACGGGCGGTGCGGTGTCGGCCGGGGTGGTGGTCGGCGGCGGTCGGCTCGGTGCCTCGACCAGGGCAGCGGCCTGGTCGGCGCGCAGAACGGCGGGCAGCTCCCGGTGCGCGCGAGGGCTGGCCAGTGCGGCGCCCACGTCGGCGGGGAGCAGCCCGGCCCGGTGCGCCCACGCGCTGAACGCCCGCGCCGACGCCGCTCGCCGGGCCAGTGACGTACGGGCGGCACCGGTGGTCCGCTGCCGGGCCAGCCAACTGCGCAGCACGGACAGGTCCAGCGTGGCCAGGTCGACGCAGCCCATCCGGACGGCGTGGTCGAGCAGCGAGACCAGGTCGGTGACGTACGCGCGGACGGTGTGCGCTGACCGATTCCGGACCCGGGACAGGTGCTCGGCGAAGTCGTCGACCGCGTCGCGCAGAGCGGGCGGGAGCTCCTGGTGGGTGGCCCGGGTGCCTCGGGCCGCTCGGCTCATCGCCGGTGGGCCGGTCGCGGTGTGGTGCGGGCCGGTCGATCGACCCGCGCACCTCCGCTGACAGCTGGCACGGCACCACCCTACGGCGGAGGTTCGCCCGCCGCCGGCCGCGCCACTCTCGGTGGCGCGGCCGCTGTCGCCGCCGCTGCCGGTGCCGGTGCCGTCGGCGTCTGCCGTGATCTCGACGGGGCGAGTGCGTAGCCGTCGTCGCGGCGAACCACGAGCGACAGCTCCTCCAGGAGGGACAGTTTGCGGAGCGCGATCCGTACGCCGACACCGGCCCGGGCGGCCAGCCCGTCCACGCCGATCGCGCCTCGGCGGGGCAGCGCCTCCAGCAGCGCCTGCGCGTCGTCGTCGAGGTCGTCGGCCGGTCGTTGCGGGCCACGGGGCACCGGGGCCAGGTCGGCACCGATGCGGCCCACCTCCTCGAGCACGTGTGCCACCCCGGTGACCAGCCGGGCCTTGGGGAACTCACGGAGCAGGTCATGCGCGCCGACGGACATCGCCGAGGTCACCGGCCCCGGCACCACCATGGCCACCCGTCCCGTGTAGATGGCCCGCCGGGCGGTCTGCGTCGCACCGCTGCGCGCCGACGCCTCCACCACGACGGTGCCCAGGGTGCCGCCAGCGATGACCCGGTTGCGGATCAGGAATCGGGGACGCAGGGGCTCGGCGCCGGGCAGCCACTCACTGACCAGCAGGCCGGTGTCGGCGATCCGGTCGAAGAGCGCGGTGTTGCCCATCGGGTACGGCCGGTCCACACCACAGGCCAGCACGGCGACGGTTGGCCCGCCAGCGTTCAGAGCACCCCGGTGGGCGGCCGCGTCGATGCCGAAGGCGCCACCGGAGACCACCGTCCAGTCCCGCTCGGCAAGCCCGTACCCCAGCTCGGTGGCGACGTGCTGGCCGTACCCGGTGGCGGCCCGCGCCCCGACCACGGCCACCGAGCGCTCCAACGCCTCGCCCAGCGGCCAGCTCCCGCGTACCCAGAAGCAGAGCGGCGGTGCGGTCTCACCGTCCACCCGTCGGGTGGCGTTCGGAAGCTGGAGTGTGGCCAGGCCCGCGACCCGGGCCGGCCACTCCTCGTCGTCCGGCGTGACCAGCCGGGCACCGAGACGGTCCGCCCGCTCCAGCGCCTCCGCCGCCACGGCCCGGGCGTCGCCGGCAGCCGTCCGGGCGGCCACCGTGCTGTGCAGCCAGCTGTCCGGGCTGCCGCCATCGAGCAGCAGGTCCAGGGTCGCTACCGGGCCCAGTCGGTCGACCAGCCGGTGCACCGCGCGGGTGCCCGGCTCGGCCAGCCAGGTCAGTGCGACCCGGGCCAGTCGGCGTTCGTCGTCGGCGCTCACGTCGCCTCTCCCGTCCGTAGTTGAATCGCCTCCCGGACGTCTTCCCGATCCGGACGGTCCCGGCCGTCCAGGTCGGCGATCGTCCACGCCAACCGGATCACCCGGTCGAAGCCGCGAGCCGACAGCGAGCCGGAGTCGAGCCGTCCGCGCAGCTCGGCGGTGTCTCCGGCGCGTAGCCGCCACGGCGGTCGGCGCAGGTGCAGGCCCTCCACCTCGGCATTGAGCCGCCGACCGAGGCCGGCCCAGCGGCTGGCTGCCGCCTGGCGGGCCGCTGCCACCCGCGCAGCGACCGTGGCCGAGGACTCGGTGTCGCCGTCGGGTGCCAGCAACTCCGCCGCGCGAACCGGCTGTAGCCGCACCTGGACGTCGATCCGGTCGAGCAGTGGCCCGGAGAGCCGGCCCAGGTAGCGGCGCCGGACCAGCGGCGTGCACTCGCATTGCGTGTCGCCGGCCGGTCGGGCGCACGGGCAGGGGTTGGCGGCCAGCACCAGTTGGGTCCGGGCCGGGTATTCGGTGCCGCCCCCGCTGCGGCGCAGTTGGATGCGGCCGTGTTCCAACGGTTGGCGCAGCGCATCCAGTGCGCCCTTACCGAACTCCGGTGCCTCGTCCAGGAAGAGGACCCCGCGATGGGCCAGCGACACCGCGCCGGGCCGCGCCAGCCCGGAGCCGCCGCCGACCAGCGACGGCACCGTCGCGGTGTGATGCGGCGCCTGGAACGGCGGGCGGCGCAGCAGGCGGCCGCCCGGCGGGAGCAGCCCGGCGACCGAATGCAACGCGGTCACCTCCAGAGCCGCGTCGTCGTCCAGCTCGGGCAGGATCGACGGCAGCCGTTCGGCGAGCATCGTCTTGCCGGCACCCGGGGGGCCGAGGAGCGCCAGGTGATGCCCGCCGGCGGCGGCGACCTCCAGCGCGCGTCGGCCCAACTGCTGCCCGGCGACCTCGGTCAGATCGGGGCCGCCGGTGACCGGCACCGGGGTGTCCGTCGGCGGCTCGATCAGCGGGCTGCCGTCCCGGACGAAGGCGACCAGCCGGTGCAGGGTGTCCACCGCCCGCACGCGTACCCCGGGGATGACCGCGGCTTCCGCGGCGTTGCCGGCTGGGACGATCACCCGCCCGACGCCCGCCCGAGCGGCGGCGGCGACCATCGGCAACACCCCGCGCACCGGCCGGACCGTCCCGTCCAGGCCCAGCTCGCCGAGGACCACCACCCCCTCCAGGGGGACCAGCGGCAACTCTCCCGAGCCACCGAGCAGCGCGGCGGCGATCGCCAGATCGAACGCCGAGCCGAACTTCGGCAGCGTCGCCGGCAGCAGGTTCAGTGTGATGCGCCGGTTGGGCCACCGCTGGCCCGAGTTGACCACTGCGGCGCGGACCCTGTCCCGGGCCTCGTGCAGGGCGGTGTCCGGCAGACCGGAGATCACCACCGCGGGCAGGCCCGCCGCCAGGTCGGCCTCCACCTCGACCAGGTGGCCGGTCACCCCGACCAACCCCACGCAGAGCACTTTCGCGTAACTCACGGCGCGTCACCGCCGGCCTCGCCCGGTGCGGCCATCTCAGAACGCGCCCTTGAGATGGTCGACCTGCGCCGGACCGGCGTCGGGCAGCCGCACCGACAGCACGTCGAACCGCACCTCCTCGGCGGTGGTGCCGGTTTCGGAGAGCCAGCGCGCGGCGAGCCCGCGCAGCCGGCGGGCCTTGGCCGGTACGACTGCTTCAGCCGGGGTGCCGAAGCTGTCGCCCCGGCGGGTCTTCACCTCGCAGAAGGCGAGCACCGGCCCGTCCCAGGCGATGATGTCGATCTCCCCGGCCGGGCAGCGCCAGTTCCGGGCGACCGGGCGCAGTCCCGCCCCGATCAGGTGCTGGGTCGCACACCGCTCGCCGTACGCGCCGACCGCCTGGTTCCGCTTCGTCATGGCCCGCACGCTGCCCGCCGAGGCGCTGCCACCGCGACCCCGGCATCCGCCGCCTGTGGACAGTGGCGGTGCTGTGGACAACCGATCGATCAAGCCCGCACTGTGCTAGCTCGTCATGGCACGCGTTGCCCCATGATCACTTGATGCCCGGTGGTGTTCTGGGCCGGCTGGCAACTACTCCGCATCAAGTGATCATGGCCACCCGGTCAGGCGGGTTGAAATGGCGTGGGCGCAGCCGGTCGCATACGGTGCCGGACGTGGATGGACGACGGAGCTTTCCCGAAGATCAGGAGCCGCGCTGGTACCCCGACGAACGGGGTCGCGGCTACGGCGAGTCGGAGTGGCGTGGCGCGGGCGAACCGCGGTACCGGGACGACGAAGTCCAGGTGCCTGAGCAGCGCGGCACCGAGGAGGGTCGCTTCGGCGACGACACCGGCGCTGGCCGGCGCCGGGAGTCGGACCGGTTCGGCGCGACCGGATCCGAAGCGGCGCCATTCGGTACGCCCGAGAGCGACTCCGGCCGCTTCGCGGCGATGCCCGACCGGCTCGGGGAGCCCAACTCGGGCCGCTTCGGAGCGGTGGACACCGGCCGCTTCGGCACACCGGAACCGGACTCCGGCCGCTTCGGCGCGGTGGACGGCCAGGCCGTGCGCTTCGGTACGCCCGAACCCGACTCCGGACGCTTCGGCACGGTCGACCCGCTCAGCGACAACCGGCCGGAAACCGACGGTTACCGGGCGGCCCGCTCGCGGCGGGCGGACCGGGACCCTTCGGAGATCTCCGGTGAACTGCCCGGTCGTCGGGCCGCCCGGGAGTCGACTCCGGTGGGCGACCCGCTGACCGCTGCCCGGGACTCGACCCTTTCGCCCGGCGCCCGCGAGACGCCGCCCGCCGGTGACCCGTCCGCCGGTGTGTTCGCTGATCAGGCGCGCCCCGCTCCGCTCGGCGGGTACCCGATCGTCGATCCGAACCGGAGCGCCGACGCGCCGCACCCGCTGGAGATGCCGACCGGTCCGATGCTGCCGATCGGTCCTCGTGGCGACCTGCCCGCGGCGGAGCCGCCGACGTACCCGCCGGTCGCCGACGGTGTCTACCGCACCCGTCGCCCGGCGCTGGCCGTACTCTTCGCGCTGCTGGTGCTGATCTTCGAGGTCCCGGCGCTGCGGGTGCTGCTGGCCGGGGTGACCAGCGACCCGGTGTCCGCCGGGAACGTGGTCGTCGGGATCGCCCTGGTCGCCGGGCTGCCGATCTTCGCAACCGGGCTGTACGGGCTACGAACCGGCGGGCTGGCGCTCGCCGACGGCGGCCGGGGCTGGCTCCGCCCTCCGACGGCCTACCTGACCGTCGGTCTGGTGCTCTTCGTCGCCGCCGCACTCGCCGCGGGCTGACATGTGGCGAGCGCTGCGGGCTGACTCGTGGCGAGCGCGAAGGGTCCGCGCGCCGGGGACCGCTCGCTGGGGCGCGTCGCTCGCCTGGGGCGCGTCACTCGCCTGCGGTGCCGCGCGCGCCTGCGGTGCCGCGCGCGCCTGCGGTGCCGCGCGCGCCTGCGGTGCCGCGCTCGCCTGGGGGC
>NZ_JBAKHW010000071.1:0-18105 GCF_036906815.1 Micromonospora sp. CPCC 205539 | reverse complement strand
CGCCGCCGGGCCGCCCCGGCGACGCGGCCGGGCCGGGATTCGGCCCACCGCCCGGACGTCCCGGCGAACCGGTCGGCGTGGCCCGGGCCGCCGCCGTGGTGCCCGCCGAGGTCGGCTCGATGGACCGGCCCGCGTCCGAGTCGGCCGACGGGCCGGCACTGCGCCCGGCCGGCCACGACGGGCCCGACGACGACGCCGCCTCGGGTGGCGCCCGGTCGGAGCTGCGCCGGCAGTCGCGCGAGCGGCGTCGGCTGCGAGCGGCGGTGCTGGCGTTGGTCAGCATCGTGCTGCTCGGCGCGGTGCCGCTCTTCTTCGGCATCCGCACGTTGAGCCGGGATCCGGTCTTCGACAACCTGGACCAGCTCAACGTGCCCGGCTGGGCCGCGGCCAAGACGGTCGACGACGTCAGCGGCAGCCGCTGGTGCCTGCTCGACTGCCGGCTGCGCGAGCGCACCGTCACCTCGGAGAAGTCTCCGGAGGAGACGGCGCGGGTCTACGAGAGCGCGTTGCGCGCGGACGGCTGGCAACCGTGGAAGGTGTCCCGCTGCCCGGAGCAGCAGACGAAGGGCAGCTACAGCTGCTGGCGCCGGGACGAGTTGACTCTCGACCTGTGGGTGCGCGAGCCGACCTGCGTACCGCCACCGGTCGACGGCGAGCCGGCGATCGTGCCGTCTCCCGGCCCGTCGGCCGCTGCGGGCGAGTGTGCCGGCTCGTTGGTGTCGGTGAAGGTGCGCAACGCGATCGATGACGAGCGGACCAGGCCACAGCCGACCACCGATCCGTCACTGACCGGAGAGGACCCGTACCCGACAGTCAGCGGAGACCCACTGGATGAGCCGACACCCTCACCGTCGTGAGCCGGTTTCCATCACGGACGGTAGGGTCTGGGGCTGGCGGGCCCGCCCGCCGCTGTTGACCGACGACGGGTTGGCAGACCCGCGTACGGGTTGACCAGGGTCGTGCGTTCCGGGGACGTCGGGTCCCCGGAACTCTGCTTGAGGAGGACACGCGTGGGCGACATTGGAGAGGTCGCGGCGCTGATCGCGGCGTGCGCGTTCGCGGTACTGGTGCTCATCCTGACGCTGCCCATCCTGCGGCTGCGGCACACCGTGGACGCCACCACCCGGATGATCAACGACCTCAACGAGCGGACGGCGCCGCTGCTCGGCGACGTGAACACCACGGTGAAGAACGTCAACACCGCGCTGGAGCAGGTGCAGACCTCGCTCGACGGCGTCAACCTCCAGCTGGCGAAGGTCGACACCATGACCAGCCACGCGCAGAACGTCACCGCCAACGTCGCCAACCTGGCCACCGTGGTTTCCGCCGCCGCGGCGAACCCGCTGGTCAAGGTCGCTGCCTTCGGCTACAGCGTGCGCAAGGCCGCCGCCAACCGCCGCAACGCCGAGACCGAGCGCGAGGTGCGCGACACCATCAAGCAGCAGCGTCGGGCCGCCCGGCGCGGCAACCGCTGACGGCCGGCGTACCAGGAGGTAGCGAGACATGAGGCGCTTGTTCTGGCTCGGCATCGGGCTGGCCGTCGGCGTGGTGGTGGTCCGCAAGGCGACCCGGACCGCGCAGGCGTACACCCCGGCCGGTATCGCCAGCCAGGTGACGCAATCCGCTGGCGGGCTGGTCGAATCGCTGCGTAGCTTCGTGGAGGACGTCCGGATCGGGATGGCCGAACGCGAGCAGGAGATCCACCAGGCGTTCGCCCAAGGCGAGGCGTTCGACGACCAGTTCGCCGAGCTGCGGGAATCCCCGCGGATCGGCGATCGAGACATCTTTCCGGAGGAACACCAGCGATGAAGACGGCGGAGATCAAGCGGCGGTACCTCGCGCACTTCGAGGCGAACGGCCACGCCGTGGTGCCGTCCGCTCCGCTGCCCGCCATCAGCGACCCGAACCTGCTGTTCGTCAACGCCGGCATGGTGCAGTTCGTCCCCTACTTCCTGGGTCAGCAGGCGGCGCCGTACCAGCGGGCCGTCAGCGTCCAGAAGTGCATCCGCACCCCGGACATCGACGAGGTCGGCAAGACCAGTCGGCACGGCACGTTCTTCCAGATGAACGGCAACTTCTCCTTCGGTGACTACTTCAAGTCGGGCGCGATTCCGCTCGCGTGGGACCTGGTCACCAAGTCGCAGGCCGACGGCGGCTTCGGGCTCGACCCGGAGCGGGTCTGGCCGACGGTCTACCTCGACGACGACGAGGCGTACGAGATCTGGCGGTCGGTGGGTGTGCCGGCCGAGCGGATCGTCCGCCGGGGCAAGGCGGACAACTTCTGGTCGATGGGCATCCCGGGGCCGTGCGGTCCGTGCTCCGAGCTGTTCTACGACCGGGGCCCGGAGTACGGCCGCGAGGGCGGCCCGGCGGTCGACGAGGACCGCTACATGGAGTTCTGGAACCTCGTCTTCATGCAGTTCGAGCGGGGCCCGGGCACCACCAAGGACGACTACCCGATCCTGGGTGACCTGCCGGCGAAGAACATCGACACCGGCATGGGCCTGGAGCGGATGGCCTCGATCCTGCAGGGGGTCGACAACCTCTACGAGATCGACGAGGTCCGGCCGATCCTGGCCCGGGCGGCGGAGCTGACCGGGAAGCGCTACGGCGCCCACTCCGGCCACGTGGCGAGCGAGTCGCACCCGGACGACGTCCGGCTGCGCGTGATCGCCGACCACGTCCGGACCGCGCTGATGCTGATCGGCGACGGGGTGACCCCGAGCAACGAGGGGCGCGGCTACGTGCTGCGCCGGATCATGCGGCGGGCGATCCGGTCGATCCGGCTGCTCGGCTGGCAGGACAAGGCGCTGCCCGAGCTGCTGCCGGTGGCCCGGGACTGCATGGCCCCGTCGTACCCGGAGCTGGCGACCGACTTCGACCGCATCGCGGACTACGCGTACGCGGAGGAGGACGCCTTCCTGTCCACCCTGCGTGCCGGCACCACGATCCTGGACACGGCGATCGCCGAGACCCGCACCGCGGGCGGCTCGGCGCTGTCCGGCGCGAAGGCGTTCCAGCTGCACGACACGTACGGCTTCCCGATCGACCTGACCCTCGAGATCGCCGCGGAGCAGGGTCTCCAGGTCGACGACGAGGGCTTCCGCCGGCTGATGGCCGACCAGCGGACCCGGGCGAAGGCGGACGCGCAGGCGCGTAAGACCGGGCACACCGACCTGTCGGCGTACCGGGGGGTGCTCGACTCGGGTGGCCCGGTGACGTTCACCGGGTACAGCGAGGTGGCGCGGGAGTCGACGGTGCGGGCGCTGCTCGGTGCCGACGGCCCGCGTCAGGCGGCGACCGAGGGCGACACGATCGAGCTGGTGCTCGACACGACCCCGTTCTACGCCGAGGGCGGTGGCCAGCAGCCCGACCAGGGCATGATCACCGTGGGCGGTGGCCAGGTCGAGGTGCTCGACGTGCAGCAGCCGGTGCCCGGCCTGATCGTGCACCGGGCCCGGGTGATCCGGGGTGAGGTGCGCGCCGGCGAGACCGGCTACGCCGAGATCGACACCACTCGGCGGCGGGCGATCTCCCGGTCACACACCGCCACCCACCTGGTGCACCAGACCATGCGCAACTTCCTCGGCGAGTCGGCCACCCAGGCGGGTTCGCTGAACGCGCCGGGCCGGCTGCGGTTCGACTTCAACACCCCGACCGGGGTGTCGCCGGCCGTGCTGCGTGACGTGGAGCAGCAGGTCAACGAGGTGCTGCTGGCCGACCTGGAGGTGCACGCCTTCATCACCTCGCTGGACGAGGCGCGGCGGATCGGCGCGATGGCGCTCTTCGGCGAGAAGTACGGCGAGGAGGTGCGGGTCGTCGAGGTGGGTGACTACGCCCGGGAGCTGTGCGGCGGCACGCACGTGGCCCGCTCGGCGCAGCTCGGCCTCGTGAAGATCCTCTCCGAGTCGTCGATCGGCTCCGGCGTCCGTCGGGTCGAGGCGTTGGTCGGCATGGACGCCTTCGGCTTCCTGGCCAAGGAGCACCTGCTGGTCTCCCGGCTGGCCGAGCTGTACCGGGTGCCCAACGATCAGGTCGCCGACCGGGTGGAGCAGACCGTCACCCAGCTCCGGGACGCGGAGAAGGAGCTGGAGAAGCTGCGCGCCCAGCTGGTGCTGGGTGGTGCTGCCGCGCTCGCCGCGCAGGCCAAGGATGTGCGCGGGGTCGCGTACGTGGGCACCGAGGCGCCGGAGGGTGCGGCCGGCAACGACGTACGGACCCTCGCTCAGGAGATCCGCGGCAAGATCGACAACATCGACCCGGCGCGGCCGGCGGTGGTCGCGGTGGCGGCTCGGGCCAACGGCAAGGCGTCCCTGGTGGTCGCGGTCAACGCGGCCGCCCGGGGTCGGGGCCTCGCCGCCTCGGATCTGGTGAAGGCGGCGTTCTCCGGGCGCGGCGGGGGCAGCCCCGACCTGGCCCAGGGCGGCGGCCTGCCCGCGACCGAGGCGCCGACGCTGCTGCTCACCGTCGAGAAGGCGATCTCCGACGCGTGATGGATGATCTTCTTCGAGCCAGGGCGGGCCGTTCGGTCCGCCCTGGCTCGTTCGATCCGAGGAGTGACCGTCGGTGACTGAGCTGACGCGTGGAGTCCGGCTCGGGGTGGATGTCGGCCAGGTTCGGGTGGGGGTCTCCCGCTCGGATCCGGACGGCGTGCTGGCCACCCCGCTGGTGACCCTGGCCCGCGACCTCACCACGGGGCCGGACGCGGTGCCGAGCGACCTCGCCGAGCTGGCCGCGCTCATCGCCGAGCACGAGGCGGTGGAGGTCGTCGTCGGTCTTCCGGTTAATCTCGCCGGAAAACTCGGCCCGGCGGCGGTCCACGTGAAGGCGTACGCTGACCGACTGGTCGATGTGATAGCCCCCGTCCCGGTAACGCTCACCGACGAGAGGATGTCGACGGTGGTCGCTTCTCGTAGGCTGGCCGAGCGTGGCGTCCGGGGCAAACGTCAACGTGCGGTTGTCGACCAGGCGGCCGCGGTGGAGATTCTGCAGAGCTGGCTGGACGCGCAGCGGAGGCGGACGCAATGATCGACGATCTGGACCTGGGGTTCGACGAGCCGGACCGGGGGGAGAAGGGTCGACACCGACACAGCTTCGTCCGTAAGCGCAAGGGCGGTTCCGGGGGCGGCCGAGCCAAGACGTTCCTGGCTCTGCTGCTGGCCCTGATCCTGCTGGGCGGCATCGGCGGCGGGGCCTACATCGGTTTCGACCGGATCCAGAACCACTTCGTCACCCCGGACTACGACGGCCCGGGCTCGGGCGAGGTGCTGGTCGATGTCAAGACCGGTGACAGCGCCACCGATATCGGCGCCACGCTCTACGAGGCCCAGGTGATCAAGAGCGTCAAGGCGTTCATCGAGGCGGCGGACGCGAACTCCCGCAGCAAGAACATCCAGGTGGGCCGCTACAAGGTCAAGAAGGAGATGCGCGCCGCCGACGCCGTGACCCTGCTGCTCGACCCGAAGAGTCGCGTGGTCAACGGTGTGACCATCCCGGAGGGCATGATCACCCTGGCGATCTACGACGAGCTCTCCAAGGCCACCAAGATCCCGGCCGCCGAGTTCAAGGCCGCCGCGAAGGACCCGATCAAGTTGGGCGTGCCGGCCTTCTGGTTCAACCGGGGGGACGGCAAGAAGGGGCCGAAGAGCATCGAGGGCTTCCTCTTCCCGGCGACCTACGAGATCCCCCCGAAGGCGACGGCCGCGCAGATCCTCTCGCTGATGGTGAACCAGTTCCTCGAGGTCACCAGCCAGATGAAGTTCGTCGAGACGGTCGAGGGCAAGCGGGGCATCTCCCCGTACGAGGCGCTGATCACGGCGTCCATCGCGCAGGCCGAGTCGGTCAATCACGTCGACTTCCCGAAGGTGTCCCGGGTGATCTACAACCGGGTGTACACGGACAAGTACCACTGCAAGTGCCTGGAGATCGACAGCGCGATCAACTACTGGCTGCGGTTGCAGGGCAAGGATCCGAAGGACTCGGACGTCCTCAAGGCCAGCGAGCTCAACGATCCCAAGAACCCGTACCGCACCCACGGTGCCGACGGCCTGACGATCACCCCGATCAGCAACCCGGGTGAGGACGCGCTGAAGGGCGCGATGAACGCACCCAACGGCGACTGGGTCTACTTCATGACCGTCGACAAGAAGGGCACGATGGGCTACGGCTCCAACGACGCCGACTTCCGGAACCTGCAGCGGCAGATGTGCAAGAACGGCGTGCTCAGCGGCGAGAACTGCTCGTGAGGGCGGCCGTGGTCGGCACGCCGATCACGCACTCCCTCTCGCCGCTGATCCACACCGCCGGGTACGCGGCGGCCGGGCTGACCGGGTGGTCGTACACCCGGATCGAGTGCGGCGCCTCGGAGCTGGCGGGTCTGGTCGACGGCCTCGGCCCGCAGTGGGTGGGGCTGTCGGTGACCATGCCCGGCAAGGAGGCGGCGCTCGGTCTGGCCGCTGAGACGTCGCCGGTCGCCGCCGCCGTCGGTGCCGCCAACACGCTGGTGCACCGCCCGGACGGCTCCTGGTACGCCGACAACACCGACGTCACCGGCATGGTGCAGGTGCTCACCGACGCGGGGGTGGCCGCCGGCGGCAGCATGACCGTGCTGGGAGCGGGCGGTACGGCCCGTGCCGCGCTGGCCGCCGCAGCCCGCCTCGGGTGCTCCTCGGTGACCGTGGTGGCGCGGCGGGCGGAGGCGATCCGCGAGCTGCGGCCGGTGGCGGATGCGTTGGGTGTCCTCCTGACGGCCGCCGACTGGTCCGGCGCCGCAGAGCGCATGGACGTCGACGTGGTCGTCGCCACCGTGCCGAAGGGGGTGGCCGATCCGCTCGCGCAGGCCGTGACCTGGCGACCGGGGACGGTCTACTTCGACGCGCTCTACGATCCGTGGCCGACGCCGCTGGGTGCCAGTGCCCTGGCGGCCGGCCTGCGGGTGGTGTCCGGATTGGATCTGCTGCTCGCCCAGGCCGTCGGCCAGTTCGAGCTGTTCACCGGCGTGGCCGCGCCGGTCGAGGCGATGCGGGAAGCCCTGGTGGCGGGCCGCCGCCGATGACCCCGGCGTGCGGTCGGCGTGGCCATCCGCACGATCCTGCGCAGTAGATCTCCTGCTCAGACGGCTTTCTTAGCGCACGGTTAAGACGCGCTTACGGGAAACTGTCCTCCGCGCGACATGCCAGGGGCGTCGATACGCTGCCCAGAGTTACGGCAGCAACCACAGGGAGTTTTCCTTGACCAGGCACGGACTGCACCGCATGACCCGGTTCCACCCCGGCCCCCGACGCAAGGCGATCGCCATCGGCGTCGTCGGCGGCTCGGTGGTGGCCGGCATCGTAGCGACCATGTTGCCGCTGCTGGCCAGCGACGATCTGTCCATTCACGCGGCGGCGGACACCACCGCGACCGCGGTCCTGCAGGACGGCGACAACGCCGTCAAGACGACCCTCGCGACCTGCTCGACGCGCTGCGACGGCAACCCGCGCGGCGGCCGGGAGGCGGTCATCGAGTTCGCGGTGACCACCCTGCCGGCAGCGGCGGTCAACATCCGGACGACGCTGCGGGTGCACGCCTGGCAGCAGTTCCCGGCCACGGTGACCGCGCATGCCACGCCGCTGAGCGCCCGCGAGGCCCGGCCGGCCCTGGCGCCGGCCGGTGTCGCGTTGGACAGCGTGACCGGAGTGTCGAAGGGCTTCAACGAGTGGGACGTCTCGGGGCTGGTCACCGGCAACGGCACCTGGACGGTCTCGCTGGCCCAGGCCGGCCTGGAGACCAGGATCTACTGGGCGTCCGCCGACAACCGGGACGTGGAGCTGCGGCCCCGCCTGGTGATCAGCTACGACATCGGTGCGCGTCCCTCGGCGACGCCGACCCGCTCGGTGCCGCCGACGCCCAGCGCCCCGCCGACCACCGCCGCGCCGAAGCCGTCGGCCACCGTCGCGCCGACCCGGACGCCCAGCCCGACGTCGAGCTCGACCGTCCCGCCCGGCCGCTGCGGCGCGGTGTCGGACAAGCTCGTCCCGTCCTGCGGTGCCTGGTGGGGCATGTACTCACCCGCCGGGGCGGGTGGCGGCTGGAACCACGGTAAGGCGATCACCGACGTGGAGACGCAGGTCGGGCGCAAGTTCGACATCGTGCACCGGTACCACGACTTCTCCAACGCGGGCAGCAACGGGGCCTTCCCCGACGCGTACGAGTCTCAGCAGATGCGCGAGGGTCGGCTGATGTTCTTCGCCTGGGAATCCCGCAACTTCTCCGCCGGCACCACCCTGAAGTGGGCGGATGTCTACAGTGGCCGGCAGGACGCGACCATCGACGCGGTCGCGGGCCGGATCCGGGCCGCCGGCGCGCCGGTCTTCATGGGCTTCGACCACGAGCCCGAGGACGAGCCGGGCAAGGGCAGCGACGCCGACTTCGTCCGCGCCTGGAAGTACGTGTACGAGCGGTTCGCCAAGGCCGGCGCGACCAACGCGGTCTGGGTCTGGACGATGATGGGCTGGTCCGGCCACTACTCCCGGTACGCCAACCTGTACCCCGGCGACCGCTACGTCGACTGGGTGGCCTACGACCCGTACAACTTCCATGTCTGTAACGGCAGCACGGTGTGGAAGAGCCCGAACACCACGGTGGACGGCTTCTACCGTTGGCTGGACGACAACGGCGTCGGCGCCGGCAAGCCACGGATGCTCGCCGAGTTCGGCACCAACTTCAACTCCGCCGATCCCGGCGCGAAGCAGCGTTGGTTCCAGGAGTTCCCGGCGGCCCTCAAGGCGCACCCGAAGATCAAGGCAGCGATCTACTTCAACTCGGCGGGCATGACCAGCCGTACGTCGACCTGCGACATGACGATGAACCACGACGCCTCCGCGGTCGCCGGCTTCACCCAGGCCGGCAAGGACTCCTACCTCCGCCAGCCCACCGGAGGGAGCCGCTGACGATCACGGCTGGAGTGGTGCCGGCAGTTCGCTGAGCCGGGTCGGACATCCGATCCGGTCAGCGTTCTGTCGGCAAGCGGATCGATGCACCGCCTGATCGGCGGATGCGCCTGTCAAGGTGGGCGAGGCACGCTACCTCGGGTTCACATCCCACCTTGGAGGCGCAGCGTGCCCAGACTCTCGCACTTGTGGCGTTTCGCCGGACCACGTCGTACTCGTGCGGGGGTGGTCGCGCTCGCGACCGTCGCCGCGCTGCTCAGCGTGCCCACCACGGCCTCGGCGGCGGTGGTGCCGATCCCCGAGACGGCGACCCTGGTGTCGGCGAACCCCAGCAACTCGACCCCTCACGCCCGCGACGGTGAGACCCGTGCCTTCGCCCAGGTGGGCGGCACCGTCTTCGTCGGCGGCAGTTTCACCCAGATCCGGCAGACCTCCGGCTCCGCCTGGACGACCCAGCGCTACCTGTTCGCGTACAACGGCAGCACCGGCACGATCTCCACCACCTTCCTGCCGGTCCTCGACGGCGCGGTCAACACGCTGATCGCGGGGCCGGGCGGCACGCTGATCGTCGGTGGCACCTTCAAAAACGTCAACGGGGTGTCCCGCAAGAACCTGGTCGCGCTCAACCCCGCCACCGGGGCGATCATCGACAGCTGGGTCGGTCGCTCCGACGGCGGCACCGTCCGTGATCTGGTGCTGCACGGCAACTGGCTCTACGTGGCCGGCGCGTTCAACTGGCTCAACGGCGTCGCGCACGCCGGGCTGGGCCGGCTCAACGCCACCACCGGCGCGATCGACCCGGGCTTCTCCATCAACGCCACCGTCGGACGGCACAGCACCACCTCGTACGTGTGGACCATCGATGTCACGCCCGACGGCAACACCCTGGTCGCCGGTGGCAACTTCATGGAGGTCAACGGCCTGCCGCGCAACCAGTTGGCGCTGGTCGACCTCACCGCCACCCCGGCGGTGATCGACTGGAGCACCGAGAAGTACGTGCCGCCGTGCGCGGCACCGGCGACCTTCGTCCACTACGCGCAGGACGTGAAGTTCGGCGGCGACGGCAGCTGGTTCGTGGTCGGCAGCAACGGTGGCGGCGGCTGGCCGACCGCGTACTGCGACGCGCTGGTCCGCTTCGAGACCGCCGCCCGGGGCAGCGGTCAGTTGGCCACCTGGATCGACTTCACCGGTAACGACACCATCACCTCGGTCGAGGTGGCCGACAACGTCATCTACCTTGGCGGGCACTTCCGCTGGATGAACAACCCGAACGCCAGCGACAGCGCCGGCCCCGGCGCGGTCGACCGGCTCGGCGTCGCCGCGGTGACCCCGGCGACCGGCATGCCGGTCAACTGGAACCCGCGCCGCAGCGGCGGCTCGGCGCTACCCGCGGGCGCCAGCGGTTGGGGTTCGTCGGTGCCGGTGCTGTGGCGCGGCTCGGACGGTCTCTACTTCGGGCACAACTCCGACGGGATGGGCGAGGAGTACCACGGGCGGCTCGGCGTGTTCCCGCTGGCCGGCGGGCGCACCTTCACCCCGAAGAACCCGCCGAGCGCGACCACCGGAAATCTCTACCTGGGCACCGCGCCGGGCACGGTGGCGAAGGTGCCGTTCGACGGTACGACGCTCGGCACCCCGGTCACGGTCAGCCAGCCCAACTACACGGCGGCCGGTGCGACCTGGCGGGTGGACGACCGGATCTACTGGTCGCACACGGTGGCCGGCACGCCCACCGGCAGCCGGATCGACATCTCGCTGTTCGGTGGCGGAGCGATCGGGTCGCCCTGGGAGGCGTCCGGCTACAACGACTGGTACAACCCGGCGGCGCTGACCGGCGCCTTCTTCCTCGATGGTCGGCTCTACTACACCCGTACCGGCACCAACAACCTCTACTACCGCTACTTCGAGATGGACGGCAGCTACCTCGGTGCCACCGAGTTCGCCCTGCCGACCACCGGCGTCACCTGGTCGACGGTGCGCGGCATGGCGTGGGTGGGCGGTCGGATCGTCTACGGCGCCACCGACGGCGCGCTGCGCAGTGTGGCGTTCGACCCGACGGCCGCGCCGGCCGCCGTGGTCGACGGTACGACGGCGACGGTGATCGCCACGGCCACGCCCGAGTTGTCCTGGTCCGTGCCTTCAACATTCTTCTCCGTACAGTGACGGGTAACCGTTCGTAATGGAACATCGGTAGATTGTTCACGTTGAGCCGGTGGCGGTACCACCGCCACCGGCTCCGCGACGGGGGGAGGCTCGTTGCCCGGCGCCGCTGGCATCCGCGCGAGACGCGCGGTGCGCTTGGTCTTCGCGGTCAAACGCGGCTGGTACCAGCTTCGCTACCGGCGGTTGACGCTCGGCCGGGACGTGGAGATCCGCGGCCGGATCCGGCTGCGCCGGGGGGTACGGGTGCGCATCGGTGACCGGACCCGCATCAACAAGCTGGTCCGCTTCGCCGGGCCCGGCGAGGTGCACATCGGCGCCGACTGTCTGCTGAACGCCACCTGGATCGGCACCTGGACGTCGGTGACCGTGGGGGACCGGTGCCTCCTGTCGGACTGCGAGCTGCTCGACAACGACTTCCACAACCTGCCGCCCGCGCAGCGGCACGCGCCGCCGGGGCCGGCCACCCGCGCCCCGATCGTCATTGAGGAGAACGTGTGGATCGGCGCGCACGCCCTGGTCCTCAAGGGGGTGCGGGTCGGTCGGGACAGCGTCGTCGGCGCCGCGACGGTGGTCCGTACGGACGTGCCGCCCAGCGTCGTGGTCGTCGGCAATCCCCAACAGACGGTGAAGAAGTTCCATGACTGATGCGCCTCCCGCCTCCTGGCCCACGGACAGCCCGCCCCCCGCCGCCCGTGCCCTCACGCTGACCGACCTGCTCCGGGTGCCGCTGCATCGGCTGCGACTGGTGCTGGCGGTCGCCACGGCCGGTCTGCTCGCCGCCCTCGGCTACGTGGCGCTGGTGCCGTCGGCGGTGAGCGCGAGCGCTGTGGTGGCGGTCCGGCCGGTGGTCACCGATGCGTTCACCCCCAGCGGCGCGGGCGCCGACCGCGCCGTGAACATGAACGTGGAGAGCGGCATCGCCACCGGCACCGAGGTGGTCCAGCGGCTCGCCGACTCGGCCGGCGGCGACCCGCGCGACATCCGCAACGCCCTCGAGGTCGAGGTGCCCACCGGCGGGCAGATCCTGCGCTTCACCTATCAGGCGCAGAGCGGGCAGCGGGCGGTGGAGAGCGCCAACCTCGCCGCACGGACCTATCTGGACGTCCGACGCACCATGTACGAGCAGCAGCGCGCCGAGATGCTGCGCTCCTACGACGCCAGCATCACCAAGGTCGTCGCCCAGCAGGCCGCCGTCCAGAAGCGGATCACCGGCGCCAAGGACAGCGCCAACTCGGACGCCGCGGTGGCCGAGCTGGCCGGGATCAACAATCAGCTCACCCAGCTCAACTCCGCCCGTACCGAGATCGCGGCGGTGGACATCAACCCGGGCTGGGTCACCCAGACCGCCGAGCGGGCGCTGGTCTCCTCCGCCGGGCACGGGGCGGTCTACGTGGTCGCCGGTCTGCTGGGTGGAGCGCTGATCGGCGTCGTGCTGGCGTACGCCTGGGAGTCGGCCGACCGGCGGGTCCGCTCGGTCGCCGACGCCCGGGACGCGACCGGCCTGCCGCTGCTCGGCACGGTGCGCCGGCCGGGGTTCCGGGGCAGTCCCCGGGCGGTCGACGCGGACGTCCGGTACGTGGCGATGGCGGTCGCGGAACGGGTCCGCCAGCCGGCCCGGGTCGCGCTGGTCAGCTCCCGGGAGGACGCCACGCTGCTCACCGCCGGGCTCGCCGTGGCACTCGCCGCCGATGGTCGGGAGGTGTTCGTCGCCGACGACAGCGGCCGGGTCGACCGGCTACGCACGGCGGTGCTCGCCGACCGGGGGCGGCTGCCCGTCGACCCGTCCCGCACGCCGGTACCCAAGCCCCGCCCGGCCGGCACCCCGGCCGTGGCCGGCACCATCCCGGACACGGCACCGCCCCGCCGACCCTCCCCGCACCCGCCCGGCGCCCGGCCGTCCACCGACCCGGACGCGACCCTGACGCTGCCGCGGGTGGCCTCCGCTCTGCCCGAGAACGGCCGGGCGGCCACCCCGGACGAGGTGACCGTCGGGGTGGGTAGCGTCAAGTTCGGCACCTGGCGGCAGGGCGCGGACCACGGGCTGGTGCTGTTCAACGCGCCGCCGGCGGAGTCCGACGAGCGCGGCGTCGCGGTGGCCCGGCAGGGCAGCGCCGTGGTGGTCGTCGAGCGGGACCGCACCCGGCAGGGCGACCTACGGCGGTTGGTGGAGCGGCTGCGCGCCGCGGGGGTCGCCCCGCTGGGCTTCGTGCTCACCCGCAACGGCCGGGCCTGATCGGTGTCGGTCACCCGCGCCCCGGCGACCGGGCCGCCGCCCGGTGCCGCCCCGGCGCCCGTCGCGCCGGTGCCGCTGCCGTCGCCACCGCGGCTGCCGCTCTGGCCGCTGTCGCTGATGTTCGGCCTGGTGCCACTCTGGTGGCTGCTCGGGGCGTTCTACCTCGGTTGGTCGCTGCTGGGCGCGTTGCTGCTCGCTCTGCTGCTCACCCGGGGTCGGGTGCCGTTGCCGCCGGCCAGCGGCCTCTGGCTGCTGTTCCTGGCCATCGTGGTGGTCAGCGCCACGCAGTTGCCGTCGCCGGCCTCGCTGCTGACGTTCGCCCTGCGGCTGGCCTTCTACGTGACCGCGCTGGTGGTCGGGGTCTACGTGTACGTCGCGGCCCGGGAACGCGCGGACCTGACGGTGGTGCTCAGCCCGCTCTGCGCGTTCTGGTTCGCGTTGGTGGTGCTGGGCTGGCTCGGGGTGCTGATGCCCCGGCTGGCGATGGCCACCCCGATGGAGGTGCTGCTGCCCGCCGGGGTGGCCCGCGCCCCGTTCATCCAGGACATGGTGCACCTGACCACGGCGGAGTACAGCTCCCGCTCGCTCAACCCGATCTACCGGCCGGCCGCGCCGTTCGCGTACACCAACAACTACGGCAGCGCGTACGCGATGACGCTGCCCTGCGTGGTGGCCTTCACCATGCTGCGCCGTCGAGGGCTGCTGCGCTGGGCGCTGTTGGCGTCGCTGCCGCTGTCACTCGGGCCGGCGTTCTTCACCCTCAACCGGGCGATGTTCCTCAGCCTCGGCGTCGGCCTGGCGGTGCTCGGGGTGCGGGCCAGCCTGCGCGGCAACGTCCGGGTCGCCGCGTCCATCGTCGGGGTGGTGGTGATCGGCGCGCTGGCGACCGTCGTCATTCCGATCACCGACCTGATCAACCAGCGCGTCGACTCGAGTGACACCAACACGGACCGGCTCTCGCTCTACACCGAGGTGATCCGCCGGGTGCAGGATTCGCCGTGGCTGGGCTACGGCGCACCGGTGAACGTGGACACCGTCTCCGCCGACGCTCCGATCGGCACCCAGGGGCAGCTGTGGATGGTGCTGTTCAGTCACGGCGTACCGGCGCTGGTCTGCTTCCTGGCCTGGTTCGTGGCCGCCGCGGTGAGTTGCGCCCGGGCGACCTCGGCCGCCGGGCAGTGGCTGGCGGTGGTGCCGGTGGTCTGCCTGGTGCAGATCCCCTTCTATGGCATGGCCAACCAGAATCTGACGGTCGCGTTCTTCGCGGTCGCCTTCGCGATGGCGCTCACCGAGCGGGAGCGGCGGGCCTGGTTGGCCCGGCCGCCGGCACTGCGGACGGTGCCCGCGTGACGGCCACGGCCCGGACGTCGGCCGACGCCGACCCGGAGCGCCCGGACGATCCGGCGACGCCGGTCGCTTCCGGGACGGCGGGGGACGCCGGTGCGGCCGAGACCCGGCGCAGCGCGCGCAGCGGCGTGGCCGGGCTGGTGGGCGCGGCGACCAGTGGCCTGTTCGGCTTCGTGCTGGCCGTGGTCATCACCCGGGGGTACGGGACGGCCGGCGCGGGCGCGTTCTTCGCGGCGATCGGGGTGGTCACCGTGGCCACGGCGGTCTGCACGCTCGGCGCGGAGACCGGTCTGATGTGGGCGCTGCCCCGGCGTCGCACCGGCGTCCGGGGGGACGCGGCCCGGGTGCTCCCGGTGGCGCTGATCCCGCCGTTGCTCGCCGGGCTGCTGGTCGCCGGCGCGGGCACGCTGGCCGCCGACGCGCTCGCTCCCCGGCTGTTGCGCGGCTCCGGCGACGCGGCCGGCGCGCTGCTCACCGTCACCTTCGCCGCGGTGCCGGTGGTGGTGGCGATGACCCTGCTGCTGGCCGCGCTGCGCTGCGTGCGGCCCATCCGGGCGTACGTCGGAGTGCAGTTCCTCCTGCTGCCGGTGGCACGCCCGGTGCTGGTCGGCGCCGCCGCGCTGGCCGGTGGTGGTCTGCTCGCCGGCATGACCGGCTGGCTGGTGCCGGCGGCCCTCGCGCTGCTGGTCAGCCTCACCCTGGTGGCCGGCCCGATCGGGCTGGGTCGCGGCGCGGCGCTGCGGCCCAACCGCGCCGACTGGTCGACGTTCTGGCGTTTCGCGTTGCCCCGGGCCGCCTCGGCCGCCATCGACGCGGGCAGCATGTGGGTGGGCGTCCTGCTCACCTCGGTGCTGGCCGGCCCGGCGGACGCCGGCGTGTTCGGCGCGGTCGGCCGGTACGTGCTGGCCGGTCAGCTGGCCATGCAGGGCCTCCGGGTGGCCGTGTCACCGCAGCTGTCCCGGCTGCTCGGGCGGGGCGAGCGGGCCGCCGCGGCGGCCGTGCACCGGCAGTTGACCACCTGGGGGCTGGTGCTGTCCTGGCCGGTGTACCTGCTGCTGGCGGTCTTCGCGCTGGCCTTCCTCCAACTCTTCGGGCCGGAGTTCACCGCCGGCGTGCCGGCGATGACGGTGCTCGCGCTGGCGATGCTCGTGAACACCGGGGTGGGCAACGTGCAGAGCCTGCTGCTGATGGGCGGGCGCAGTGGGCTGCACCTGGTGGCGACCCTGGCCGGGCTGACCGTGACCGTCTCGCTGGGGCTCTGGCTGATCCCTGGGCACGGCGCCACGGGAGCGGCGGTGGCCTGGGCCGCCGGTATCGCCACCGAGAATCTCACCGCCGCCGGGTTCGCCCGGTCGGTGGTCCGGGAGCCGCTGGTCGACGCGGCGACGCTGCGCGCGGCGGCGGCCACGGCTGTCGGCGTGGGCGCGGCGGCCGGCGTCGGCGTCCTGGTCGGCGGGCGCGGCCTGTCCGGGCTGGTGGTGGCGTTGGGCGTGCTGGCGGCCGGTTGCGTCGGCTTGTTGACGTTGCCCCGGGTACGCGCGGGTGTTCGGGTGACCATGAGGCAGATCCGTGGGCGAGATGGCGCGGCTGCGGCCGACGGGCCCGTCCCGGTGTCGACGAGAGGCAGGTGAGTTCCATCGTGGCGACCATCCGTGACCGGGTGAAGCAGCTCGTTCCGACCCAGGTGACGACCCGGGTGAAGGAGTCCCTCGTCGACTACGCGATGCGGACCAGCGATCGGCGGCCCCTGCCGGACTTCCTGATCATCGGCACCAAACGCGGTGGCACCACCTCCCTGTGGAACTACCTCATCCAGCACCCGCTGGTGCCCCGGCTCTTCCCCGCGTGGAACACCAAGTCGGCGCACTACTTCGAGGAGCACTGGGGGCGCGGCGAGGCGTGGTATCGCTCGCACTTTCCGACGGTGCGCCAGCGGGAGGCGTTGGCCAAGCGGCACGGCGGGCCGGTCCGGGTCGGCGAGGCCGCCCCGCTGTACATGTTCCATCCACTGGCCGCGCAGCGGGTCGCCGCGCTGATGCCGACGGTGAAGCTGATCGTGCTGCTGCGCGATCCGGTGGAGCGGGCGTACTCGCACTGGAAGGAGCGCCGCACCCACGGCATCGAGCCGCTGGACTTCACCGCGGCGCTCGCCGCCGAGGCCGAACGGACAGCGGGGGAGCGGGAGCGGCTGATCGCCGAGCCGGAGTCCTTCAGCGAGCCGTACGACTGGTACACGTACCGGGCGCGGGGCCGTTACCTGGAGCACCTGGAGCCGTGGCTGGAGCGCTTCGACCGGGCACAGATCCTCTTCCTGCCCAGCGAGGACCTGTACCGCGACGCTCGTGCGACCTACCGGCAGACCCTCGACTTCCTCGGGTTGCCGCCGCACGAGCTGCCGAACTTCAAGGTCTACAACGACCGGCGATCGTCGCCGCTCGAGCCGGCGGTGCGGGCCGAGTTGACCGACTACTACCGCCCGTACAACGACGCGCTCCGCCAGCGGCTCGGGTTGGCCCTCGACTGGGCGGACCGGGCGGCGTGACCACGCGGGTCGACGCGGCCACGGACCCTCGCTTTCGGGTGGACGGCCTGGGCTGGGTGAGCCGGGCGGTCTTCCCGGACGAGCGGGTCGGCCTGACCCTCGGTGGCGCCCCGCCGGCCGGTCATCGGGCGGTGGCCCGCTACGCCGTGGTGCCCTCGGTGGCCCGGGCCCGGTTCCTGGTGCCGCTGGGCGCGCCGCGCGCCGGGGCGGCGTCGCTGCTGGCGTACAACGCGCTGCGGCCACCGAAGGTGCGCGTACTGCGGGCTGTGCTCGGCGGATTGGCGCGGGTCGGCGCGGCGGGTCTGGCGCCCTTTCCGACGCTGACCGTCTCGGTGCCCACCGGCGTGCCCGTGGCCGACCTGCTGTTGACCGACCGGCTCTCCGCCGCGCTCGGCGGTACGCCGCTGCTGGCCGCCTGCGGGGTCCGCCCGCCGGACCCGAACGGCAAGCCCACCCTGCAACTGTTCACCAGCGATGGTCGTCCGCGGGGGTACGCGAAGATCGGCTGGAACGACGCCACCCGGGCGCTGGTGACCGCCGAGGCGGCGGCGTTGCGGGCACTGCGCGCGGTGACCGGCACCGCCGATCACCCGATGCCGCCGGGGCTGCTCACCGAGACCGCGTGGGCCGGCCAGGTGGTCGCGGTGATCGAGCCGCTGCCGCCGGCGGTACGCGGCGTGCCGGTCGACGATCCACCCCGGATCGCGGCACTGCTCGCGGTCGCCCGACGCGGCGTTCCGGCCGCCGAACCTCGGCCTTTGGCCGGGTCGACGTTCCTGGCCCGACTGGCCACACAGGCCGACCAGGCCGCCGCCGCCGACCTGGCCGCCGCCGCCGCCGACCAGGGCGCCGCCGCCGGTCAGGACGTGGCGGGCGGCCGGGGCGCGGCG
>NZ_JBAKHW010000070.1:0-21077 GCF_036906815.1 Micromonospora sp. CPCC 205539 | reverse complement strand
TCTGCTCCCGCTCCAGCGGGCTCAACCTCGACGCCACAACCACCCCAACGAAGATCATGGAAGGGTGTTGCAACCACCGGTTGAGCCCACCTGCCCGCGCCACCACCGCAAGATCCACACACTTTCCGGGAAACTGCTGCCTCCCGGCGCGTTGAGGCAGCAGTTTCCCGGAAGTTGCGCGGATCTTGGGCACCCGGGCAGCGCACGCCGAGGGCAGCGCACGCCACGAGCGACGCACGCCACGAGCAGCGCACGCCACGAGCAGCGCACGCCACGAGCAGCGCCTGTGTCGGCCGATCAGTATCGGTCAGGCCTCAGTCTCATGGAGGAGGGTGGCCATTGCCGTCCGGCTCGTCGATGCGTCGTGCCGGTCGCCAACGCCAAGGCGGATGCCACCGGCGGCGAGGCCCGGCCGATCGAGGGCCGGCCCTACTTGAGCTGCCCTGCGGTGAGGCCCGCCTGCACCTGCCGCTGGAACGCCACATAGATCGCGAGCACCGGGAGGACCGCGATGCTCAGCCCGGCGAACAGCCGGGCGTAGTCGCCGGCGTACCCCTGACTGACCGACAGTGCGAACAGCCCCTGGGCGAGCACCCACTTGGACTCGTCGCCCTGCATGAGCACCTGCGGCAGCAGGAACTGGTTCCAGTGGCTGAGGAAATTGAAGATCGCCACACTGATCAGTCCCGGACGCGCCATCGGCAACATCACCCGGAAGAAGAGCCGGAAGTGGCCGCACCCGTCGACCATCGCGGCTTCGGCCACCGAGGTCGGCAGGGTCCGGAAGAACGCGGACAGGAAGAACACCGTGAACGGCAGCGAGTACGCCGCGTACACGAGGATCAGCCCCGTCCAGGTGCTGAACAGGCCGGCGTTACGCACCACGAAGAAGAGCGGCACCAGGGCGAGGAACACCGGGAACATGAGCCCGCCGACGAACAGGTAGTAGAAGAACTGCCGGCCACGGAACTCGTACCGGGCGAAGACGTACGCGGCGGTGGCGCCCATGAGCATGGTGAGGCTGACCGAGCCGGCCACCACCACGAGGCTGTTGAGGAAGTACCGGCCGATGTGCGCGCCGGTCCAGGCCCGCGCCCAGTTGTCGAAGTGCAGCGCGCTGGGCAGCCCCCACGGGTCGGCCAGGATCTCGCCGTTGGTCTTGAACGAGCTGAGAAACATCCAGATCAGCGGCAGTACGGTGAGCAGGCCCCAGAGCAGCAGGAAGCCGTGGGAGAGCGCGTTGGCCACGCCGAGTTCCCGGCGGACCGGGCGGTCTCGACCGACGGTCGACGCCGGCACGGTGGCGGGGGCGGGCTTGTCCAGTGTGGTCACGAGTACTCGATCCGATCGCGCCGGCCGACCCGCAGCGACAGCACCGCCACCGAGAGGGTCAGGAAGAACATCACCACGCCGATCGCCGAGGCGTAGCCGAACTTGGTCTCGCTGCCGAAGGCGGTGTCGTACATCCGTACGCCGATCACGTCGGTGGAGAAGTTCGGCCCGCCGTTGGTCATCAGCTGTACGAGGATGAACCCGTCCAGGGCGAAGATGGCCAGGTACACCCAGGCGACCTGGACGGTGTCCCAGAGCAGCGGCAGGGTGACCCGGCGCAGCGTGGTGAACCGGGACGCGCCGTCGAGCAGCACCGCCTCGTAGATCTCCTTCGGTACGGCCGACATCGCCGCGCCGAACAGCACCACGTAGAAGCCGACGTTGCTCCAGACCATCACCGCCAGTACGCACCAGAACGCCGTCGCCGGGTCACCGAGCCAGGTCGGCGCGGACAGGCCCACCCCGTGCAGCGCGCTGGTGAGCAGCCCCTTGTTCGGGTGGTAGACCTCCTTCCACAGCAACGCGATGATCACCACGGAGAGCACCTGGGGAAAGAAGTACACGGTGCGGTAGAGCGCGCCGCCGCGTACGCCGGTGACCCCCGCCCGGCCCTTGCGCCCACCCATGGCGAGCATGGTGGCGAAGAAGAGCCCGAGCACGATGGTCAGCACCGGCACCAGGGCCAGCAGGATCACGTTGTTCTTCAACGCGTTCCAGACGTAGTCGTCGTGCCACAGGGTCTTGAAGTTCGCCAGCCCGACGGAGTTGGCGTCGGCCGAGTAGCCGAGCCAGTCGGTGGTGGAGATCTGGAACGCCTGCAGGTACGGCGAGACGACGAAGACGACGTAGAGCAGCACCGGTGGCACCAGGAAGGTGACGATCAGCGGCCACTTGCCATGTCTCACGAGGAGGACCTTTCCAAAGGGTACGGCCGGTGGGGGCGGACCCACCCCCACCGGCCGGGCTGTCAGGCCGCTCGCTTGTACTTCTTGATCGAGCTGTCCTGGGCGATCGAGTCGGCGCCCTTCTGGCACTGCTCGAGGAAGGCCGCCGGGCCGATCCGGCCGCTGAAGAACTCGCCGCACGCGGCGTCGACGAGGTTGCGCTCCAGCTTGCGGTAGTAGTTGTTGTAGACCCAGTTGAAGCCGTTGGCGCCAGACGCGTCGAGGGCCTTGACCACGGTGTTCAGCCCGTACGGCAGCTCGACGCCATCGCTCGCCCCGGCCACGATGGTGAGACTGGCGACCTTCTTCGTGAAGTCCTGCGCGCCCTTCTGCGACAGCATGGTCCGGAAGTACTCCAGGCCACCGGCGACGTTGCGGGCCTTGGCCGGCACCATGAACGGCTCGCCTGCGGTGCCCCGGATCGCCTCGAACGGCAGCTTGTCGCCGCTGCTCAGGCTCGGCGTGGGCGCGATCGTCATGTTGAACCCGGGCGGCGTGACGTCCTTCTGCTCGCTCTCCAACCAGGAGCCGCAGGAGATGAACGCGGCCTTGCCCTGGCACCACGCGGTCTGCGACTGCTTGTGGTCCAGGCCGGGCGAGCCTTCCAGGATGAACTTGTCCTTGACGATCTGGTGCCAGGCGTCGGCCGCGGCCTTCATCGAGTCGGACTTCCAGGCGTTCGGCTCGAGGTTGTCGATGGCGGTGGCCACCGACGGGCCGCCGAGCTTGATCGCGGTGGCGATCAGCGGCCAGCTCATGTAGCGCGGGTGCAGGCCGGCGTACGTCCAGGGGGCGATGCCGGCCGCCTTGATCTGCTTGCAGAGCGCGATGTGCTCGTCCCAGGTCTTGGCGTACTCCCATTTGCGCTCGGTGAACAGCTTGTTGGAGTACCAGATGCCGTACGCGGTGTAGGTGTAGTTGAGCACCAGGAACTTGCCGTCGTACGAGCCGACCTCGACCGCGCCGGGCAGCAGGGTGTCCTTGACCGTCTTGCCGGGGACGTCAAGGCTCGGAGCGGCGAGCAGCTCACCGAGGTCGGCGATGGCGTTCTGGCTGACCAGGCCGTTGAAGTCGATCTGGCCGGCGCCGGAGTTGTTGACCACGTCCGGTGGGGTGCCGTCGACGAATCGCGGCTGGAGGGTCTTGCTGATCTCCTGGGTGACGGAGTGCTTGACCTTGGCCTTCGGGTACTTCTCGGTGTACATGGCCTCGTGGGCCTTGGCGTACTCCTCGCCGAAGCCGCCGCCGAAGATCACCACCTCGAGCGGCGCGTCCTCCTTCACACCGAGCGGGTTCTGCTCGCTCTTGGTGCCCTTGTAGGTGGTGGTGTCGCCCTTGTCGCCACCGCCGGTGGCGCAGCCGGCCAGGAGGCCGGCAGCGGGGGTGGCCAGCAGGCCGGCGGCGGCGCTGCGCCGCAGGATGTCACGCCTGTTCATAGGGTCCTCCTCGGGTCGGGTCGGGCGGACCGCCGGTGCTGGGGGAAGGCGTCCGCCGCGCGAGGCACGTTGATTCTCTTCAGTTAACCGCAAGTTGCTGAAGAATTTCTACGACAGCCCGGCGCGGACTGCAAGGGTTGGCAGCCGAACCGTTACCCGCCCGTTCCCGCTGCTCAGGTCTGCGTCGGAAAACCCAGGTTGACCCCACCGTGCCGAGGGTCCAACCACCGGCTCGTGACCACCTTGCTCCGGGTGAAGAACCGGACCCCGTCCTCACCGTGCGCGTGCAGATCACCGAAGAGCGACGCCTTCCAACCCCCGAACGAGTGGTACGCCATCGGCACCGGGATCGGCACGTTGATGCCGACCATGCCCACCTCGACCTCGTGCTGGTAGCGCCGCGCCGCACCGCCGTCGTTGGTGAAGATCGCCGTGCCGTTGCCGTACGGGCTGGCGTTGACCAACTCGACCGCCTCGTCGTACGAGCCGACCCGGACCACGCTCAGCACCGGCCCGAAGATCTCGTCGGTGTAGACCGACATCTGCGGGGTCACCCGGTCGAACAGCGTCGGGCCCAACCAGAAGCCCTCCGGGTCGCCGTCCGGCGCCACGCCCCGACCGTCCACCACCGGCACCGCGCCGGCCGCCACCCCGGCGTCCACATACGACCGCACCTTGCTTAGATGGGCGGCCGTGACCAGCGGACCCATGTCGCAACCCCGCCGGCCGTCGCCGGTCCGCAGACCGGCCACCCGTGCGGCGATCCGCTCGACGAGCGCGTCGGCCACCGGCTCCACCGCCACCAGCACCGAGATGGCCATGCACCGCTCCCCCGCCGAGCCGAACCCGGCGTTGACCGCCGCGTCGGCGGCCAGATCCAGGTCGGCGTCCGGCAGCACCACCATGTGGTTCTTCGCCCCGCCGAGCGCCTGCACCCGCTTACCGGCGGCGGTGCCGCGCTGGTAGACGTACCGGGCAATCGGCGTCGAGCCGACGAACGACACGGCCCGCACCTCGGGGTGGTCCAGCAGCGCGTCCACCGCCTCCTTGTCGCCGTTCACCACGTTGAGCACCCCGTCGGGCAGGCCCGCCTCGACGAACCACTCGGCCAGCAACAGCGCCGCGCTCGGGTCCTTCTCACTCGGCTTGAGCACCACCGCGTTGCCGCAGGCCACCGCCACCGGCACGAACCACAGCGGCACCATCACCGGGAAGTTGAACGGGGAGATCACCGCGACCACCCCGAGCGGCTGCCGGATGGTGTACGAGTCGACCTCGGTGGAGACGTTCTCGCTGAACGCGCCGCGCAACGCCGACGGCAGGCCGCAGGCGTACTCGATGACCTCCAGGCCGCGCTGCACCTCGCCGGCGGCGTCGGCGAGCACCTTGCCGTGCTCGGCGGTGATGACCTCGGCGAGCCGGTCCCGGCGGGCGTGCACCAACTCGCGGAAGGCGAACAGCACAGCAGACCGCCGCGCGAGCGACGCGTCCCGCCAGGCCCGCGCCGCGCGGGCGGCGGCCTGCACCGCGACGTCGACGTCCGCGGTCGAGGCCAGCTCCACCTCCGCGGTACGCCGACCGGTCGCCGGGTCGAACACGTCGCCGCGCCGCTCGGAGGTGCCGCCGACCCGCTTGCCGTCGACGAAGTGACCGATGCTCATGCCGCCACCCCCGCCGCCGAACGGATCGCCTCGACCAGGATGCCCAGACCCTCACGGGCCTCCTCCTCGGTCAACGTCAACGGTGGACCCATCCGCACGACGTTGCCGTACAGGCCGCCCTTGCCGACGAGCAGCCCGCCCACCCGACACGCCTCGAAGACCGCAGTGGTGAGCACCGGGTCGGGTTCGCTGGTGCCCGCCTGGACGAACTCGACGCCGAGCATCAGCCCCTTGCCGCGTACCTCGGCGACGCAGTCGAGCCCGCCCACCGCGGCGCGCAGGCCGTCGGCGAGGATCCCGCCGACGCGGGCCGCGTTCGCCTGCAGGTCGTGCGCGATCAGGTAGTCGAGCACCGCGTTGCCGGCCGCCGTGGAGATCGGGTTGCCGCCGAAGGTGGAGAAGCTGATGGCCGGCACCGACTCCAGCACCTCGGCCCGGCCCACCACCCCGGCGAGGGCGAACCCGTTGCCGATGCCCTTGGCGAAGGTGAGCAGGTCCGGGGTGACGCCGTGCGCCTGGTAACCCCAGAAGTGCTCGCCGGTGCGGCCCCACCCGGTCTGCACCTCGTCGGCGATGAACAGGATGCCGTGCTCGTCGAGGACCTTCTTCCAGCCGGCGAAGAGCCCGTCCGGCGGGTGCACGAAACCGCCCACACCCTGGATCGGCTCGGCGATCAGCGCGGCCACGTCGCCGGCGGTCTGGGTGGCCAGCACCTCCCGCAGGTCCTCCACCGCCGCGTCGACCTGCTCCTCGGCGCTGAGCCGGGCGAGCAGCCCGCGCACCCGGTCGCCCGAGTGCAGCCAGGCCACCTGGAGCGGGCTGAGCCCGCTGGCCGACCAGTTGCGGTTGCCGGTGACGCCCATCGCCGCGTACGACCGGCCGTGGTAGCTGTTGCGCACGGCCAGGATCTGGTGCGAACGACGGTGGTTGGTGGCCACCAACAGCGCGGCCTCGTTCGCCTCGGTGCCCGAGTTGGTGAAGAACACCCGGGCGTCCGGGATGCCGGAGCGTTGGGCGATCTTCTCGGCCAGCTCCACCTGCTGCCGGATCAGGTAGAGCGTCGAGGTGTGCGCGATGCCGGTGGCGAGCTGCCGCTCGACCGCCTCGCGGATCTCCGGGATGTCGTAGCCGATCATGTTGGTCAGCACACCGCCGAAGAAGTCCAGGTAGCTGCGGCCCTGCGCGTCGGTGACCCGGCGGCCCGAGCCGGAGACCAGCTCGATCGGCTCGGCGTAGTAGAGCGGCATCCAGGAGGGCAGCACGGCCCGGTGCCGGGCCAGCAGGTCATCGGAGGTCATGGTCGCACCCTTTCCCGACGGCGGTTCGCGTCCCCCGCACGCTTCCATCACCCACCAGCAGAGACAACTGTCACTGTGTAGCGCGAAGGTGGTCCCGGCCTGACAGCACGTCAAGCTGACCCACGATTTCCGGGGCTCGCGCGACACATCACGGACCTTCCCCACCGTGTACACCGCCGTCCGCCACGCAATCCGTAGCTGGCTCGGCGCCGCTACTCTGGGACCGTCCACTGTCGCCGGGAGGCACGCGATGCTCATCGAGCAGACGATCGCCGAGCTGGAACGGGTCGCCGCGCGGGAGGTCGGCCGCGGCAGCGAGGCGTTGGCCGTACCGGCGGCGGGCGGGCTGCTCGCCGGCGGCCGGTCACTCGCCGGTCCCGCCGTACCGGACGCCGCGGTGTTCACCGGCTTCTTCATTCCGGGCGCCGACCCGCCCGCCGCGGAGACCGACGGGCCGCTCGGCGCGGTCCAGATCGCCGCCGCGCTGCGCCTCCTCGGTGGCCAGGCCCGGCTGATCACCGACGAGCCCTGCGCCCCGGTGGTCGAGGCGGCCGTCGCCGCCGCCGCGCCGGGCCTGCCCGTGGACGTCGCACCCCTGACCGGGTACGACGAGTGGGCCGCCGCCCTCCTGCCCCGGTACGCCCAGCTGACCCACCTGATCGCCTGCGAACGGGTCGGGCCCAGCGTGGACGGCCGACCCCGCAACATGCGCGGCGAGGACATCGGCGCGCACACCGCACCCCTGGACCAGCTCTACACCGCCGGTGACGCCTACCGGATCGGCATCGGCGACGGCGGCAACGAGCTGGGCATGGGCCGGCTGCCGGCGGACCTCGTGGGGCGGGTGGTCGCCTCCGGCGAGCGCATCCGGTGCGTAGTGGGCGCCGACGCCCTGCTCGTCGGCGGCACCTCCAACTGGGCGGCCGCCGCCCTCGTCGGCACGCTGGCGCTGCTCCGCCCCGACGTCCCCGAACTACGCACGCTGCTCGCGCCGCAGTGGTCGGCCGACCTGCTGGCCGCGATCGTCCGCGCGGGCGCGGTGGACGGCGTACGCCGCCGCCCCACGCTGAGCGTCGACGGCCTCGACTGGCCCAGCTACGCCGAGCCGCTCACTCGAATCGCGGACCTGGTCGCCGCCGCCCGGTGAGGGCACGCTGGCCACGAGGCTTGCGGGCTGCATCCGGGCTCACCTGCACCCAGACCTGCTGATCGCCCACGGGCGCGGACGGGGGCGGCTCGGCGGCGGGAGGCGGCTCGGCCGCGCGGCGACGCCGGCGCAGGGGCAGGTGCAGAGCGGCGGCGATCAGGCCGAAGGCCACCCAGCCGGCGCCCAGCGCCACAGCCGGTGAGACGTGCTGCACGTAGTGGTAGGCGGTGAGGAAGCCGACCAGCGCGAGGCTGTTGCGGGCGAAGTGCCGACTGAAGTCGTGCAACTGACGGCGGGCCTCGACGGCGACCAGCACCCCCGAGTACGGAAAGGTCACCACCATGCCGCGCAGCAGCTCGCCGAACAGCGAGGTGAGCACCGCCCCGACGAAGATCACCACGAGCTTGAGCAGCGCCGGCAAGCCGTCCGGACGGCCCTCGGTGGACGCCTCGGTGGTCTCCGGCGGCCGGGCGCGACGGCGCAGCAGCAGCATGGCCACCAGCCAGAGCGCCAGCATGCCCGCCAGGGCCGGCTCGAACGGAACCGGGACGGCGAGCAGGCCGGCGCTCAGCCCCACGTACACGGCGATCCCCGCGCCGTCGGCGAGCAGGATCGGCCAGCGCAGCCGCTGATAGGTGACCGCCACGGTGACGAAAAAGAGGTTGAGCCCGAGCACGCCGAGCAACTGCGCCCCGTCCACCCGATAGTCGGTGCTGACCAGGGCGAGCGTCATCGGCAGCGGGAGGCTGTAGACCAGAGCTCGGAGCCGGACCGAGCGGATCACGCTGACCGCCCAGACCACGGCCGTCACCAGCAGGACCGCACTCAACGTCATGGCTCACCCGTCTCCGCCCCGGCGGGGCCGTCAGTCCTGAAAGGTCGCGGCGTTCACGCAGAGGTCGAAGATCCGGGTCAGCCGACTGACGTCCGCCCGGTTGACCGAGAACTGATTTTCCCCAATCTCACCGTGTGCGGTCATCCGGGCCTCCCAACAACTCGATCCGTCCCAGACTGCCAGATTGACGTGCAGCTGCGGGCTGACGACACCGAACGGCAGCAGGCCCACCCGCGCACCCGCCTGGCGCTGCCGCTCCACCAGCTCGGACAGCTCGTCGGTCAGCGTGGCGTAGACGAAGACCCGGGTGATCTGCACGCCCCGCTCCAGCGCGGCCCGGTTGGTCTCCCAGTACCGCCGGCCGATCTCGCTGCGCCACCAGCTCAACTCCCCGCTGACCCTCGGCATCACGTTGGTCAGCGCGTCCAGCCGGCGGACACAGCTCCGGGTCGCGCCGACCAGGTCCTCGTCCTCGTCCCCACGTCGGACGATCCGGCCGTCCGCGAGCTGCTCGGCCTCCATCCGGAACTGCTCGTAGCGCCGCTGCGCCTCCACGGCGACCCGGGTGCCCGCGTGCTGCTCGGCCGCCTCCCGCATCGCCCCGGCGAGCTCGGTCGTGGTGCGCACCAGCCAGGGCGGCCCGTCCAGCAACGTCCGCAGGTGGAACCGGCGCTCCGCGCGGGCCAGCGAGTCCACCAGCAGCGAGATCGTGATGCCCATGAGGCCGGCCAGCAGGGACTCCACGCCGGAGGCGGCGTTGGTGAGGTCGAGGATGACGCTGAGCGCGATCGCCAGCGTGATGCCGATCAGCGCCACCGGATCGGTGTGCGCCACCAGCCGGACGAAGCCGTCGGAGCTGTCGCCGCGCTCCTTGAACCGTCGACGGACCGTGCCACCCGCCATCGAGCCACCCCAATCTGCCTGTGCCGTCAGGGTAGCGACGGTCCACCACGATCGCCGCTGTCGGCGATGCGACGGCGGTAGCATCCGGCACGTGCGGAGTGCGGATGCGGCCCTGCCGACCGGGACGGTCGCCGAGCGGATCACGTCGGAGGTCCGGGCCTGGGTCGGCGCGGCACCGCTGCGCGGGCTGGTCCGGCACTTCGGCGGCGACTGGCCGGGCGGAGACCTGACGGCGGTACTCGCCGGGCTGGACGACTTCTCAGCCCGGCACTGGGACTTCCGGCAGGGACGGGAACGCCCGGACGCCCGGGAGCCGGCCTTCGACGCGCCGACGGCGGGGCTGGTCCTCGACACGGCCGCCGCGCTGGGCCTGGTGCGGCCGGTGCCGCCGGCCCGTTCCGGGTACGCCCACCTGGTCGTCCTCGGTGGCCTCGCGCACGCCTGCCTGCGGCGCGTCGCGTACGCCGCCCACCTGCTGCGCACCGGCCCGGCGGTGGCCGGCGAGCTGGCCGTGCTCGGCAGTTTCCGCCCGCTGTCCGAGCGGGAGCGGGCCGTGCTGGCCGGTGTCGGGATCACCGGGGACACCGAGGTCGACGCGCTGGACGCGGCGGTCCGGCGCTCCTTCGAGGTCGACGCGCCGGCCGAACGGGACGGTCACGACACCGGCGACCCGCACCAGTCCTGGTCCTCGCGGACCTACCGACCGGCGGGACTACCTCCGGTACGGGTGCTCGCCGCACCCTCCAGCGAGCCGGAGCGACGGCGGGCGCACACCGCCGACACCCAGCGCTTCTGGGCCGAGCACGTGCGACTCTCCCTCGGTGACCCGGTGCTGCTGGTGACCGCCCCGATCTACGTGCCGTTCCAGCACGCCGACGCGCTGCGCACACTGGCCCTGCCGTTCGGCTGCGACATCGAAACGGTCGGGGTCGACCCGGCCCTGGTGGCGTTGGCGGGGGCGCCGGAGCCGACCCTGACGCCGGGGCGCTACCTCCAGGAGATCCGCTCGGCCATCCGCTCGATGCGCGCCCTGCACGACCAGCTCGGCCCGCACTGACCGCCGTCGGTCCGGCGCTGGATCACACCGCCGTCGCGGCGGCCTTGTCGTACGCCGTCTGGTGACGGCGGATCTCGGCTTGATGGTCAGCGGACCAGGCCGCCAGCGCCAGGACGGTGGACAGCAGTGAGGTGCCGAGGTTGGTGAGGGCGTACTCGACACGGGGCGGGACCTCGGGGTACGAGGTCCGGTTGATCAGCCCGGTGCGCTGTAGGTGCTTGAGCGTCAGGGTGAGCATGCGCTGGGAGATGCCGGGGATCGCGCCGGCCAGGTCCGAGTAGCGGGTGGGGCCGTCCGCCAGGGTGCCGATGATCAGCACGCTCCACTTGTCGCCGACCAGATCCAGGACCTCACGGATGAAGTCGGCGTCCTCGTCGTTCCAGTGGGCGCAGGGTCCTGGTGCGCTGCGGACGCTCGCCCGGACGTTGCTTCGTCTCCGTCGAAGATCCTCTGCGCTCATCGCCGCCCGCCTATCCATCGCTCGGTCGCTACGCACATGAATGTGCCTTTTGTGGCTCCTCGTTTCTAATGCATCATGGGGCTACGAACAGGAAGTAAGAAATGGAGGCCACCATGAAGATCGAGTTCTGGTCAGACATCGTCTGCCCGTTCTGCGGGCTGATGGACCACCGGCTGCACCTGGCGCTGGACCGGTTCGCGCACCGCGATCGGGTGCAGGTGATCCACCGGTCGTTCCAACTCCACCCCGACCTGCCCCGCGCGGGTGTCAGCCAGGTCAAGCTGATCGAGATGGCCGGGGCCCCCGCGACGACCGTGGACCACGTCCTGCGCCCGATCGAGCGAGCCGCCGAGGCAGAGGGCCTGACGCCCTACCGCGCGATCGACCGTACGCTCGGCCCGACCGACCTGGCCCACGAACTACTCGCCTACGCCACCGACCAGGGCCACGGCAACGAGATCTGGACGGCGATGTTCCGTGCCCACTTCGGGCAGGCCCGCAAGCTTTGGACCACCGAGGAGGTCCTCGACTTCGCCACCGAGGTGGGCCTGGATCACGCCGGCGCCGCCGAGGCTCTGCGGAGCCGCCGCTACCGGTCCCGCGTGGCAGCCGACCAACGCGAAGCCGAGCACCTCGGCGCGCGCGGCGCACCCTTCCTCGTGTTCGACGGCCGCTTCGCCGTCCCAGGCGCCATCGGCACCGACGACCTGCTGGCCCTGATCAGCAAGACCTGGGCCGAGAGCCGTCCCACGCCGCAGCCACTGCCGGTCGTCACCGGTGCCGAAGGTGTCTGCACCCCGGACGGGTGCGCGGTGCCCGAGAACACGGCCTCCCGGATTCCTCCGGTCACTCCGTCGGCGGCCTAGGCGCCAGCGGTGTCGGCGACAGCCTCGGCGAAGACCTCGGAGCGGTGCTCCCAGTTGCGGAACCGGCCGTAGCTGGGTGCGGCCGGCGAGAGCAGCACGACCCCACCGGCCGGGGTGAGCTGGCGAGCCAGCCGGACCGCGTCCACGAGGTCGTCGACCACCTCGGTACGCACCTTGGGCAGGCCGGCGAGCGCCCCGACGATGCGGGCGCCGCTGTCCGGGATGCCGATCACGTTCAGTTCGCGCTCCGCCAGGTGCTCGGCCAGCGGGGTGTAGTCGAGCCCCCGGTCGGTGCCCCCGACGATCACGGTCAGGGGCCGCCCGTCGTACGCGTCGATCGCGTGCATGGCCGCGTACGGGCTGGTGGCGAGCGTGTCGTCGACGAAGGTCAGCCCGGACGGGTCGGCGATCTCGGTGAGCCGGTGCGCCAGCCCCTGGAACTCGGCGACCGCGACGGCGAGGTGGTCCTTGCCGGCCACCACGTCGACGCCGAGCGCGTCCAGCACGGCGAGCGCGACGCACAGGTTGCCCTCGTTGTGCCGGCCCACCAGGGGCAGCACGGCGCGCGGGAAGAGCGGCTGGTCGCCGAGGTGGAACCACGGCGTGCCGTCCAGACCGGTCGCGACGTGAGTGGTGTCGGGGTGACCGGCCCGAACCGCCGGCCGGTCGCCCAGCTCGGCGGCGAGCCGGGGATCGGCGCCGTTCACCACGATCGTCTCGGGGCCGTGGGCGAGCAGGTTGAGCTTGTCCCGGTAGTACTCCCGCTCCCCGCCGTGCGCGTCCAGATGCTCGGGGAAGAGCGCGGTGACCACGGCCACCCGGGGTGAGTCCGTGAGGTCGCTGCACTGGTAGCTGGACAGCTCCAGCACGTACAACTCCGACTCGGGCAGGTCCAGGGTCGGCACCCCGATGTTGCCGCCGAAGACGTTCGGTCGGCCCACCGCGGTGAGCAGGTGACTGATGAGGCTGGAGGTGGTGCTCTTGCCCTTGCTGCCGGTGACTCCGACGGTGCGCGCGGCGTGGTCGGCCATCCAGAGCGCCGTGCCCTGGGTGACGGTGACGCCGCGCCGACGCAGCTCGACGAGCCACGGGTGGGTCTGCGGCACCCCCGGCGAGCGGACCACCACGTCGGCGGCGGCCAGCCGCTCGAAGCCCGCCTCGCCGGTGACCAGCGGCGCCGCCTCGGCCAGCGGGCCTTCCCAGGGCAGGGACAGGAAGTTGGCGCTGTCGTCGACGGCGACCAGGTCGGCGGGGCCGTGCGCGGCGATCGCGATCACCGCGGCCCGGCCCTCCCGGCCGGTCCCCCAGACGGCGACGGTACGTCCGCGCAGGTCAGACAGGCGCACGGGGCTCTCCTCGGGGGTCGCGGCGGCGGTGGGGCGGGCACGGTCCGGCGCAGCCGGACACGGCCGGACGAACCAGGGCCTAGTATGGCGTGTGCCCAACGAGCAGCTCCGGCGGATGGACGCCTTCACCTTCCCGTCGTACTCGATCGACTTCGCCACCGGCGAGGTGTTGTTCGACTACGCGTTGACCGGCCCGGCGGGCGAGCAGCGGTTCACCGAGGTGATCACCCTTCCGCTGCCGGCCGAGCCGCCGTCGGACGAGACCGTCGCCACCCTCACCCGGGTCCTGGACGTGCTGCACCTGGTCGCCGGGGTCAGCTACTACAAGGCCGCCGCGCCGCCCCGGCTCGTCCTGCCGGCGCCGCTGGGGGCGGCCGCCGTCGACTACGTCACCGCCATCTACACCAAGGGCCTGGCGGAGTACGCGTACCGCAACCAGCTGCCGCACGTGCTGGAGCTGCGCCCGGAGGTGCCGGCCGGCTCACCGGAGCCGCCACGCGTGTACGACGACTCCGATCGTCGCCCGCTCTCCACGGTCGGCGGCGGTAAGGACTCGATCGTCACCCTGGAGGCGCTGCGGCGGGCCGACCTGGACCCGGTGCCCTTCTCGGTCAACCCCAACCACGTGATCGTCTCGGTGAACGAGGCGTCCGGGCTGACCCCGTTGGCCGCCCGGCGGCGGCTCGACCCGGTGCTGTTCGACCTGAACGCGGCCGGCGCGCTGAACGGGCACATCCCGGTCACCGCGATCAACTCGCTGATCGCGGTGGCCACCGCGGTGCTGCACGGGCTCGGCCCGGTGGTGATGTCCAACGAGCGCTCGGCGTCCGACCCGAACCTGGTCTGGGACGGCCACGAGATCAACCACCAGTGGTCCAAGGGTGTCGAGGCCGAGGGGCTGCTGCGGGCCGCGCTGGCCGAGCACGCCGGCCTGACCGACCCGTACTTCTCGCTGCTGCGTTCGCTCTCCGAGCTGCACATCGCCCGGTTGTTCGCCGAGTTCACCCGGTACGACGACGTCGTGACGAGTTGCAACGCGGCGTTCAAGCTGCGGGACGCGAGCGAGCGCTGGTGCCGCGACTGCCCGAAGTGCCGGTTCGTGTTCCTGGCCATGGCGCCGTTCATGCCGCGGGAGCGGATCATCCACATCTTCGGCGGCGACCTGCTCGCCGACCCGGAGCAGATCCCCGGCTACCGGGAGCTGCTGGGCGTGGACGGGCACAAGCCCTTCGAGTGCGTGGGCGAGGTCGAGGAGTCGGTGGTCGCCCTCGGCCTGCTGGCCGAGCAGGACCAGTGGCGCGACGCGCCGGTCATCCAGGCGCTGGTCGATGCCGTCCCGGCAACGGCCTGGTCCGCGATCGCCACGTCGGACGTCTTCACCCCCGGTGGCCCCAACCACATCCCCCCCACGTACGCCAAAGCCCTGACCCCCCTCCTCTAACCCTCGCTCCCCCGCCCCGCCCCGCCCCGCCCCGCCCCCGCGATCTTGCACTTTCGGTCCATGTCCTGCCCCTTTAGTCCGCTATGCCCCGGCAGAAACTGCAAGATCGCCGGACGGAGCGAACTGCAGCCCTGCCCCCGCGTCGATCATGGACTTGTGGCGGGCGTTTCGCCCCTGTACATGGCTTTTGCGATGCATCACAACTCCACGATCGCCGAAGCCGGGGCCGAGGGGCCGAGGGCCGCGGGGGCCGAGGGCTGGGTCAGGGGGGCTGGGTCAGGGGGTTCGGACTGCTTCCAGGGCCAGCAGGGCCACATGGAGGGAGAGGCTCGCTTCCACCGAGTCGAGGTCGACGTCGAGGATGCGGGCGATACGGGCCAGGCGCTCGTAGAAGGCCGGTCGGGACAGGTGCGCGGCGGCGGCGCCCGCGGACTTGTTGCGGCCCTGCTCCAGGTACGCGCGGAGGGTGTCGAGCAGTCGCTCCCGGGGGTGCCGGGCGTCGTACTCGAGCAACGCGCCGAGTTCACGCTCGACGAAGGTCTGCAACCGCGGCTCGTCACGCAGCAGGTGCAGCAGCCCGGCCAGGCCGACATGCGGTAGCCGGAAGATCGGCAGGTCACGCCGATCCCGACGGGCCGCCTCGGCGACCTGCCGCGCCTCGACGAGTGACCGTCGGGCCTCCCGCAGGTTGCTCACCCCGGAGCCGGCGGCCACGATCACCCCACCCGCCGACCGACCACCACCTACGTCCGGCGCGGCCCGGGAGACGTCCGGCAGAGCCCGGGGCGCGTCGGCACCGGCCGACGTCCGGACCGCGCCGGCGTCCAGGCGTACCCGACGCAACGCCGCGGCGAACGCGGACAGCGCGCGGTCCTCGGAGGCCGGATCTGGCAGGGCCAGCAGCGCGCCCACCGACTGGTCGTCGACGGCGCTGGTCAGCGCGGTCAGTTTCGCCTCCCGGAGCGCCTGGACGACCGCCTCGGACAGGTCCCGCAGGCGGGCCGGGCCGGCTTCGGGGCCGCCCTCACCGGTCGGGTCGTCGGCCCGGTGCCGGACCAGTACGCCGACCAGGTGTCGGCGGTCGAGCACCACGCCGAGCGCCTTGGCCCGCAGGGCCACCTCGTCCACCGGACGGGAGTGGTCGAGCAGTGCGGTGAGCAGCGTGCGGTGGATCTGCCGTTCCAGCCCTTCGGCGTCGCGGCGGATCAGCCGACCCAGCGCGAGGGTGGACGCGGCCCGCTCGACGAGGATGGTGAGCCGGGTCGGCGGCCCGTCGCCGGGTCGGGCCTCGGGGACCGCGCTGTCGTCGTCGCGGCGGGTCAGCAGGTCACCGCCGGCCGGCCAGCGCAGCAACAGCCGCCCCCAGTCCTGCCCCCGGGCACCCACGACGGTCACCAGCCAACCGCTGTCCGGGTCGTACGCGGTCCGCCCGGCCGGCCGGATCCGCCGGGAGTGCTGCTCCCAGCCGTCCAGCAGCGACTCGGCGCTCTCTCCCGCCGGGTCGTACCCCAGCACCTGCCGGGACAGGTTCTCCAGCACCACCGGGCAGCCGGACAGCTCGGCGGCCTGCCGGATCACCTCGGCGGTGTCGGCGCCCTCGACGGACAGGTCGGTGAACCGCTGGTGGATCTCCTCGGTGGCGCGCAGCTCGGTGAGCTGCGCGTCGACGATCAGCGCGTGCACCGCCTCGGTGATCCGCACGAACGGCGTGGCCCGGCGCAGCTCGACCAGTGGCAGGCCACGCCGCTCGGCGGCGGCGGCCATCACCCGGGGCACCCCGCTGACGTAGCGGCGACCCAGCTCGACCACGAGCCCGGAGACGCCCACGTCGGCCAGGTCTCCGATGAACGCGCGCAGCCCCGCGTCGTCCGCGGGCAGCCCGATGCCGGTGGTGAGCACCAGTTCGCCACCACCGAGCAGGGTGGCGATGTCCGGCACCTCGGCGACGTGCACCCAGCGGACCGGGCGGTCCAGCCCGGCGTCCCCGGCGACCACGCGCGGCGCGCCGTGGCGGACCGGGTCCAGGGCGAGGACCTCACGGACGGTAGGGAACACGGCCGCAACGCTACCGTCCGTGACGCCGGAACTCGACATCCCGCAGGGGACACCATCAGAAGATCACTTCGAGTAACGTGCCGTGGATTGTGATCTTCGGGAAGGGGAGGCATGGACGGGACGACGGTCAGCAGGCGAACGTTCGGCAAGTTGGTGGGCGCGGCGGGTGCGGGGACCCTGGCGGCCGGCGCACTGGGTGGGTCGCCGGTCCAGGCGGCACCACTCCCTTCCTGGGTCACCACCGGCACCACGGTGGCCTCGTTGGCGGCCTTCGACAACGCCATGAAGACCTACATGCAGGCCCGGCACATCCCCTCCGGGCAGCTCGCTGTGACGTACAAGGGTCGGCTGGTGCTGGCCCGGGCCTACAACAACAACACCCCCGTGTTGATCCAGCCGACCTCGCTGTTCCGGGTGGCCAGCCTGTCGAAGTCGCTCACCGCAGCGGCGTTGGTCCGGCTCACTCAGGAGGGCAAGGTCGCCCTCGGTGACCCGGTCGGCAAGTACCTCGACCTGACCCCGCCGGCCGGCCAGGCGGTGGACCCACGGTTGGCCAAAGTGAGCCTGTGGCGGATCCTCCAGCACACCGGCGGCTGGGACCGGGACCTGACCAACTTCGACCCGCTTTTCAAGGACCTGGTCATCGCCCGGTCGCTCGGCGTACCGCTGGAGCTGACCCACGCCGACGTGATCCGCTTCATGTCCGGCCAGCCCCTGCAACACGACGTGGGCTCGTACGTGTCGTACAGCAACTACGGCTATATGCTCGCCGGCCGGGTGATCGAGGCGGTGACCGGCCAGCCGTACGAGACGTACGTGAAGCAGAAGCTGCTCGCGCCGCTGGGCATCACCCGGATGGCGAACGGCTGGACGATCGCCCCGCACACCAATGAGGTCGGGTACCACTCGCAGTATCAGGGCACCACCGTGCTGGACAGCTCCGGCGCCACGGTCGACTCGCCGTACGGCACGTTCAGCATGCGACTGCACGACGCGAACGGCGGGTGGATCGCCTCGGCCGTGGACCTGGTGCGCTGGGCGTCGGCCTTCGACGCCGGCAGCCCCATCTTGAACAACACCTCACTGGGCAAAGTCTGGGCGGTACCGAACCCGACCGGCGTGAACGCCAACGGCTGGTACTACGGCCTCGGCTGGCAGGTCCGACCGGTGACGAGCGGCGGCACCGGCCGCAACACCTGGCACACCGGCAGCCTGCCGGGCACGTACAGCCTCATGGCCCGCACCTACCACGGGTTGAGCTGGGCGGTGCTGTTCAACCAGCGCGACGACTCGTCCGGACTGACGTACGGCGACATCGACCCCGCGCTCTGGGCCGCTTCCCGCGCCGTCACCAGCTGGCCGACGCACAACTTCTGGTCGAAGTACTTCGCCTGACGGCCGCCGTGGTGAGGGCGTCCGCCCTCACCACGGGTCGTCCGCCCTCACCACGGGTCGTCGCGGCTGAGCTCCCAGCAGGCCACGGCCGTGGCCGCGGCGACGTTGAGCGAGTCGACGCCGCGGCGCATCGGGATGACCACCCGGGCGTCGGACGCGTCCATCGCGGCCCGGGTCAGGCCGGCGCCCTCGGCGCCGAGCAGCAGCGCCGAGCGGGCCCGCTGGGCCGCGTCGAGACGCTGGATCGGCACCGCGTCCGGCGCCGGAGTCATCGCCAGCACGGCGAAGCCGGCGGCCCGGACCTCGGCGAGCGCGTCCGGCCAGGGATCGAGCTTCGCGTACGGCACGGCGAAGACCTCGCCCATGCTGACCCGGACGCTGCGTCGGTAGAGCGGGTCGGCGCAGCTGGGTGAGAGCAGCACGGCGTCCACCCCGAGCGCCGCCACGGCCCGGAAGATCGCACCGAGGTTGGTGTGGTTGTTGACGTCCTCCAGGATCACCACCCGGCGCGCGGTGGCGAGCACCTCGGCCGGCGACGGCAGCGGCCGGCGGTGGAACGACGCCAGCACCCCCCGGTGTACGTGGAAACCGGTGGCCCGTTGCAGCACGTCCTGCGTCGCCGCGTAGACCGGCGCGTCGCCGGTGTCCAGGTCGGCGAGCTGGTCGACCCGCTTGGCGTCGACCAGGTAGGACCGGGCCGGGTAGCCGGCGCGCAGCGCCCGGCGCAGCACCAGCTCACCCTCGGCGATGAACAGGCCGTGCGGCGGCTCCCAACGGGTGCGCAGCTCGACGTCGGTGAGCGCGCGGTAGTCGGCGATCCGGTCGTCGTCGGGGTCGGTGATCTGGTGGACGGGCACCCGACGATTCTGCCGGACGGCCGACGGGGCGTTCCGAGCCCCGCCGGCCAGGGTGTTTTGTCCCGATAGGAACGGGAATGGCCCTGATGGAGGACCGGACTTCACGGGAAGGACCAGCCAGGTGAGCACAGGCCACACCGCGTCGGGCGAAGCGGGCACCCTGCCCCGGCACGCCACCGTCGCGGACCACATCGTCGACCGCCTGTTCAGCTGGGGCGTCCACCGCTACTACGGCTACCCCGGCGACGGCATCAACGGCATGACATCCGCGCTGCAACGCACCCGGGAACGCACCCAGTTCATCCAGGTCCGCCACGAGGAGACCGCCGGCTTCGCCGCCTCCGCCCATGTGAAGTACGGCGGCGGGCCGCTGGGCTGCGCACTCGTGACCAGCGGGCCGGGCGCCATCCACCTGCTCAACGGCCTGTACGACGCCAAGCTCGACCACCAGCCGGTGATCGCCCTGGTCGGGCACACCGCGGTCACCGCCGAGGGCGGCGGCTACTACCAGGAGGTCGACCTGCTGGCCCTCTACAAGGACGTCGCGTCGGCGTTCCTGGCCCAGCTCGACCACCCGGCGCAGGTCCGCCACCTGGTCGACCGGGCATGCCGCACCGCGCTCGCCCGGCGTACCGTCACCGCCCTGATCCTCCCCCTCGACCTGCAGGACGAGCCGGCCGTGCCGGACCCGCCGCACGCGCACGGCTACTACCAGACGAGCAACGCCCCGAGCAGTACGCCGACCGTGCCACCGGAGGCCGACGTGCGCCGGGCAGCCGAGGTGCTGGACAGCGGACAGCGGGTCGCGATGCTGGTGGGGCAGGGCGCGCTCGGCGCGAAGGACGAGGTCCGCGAGATCGCCGAGCGGCTCGGCGCCGGGGTGACCACCGCACTGCTCGGCTTCACCGCCGTCGACCATCGTGAGCCGTGGGTGACCGGCGCGATCGGGCTGCTCGGCAGCCGGCCGAGCTGGCAGCTGATGAGCGGCTGCGACCGCCTGCTGATCGTGGGCAGCAACATGCCGTACTCGGAGTTCTACCCGCCCGAGGGCCAGGCCCGCGGTGTGCAGATCGACCTGGACGGCACCCAGCTCGGGCTGCGTTTTCCGACCGAGGTGAACCTGACCGGCGACGCCGGCCCGACGTTGCGGGCGCTCCTGCGCGAGCTGGGCCCCGGCCCGGGGCCGGCCGCCTGGCGGCTGGAGATCGGCGAGGCCACCTCCAAGTGGCGTCGGGCCCAGCGGGAACTGGCCGAACAGCCGGCCGACCCGGTCAATCCACAGTTGCTGTTCAGCACGCTCAACGAACGGCTGCCCGACGACGTCATGATCGCGGTGGACTGCGGCACCGCGACCGCCTGGTACGCCCGGCACGTGCAGGTCCGCCCCGGGATGTTGGCCAGCCTCTCCGGCACGCTGCTGTCCATGGGCGGCGCCATGCCGTACGCGCTGGGCGCGAAGTTCGCGCACCCGGACCGGCCCCTCGTCGCGCTGATCGGTGACGGGGCGATGCAGATGAACGGCGTCAACGAGCTGATCACCGTGGCCAAGTACTGGCGTAGCTGGGCCGACCCGCGGTTCGTGGTGCTGGTGCTCAACAACCGCGACCTGGCGTTCGTCAGTTGGGAACAGCGCAGCACCGAGGGGACGCCGATGTTCCCGGACAGTCAGCAGCTGCCGGACATCGGCTACCACCAGTGGGCGGAGGTGCTCGGGCTGCACGGCGAGCTGATCGACGCGCCGGAGCAGGTGCCGGGGGTCTGGGAACGGGCCCTCGCCGCCGACCGGCCGGTGGTGATCAACGCGCTGGTCGACCCGGCCGAGTTGATGCTGCCGCCGCACTTCACCGTCGAGCAGGCACGCAAGACCGCCGCGGCGGTGCTGCGCGGCGACACCGACTGGGCCGGCATCATCCGTCGCGGCCTACCGGCCACCATCGCCAGCTACCGCCCCCGCCGCCGCAACCCCTGACAGGGTCGCCGCGCACCCCCGCACCCGCGCCCGCGCCCGCCGCCCGCCGCCCGCTGCCCGCGCCCGCGCCCGCCG
>NZ_JBAKHW010000069.1:0-21508 GCF_036906815.1 Micromonospora sp. CPCC 205539 | reverse complement strand
CCTACGCCCAGTGGGAGCAGCAGGCCGCCGACCTCGTCGCCCAGCACTGGAACAGCTGACCCCAGAACGAACCCACCGCTGGCCGGCACCCGAAACACCGGGCGCCGGCCAGCGGCATCATGTCATCTGGACCGGGGGCGGCAGGCCGGCGTGACCAGGCCTGCCTCGTACGCGGCAACCACCGCCTGAGCGCGGCTGCACAGGTTCAGCTTGGTCATGGTCCGGTTGATGTGGGTCTTGACCGTCGCTTCGCTGAGGACCAGGTTGTTGGCGATCTCGGCGTTCGTCATCCCCCTGGCGACCAGCCGTAGCACCTCCAGCTCCCGGGCGGTCAGCGGACTCAGGTCGGGTGCCACGCCGGCCCGGTCCCGTTCGCCACGGGTGTACGCCTCGATGAGCCGCCGGGTCACCGTCGGCGCGAACAGCAACTCGCCCTCGGCGACGGTCTGGATGGCGGCGAGCAACCGCTGCGGCGGAGTCTCCTTCAACAGGAAGCCACTCGCGCCGGCGCGGAGCGCGGCGTAGACGTACTCGTCCAGGTCGAAGGTCGTGAGGATGAGGATCCGCGGCGGTGTGCCGCTGGCTGCGGCGAGGATCCGCTCGGTCGCTCGGACCCCGTCGAGCCCGGGCATTCGGATGTCCATCAGGATGACGTCCGGTCGGGTGCTCGCCGCCAGCGCCACCGCCTCGTGACCGTTGGCCGCTTGGCCGACCACCTCCAGGCCGGGAGCGGCACTGATGAGCGCCGCGAGGCCGGCGCTGATGAGAACCTGATCGTCCACGACGAGCACTGTGATCACGTGACGTCCCTCCCGGGTGTGGGGCGCTCCCCGTCCACCATCGCAGGTATCGGCAGGGTGAGGACGACCTCGAAGCCGCCGTCCGGGCGTGTGCCGGCGGTGAGCGTGCCGCCGTAGAGGTGCGCGCGTTCCCGCATGCCGAGCAGGCCATGCCCGTCGGCACCACCGCTCCCGTGCGGGCTCGGCGTGCCGTCGTCCCAGACCCGGGCGGTCAGCCGGTCGTGGCCGAACTGCAGCAGAACGGTCGCCACAGCGTTCGGGGCGTGTTTGAGCACATTGGTCAGACCCTCCTGGATCACCCGGTAGGCACAGAGGTCGACGCCGGGCGGCAGCGGGCGTACGGCGCCACTGCTCGTCACCTCGACCTGCACACCGGCGGTCCGAACCCGCTGCACCAGCTCGTCGAGCTGGCCCAGCCCGGGCGCCGGGGCGTACGACCCACTCTCCTCGCCGGTGCCGTCGGCGTTCAACCGCAGGAGGGACAGCAGTCGGCGTAACTCGTCCAACGCCTCGCCGCTGGTGTCCAGCACCGTACCCAGCGCGGCCCGAGCGGTCTCCGGGTCGGTCACCAGCACGTACCGGGCCAGCCCCGCCTGCACCGAGATGACCGACATGTGGTGCGCGACCACGTCGTGCAGCTCCCGGGCGATGCGGACCCGCTCCTCGACCACCGCGCGACGGGCCCGCTGTTCCTGCTCGTACGCCAGTTGTTGGGCCAGTCGGGCGAGCCGCTGATTGCTGGCGGCAAGCTGCCCGGCGCCGTACCCGATCCACACGATCACGGCGGTCCAGACCACGCCCTGGACGACGGCGACCAGCGGGGTCTCGTGACCGGCGTACACCCAGACGGCGGCGCCGAGCACCGCGGCCGCGACCGCCGTGCGGACCCGGCGTTTCGCGGCGACCGTGTAGAGCGCCAGCAGCATGCCGGGGCTGTTCACCACCGGCCAGTAGCCGAGGCCGATGTAGCCGGCCCAGACGCCGCAGTAGAGCACCAGCACCGCCGTGGGCGCCCGTTGCCGTGCCACCAGCAGCGCACCGAGCAGGCCGGTCAGGAGATAACCCAGCAGGTCCATCGGTCGGAGCCCGGCCGGTGGCTGCTGGCCGCCCAGCGCCAGGCTGACGGCCACCGTCGCGGCGGCCAGCAGCCCGTCCACGAGTAGCGGATGGCGACCGACGAGGCGCCGCAGGGAGGCCGGCCACCTTGCCGGTTGAGCGAGCATGCGCGCACGGTAGCCCAGCTCCGGGCCTGGGTCGTCAGACCACGATGGGCTTCCGGCCTACCACCCTGGTTGTACGACGACCGACGGCAGCACTACGTCCCGTGGTCGGTCGACACCCGCGCCGCTACCGCCAAGGTTTCCACGAACGTCAATCTCCTGCCGGACGCTCGGTTGACGTCGCGTCCGTAGCGTCCTCGCTGTGGTTCGGCGACCGACGCCGGACCGGGCAGGAGGAGGTGCACGATGGCGACAAGGACCGGAGTGGCGCGTTGGGCTGGTCGCGCCGCGACCATCGCCGCGCTCACGGGGGTGAGCCTCGCCGCGACCACCACGGCGGCCCAGGCCGTTGACGAGTGGTACGAGGTGGGCGCCAAGAGCGGCACGTGTCGGCTCGCCCAGAGCCTCATCTACGGTGCGTACGGCGACACCGAGATCTGTTGGCGCGGTACCGAGGTCTGGGTCCGCGGCTTCATCCAGGACACCGCGCCGGACGGGTATCGGGCGGTGCTCCAGATCCGGTACAACGTCGACGGAGACACCGAGTTGCACTACCGGAACTATCTGAGCGACACCAACTCCGCGGACGGCGGGACCTCGGCGGCCTCCTGGTCGAAGGCGCGGTACCCCACGAGGAATCTGACGGCCCGGGCCTGCACCTACGACGGCTCGACGAAGAAGGCCTGCGACGCCACCTGGCGCTGAGCGCAGCCGGGTCGTACGGCGGTACGGACCAGAGGGGGAGGCCCGTCCCGTCGTACCCCGGGAAATTGTCAGACGCGGAAGCCGGCGGCGCGGGCGGCCTCGCGTTCCCGGCGACGTTCGGAGCGTCGGCGGACGAACCAGAAGACGAACACCACCAGGCCGAGCAGGAAGGCGAGCACCAGGATCGGCAGGATGATCGCCGCGAGGGAGACCAGCACGCTGGTGGCGTCCTCGGCGGTGCTGGCCACCGGGGCGCCGAACCCGGCGGTGGTCGCGTTGATGACCGGCCGCGCGGCGGATTTGAGCAGGTGTACGCCCAGCGCGAGCAGGACACCGGTGACCACCGGCACCCACTGGTGGGTGGAGAAGAAGCTCTCCGGGTCGCTGACCGTCACCGTCTCCGACGACGAGCCGGCGCCGAAGGCCAGGCCGCCGGCGGTGGGCCGGACCACGGTCTGCACCACGTCGTTGACGTGGTCGACCACCGGGACCTTGTCCGCCACCATCTCGACGGCGAGAAGCGCGGCCAGGATGACGACGACCCACCCGTTGCCGAGCCACGTCCAGCCACTGGGCAGGTCGATCAGGTCGGTGTAGCGGGCGAGTAGACCGAGGGTGAGCAGGGGGATGTAGGCATTCAGCCCTGCTGACGCGGCGAGGCCGGAACCGGTGAGAACTTCGAGCACGATCTCAGCATGGCACCGACGCGCCAGTGCCGCTCGGTGGCGGTCGGTCGGTGCTCCGCTACCCTCGTCGGGTGCGGTTGGTCATTGCGAAGTGCTCGGTGGACTATGTCGGACGACTCTCGGCGCACCTGCCGTTGGCCACCCGGTTGTTGATGGTGAAGGCGGACGGGTCGGTGTCCATCCATGCCGACGACCGTGCGTACAAGCCGTTGAACTGGATGAGCCCGCCGTGTCGGCTGGAGGAGGCCCCCGGCGTGTGGCGGGTGGTCAACAAGGCCGGCGAGGAGCTGCGGATCACCCTGGAGGAGATCTTCCAGGACACCTCCTACGAGCTGGGCGTCGATCCTGGCCTGCGCAAGGACGGGGTGGAGGCGCACCTCCAGGAGTTGCTGGCAGCCAACCCGGGCGCGTTGGGCGAGGGGTACACGCTGGTCCGCCGCGAGTACATGACGGCGATCGGCCCGGTGGACCTGCTCTGCCGGGACGCCAACTCCGGCTCGGTCGCCGTCGAGGTCAAGCGGCGCGGTGAGATCGACGGGGTGGAGCAGCTCACCCGCTATCTCGAGTTGATGAACCGCGACCCGCTACTGGCCCCGGTCGCCGGGGTCTTCGCCGCGCAGGAGATCAAGCCGCAGGCCCGGGTGCTCGCCGCCGACCGCGGCATTCGCTGCGTGGTCGTCAACTACGACAAGCTGCGCGGCATCGAGAAGGACGAGCTGACCCTCTTCTGATCTGCTCACACCTCGGTCCGCACCGCGATCAGCGACTTCGGCAGGCCGAGCACCCGCTCGATCAGCATTCGCGAGTCGGGGAAGTAGTAGCGCATCTGTGAGCGGTCCAGCAATTCGGTCCAGAGCACCTGATGGATGGCGGCGTCGTGGCTGCGGGTCGGCTTGTGGCCGAGTGGCCAGCGCCGGGCGAGCGCGGTGCGCAGCCGGACGGGCAGGAACTGCATTCCGGGCGCGATCCAGTGCGGCTCGATGGGGAAGTAGCGGTAGGGCGTCTGCACCCAGTGCCGGTCGGCAAGCGAGTGCACGGCGTCGGCGAGTCGCAGCCGGCGTTCGTGCCCGCCCACGTGCTCTAGCACCGAGTTGGAAAAGACCAGATCGTAGTCGCCCTTGACGAGGTGCGCCGGCAGGTCGCAGGCGTCGGCCCGTTCGACCCGGGCCCACTCGGGGACGGCGGCGGGCGGCTGCTCCAGGTTGACCACGGTCACCCGGGCCGGTCGGACGGTGGCGCGGTGCCAGGTGCCGAGCCGGCCGCCGAGGTCGACGACGTGCATGTCCCCGATCTCGGGAAACGTGCGCGCCAGCCAGTCCGAGCGACGACGGCGCCGCCGAGCGGCCCACGACTGGTCGCTGTCGACAAGGCGGTAGCGCAATCGATTGGGGCCCATTTAACGTAATGTACCGCCGTGGGTACGCTAAACAAACATGTGGATACGCTGATCCCCGCCGGAGATCGGTTATCCGACAACTACCTCCCGTACATCATCTTGATGGCCTTGACGAGTCGGGCCACGTCGGCCGGGGTGCGTTCGAAGGTCATCGACGGCAGCAGCGATCGGGCCCGTCGACGCGTGATCGCCTTGGCCCGGCCGAATTCGCGCAGCCCGTCCTCGCCGTGGATCCGCCCGAAGCCGGAGTCGCCCACGCCGCCGAACGGCAGCGTGGACATGCCGGCGAAGGTCAGCGTGGAGTTGACCGACGCCATTCCGGTGCGCAGCCGCCGGGCGATGGTCACCGCACGCCGCCGGCCGAAGACCGAACCACCCAGGCCGTACGGCAGCGCGTTGGCCTTGGCCACGGCCTCGTCGGCGTCGCGGACCCGGCTGATGGTCAGCGTCGGCCCGAAGGTCTCCTCGCGGACGGCGGCCGACTCCTCCGGAACGTCGACCAGGATCGTCGGGTGCACGTACGGGGGTTGCACGGCCTCCGGGCCGCCGAGCACCGCGCGCCCGCCGGAGCTGACGGCGGCGTCGATGTGCCGACGGATCACGTCGAGCTGACCGGGCATGGTGATCGGGCCGATGTCGGCGCCCTCCGGCCCGACGGTCAGCCGGCCCGCCCGGGCCACCACCTTGTCGACGAAGGCGTCGAAGACCGGATCGACGGCGTACACCCGCTCGATGCCGATGCAGGTCTGGCCGGCGTTGGTCATGCCGCCCCACACGCACGCCTCGGCGGCGGCGTCCAGGTCGGCGTCGCTGTCGACGATCATGGCGTCCTTACCGCCGCCCTCGATGAGCACCGGGGTCAGGGTCTCGGCGCAGGCGGCCATCACCTTCCGGGCGGTCGCCGTGGAGCCGGTGAAGGCGAGCTTCTGCACGCCGGACCGGCACAGTGCCGCACCCACGTCGCCCAACCCGTGCACGGCGGTGAACACGGGCTGCTCGGGCACCACCTCGGCGAAGCTGTCCACCAGCCACTGGCCGACGACAGGCGTGTATTCGCTCGGCTTGAGCACCACGGCGTTGCCCGCGGCCAGCGCGTACGCGGCCGAGCCGATCGGGGTGAAGACCGGATAGTTCCACGGCCCGATCACGCCGACCACGCCGTGCGGCTGGTATTCGAGGTGCGCGGAGAACTCGGCGAGGATGAGCCGGGAACGCACCCGGCGCGGGCCGAGCACCCGGGCGGCGTTGCGGGCCGCCCAGTCGATGTGCTCGATCGCGGTGACGACTTCGACGATGGCGTCGGCGACGGGCTTGCCGCCCTCGACGTGCACCAGCTCGGCGAGCTGCTCGATCCGCTTGGCGAGCAGGGCGCGCCAGCGCAGCAGCCGCTCACGGCGGCCGGTGAAGCCCAACCCGGCCCACCATTCGCCGGCGGCGCGGGCGCGCTCCACGGCCTGCCGGACGTCGGCTTCGGTGGCGACCGGGAGGCGACCAGCCTCGACACCGGTGGCCGGGCTGGTGGAGACCAGTTGGCCCGCCTCGATGAGCGGGGTGCCCGGGACATGTACAGCCGTCATGGCGGAAGTCTAGACCTGAGGATTACTCGCCGGTAGGCCGCAATTTGACCGGTGAGACCGAAATCTGACCCGCCCGGCCATTCGTTGATCAGGGCAGGTCAGGAGCCCGGACCGAGCCTCGATCGCCCGAACCGTCGAACAGAACATGGCCGGGAGGTGACGTGGAGCTGGCCGGCTGGTCGGTACTGACGATTACCGTCTGCTGGCAAGCTGACGCGCGGAGTGACGGTGTGAGGGGAGGGCTGACTGTCCATGGAGGAACATCCGGAACTGATGCCGCTGTTGACGGTCGCCGCGGGGCCGATGCGCGGGGCGAGCTTTCGACTACGGGCGCAGCCTCAGGTGATCGGCCGAGCGCCGACCGGCCATGTGGTCATCAACGATCCGCATCTGAGTCGGCAGCACGCGGAGGTGTGGCTGTCCCCGGACGGGGCGTCGCTGCGTGATCTCGGCTCGACCAACGGCACGTGGCTCAATGACCGTCGGATCACCGAGGCGGAGCTGCTCTCCGATGGCGACGTGATCCGGCTCGGCCGCACCGAGCTGCGCCTGTTCGATCCCGGCGTGGCCCACACCGATCCGGTCGGGCTCAGCTTCGGTCCATCCCGGCGCGACATCCGGCCGACCCTGCCCCTGCCGCTGGCCATGCCACCGACCGCACGCCGCTGACCTGGGTGATCGCGGTGCCATACCGCACACTGATCATCTCGTGTGCCCCGCTCCGCCTGATTATTCTAAATATTCAAATGTAGCTAACAGTTCACCTCTGGCAACTGATGGTCATGCCACGCTCTCCCCGTTTCGCCACCAGACCTGGGGAGGTTTTTCGTGGCATTGGTGTCTCCTGCCCGTTTTACGGCGACAATCTGCGCCGTCGTTGTCGTCTCGGCCACCGCACCCGCGGTGTCCGCGGCGGCTGCCCCTGAGGGGCAACCGACCGAGCGGGCCCAGACTCGCTCCGCGCCCGCGCAGCCGGCCTCACCGCGCTCCGCGAAGCGGGTGGTGCTCAGCACCTCCGACGCGCCGGTGACCCGGCTCGCCGGGCCGATCTCCGTTCCGGTCGGCACCGGGCCGGTGCACAGCGCCGCGTTCACGTCGTTCGGCCTCACCGACCGGATGAAGATCGGCGTCAACACGGGCTCCGGCAACCTGCTGATCCGTTCGACCGACCTGACTCTGCCGGGCCTCTCCGGCAACTTCCTGCTCGGGTCGGCGTACAACAGCCTCTTCACCGGCAGCGGCGCGCCCACGGGTTCCCTCGGCTACGGCTGGCGGACCCGCACCGGGGTGGACGTCAAGCTGATCAAGGCCGACGACAACTCGCTGACCTACCTCGCCCCGGACGGGGTCGTCGGCCGGTTCACCCCCGCGGGCAGCGGCTGGACCACTCCCAAGGAGTTCAAGGCCACGCTGGTCGGCGACGGCTCCGGCTGGAAGCTGAGCGACCACGAGTCCGGGCTGAAGTACTTCTTCACCTCGGGCGGCCTGCTCGACCGCAGCGAGGACCGCAACAGCAACGTCACCGACTTCGCGTACGACGCGTCGAACCGGTTGACCACGGTGACGTCGGACCGGGGCACCGCCGCCGCCCGTAAGGTCACCGTCAGCTACGGCACGAACGGCTACCTGAGCAAGATCCAGCAGACCTCCGGTGGGCTGACCCGGCGGGTCGAGTACACCTACGACGGCAACGGCAACCTCACCGAGATCTGCTACCCGACGTTGCGCGACATCCGCTTCGGCTACGACTCGTCGCACCGGATCACGAAGATCACCAGTGGCATCGACGGCTCCGACCCGGGCGCGGTCACCACGGTCACCTACGACAGCCAGCACCGGGTGACCTCGCTGACGCGGGTCATCGACGAGAAGAAGGACCCGGGGGTGGGCGCCACCACCCGTTGGTCGTACCCGTCGACCACCCAGACGCTGGTGGCGGACGCCAACACGGACCTGTCGCGCGCGGTCGCCGACGTTCCGCACACCACGTTCACCATCAACGGCGACAAGCGGGTCACCCGTACCGTCGACCCGGCGGGCAAGACCCGGGACACCTCGTACACCCCGTACCACGACGTGGCCAGCTCGACCGACGCGCTGGGTGCCATCAGCACCAACACCTACGGTGCCAACGGCGGTCAGTCGCTGACCGCCGCCGCCACGGCCTCCGGGGCGGACATCGGCGTCACCTACGGCAACGTCGCCACGCCGAGCAACCCGTTCGGCAACTACCAGGCGTCCGGCGGGACCGACGGCCAGAGCAACAGCAGCACGTTCAGCTACAACGGGGCCGGCAACAGGCTCTCCACCAAGAACGCGCTCGCCGCCGAGGCGAAGGTCGACTACAACACCGACGGCACGGTGAAGTCCACCACCGATCCGAACAACGGCACCAACCGGAGCACCTACCAGTACGACTCCGACAAGCAGTTGACCTCGGTCACCCCGCCGACCGGCACCACGCTGGGCAAGCGCGACCTGACCTACGACGAGTACGGCCGGCTGCACACGATCACGGATGGCGCGGGGCGCAGCACCCACTTCGACTACGACGACGACGACCGCGTCACCAAGATCACCTACTCGGACAAGACCGTGGCGGTCGAGTTCACGTACGACGGCGCCGGCAACCTCTACGCCCGCGAGGACGGCAGCGGCTACCAGAACTACTCGTTCGACCGACTGAACCGGCTGATCGAGCGGTACGCCACCCAGTGGTACATCTACGACCCGGTGGGCAACCTCATCGAGCTCCAGGACCAGCGGGGCAGCAGCTTCTACACGTACGACAGCCGCAACCTGCTCACCAAGCTCGTCGCCGACAAGGCCACGTACACGTTCTCCTACGACGACAACGGCCGCCGCACCGACACCCGGCTCGCGGTCAACACCGGCACCCCGACGCCGCCGAACATCGCCGAGACGCACAACACCTACGACAGTTCGGGCCGGCTCACCCGGACCACCAGCAAGCGGTGGCAGAAGGTCTCCGGCGTCGACCAGTCGTACGTCGTCTACGACGCCTCCTACTGCTACGCCAAGCGGGTCGGCACCGCCGCCTGTTCGACCACCACGACGGACGACACCGGTCTGCGCCAGTGGCAGACCGACCACCACCGCTCCGGCGCGGTCAGCATCTACACCTACGACCAGGGCAACCGGCTGACCAAGGCGACGAACATCGACGGCAAGACCTACGAGTACACCTACGACAGCAACGGCAACCGAGGCACCGTCAAGGTGGACGGGGCGACCACCCAATCGCTCACCTTCAACGCCGCCAACCAGATCACCAGCTCCGGCTACAGCTACGACGGCGCGGGCAACCAGAAGACCGGCTCGGCCACGCGCTCCTTCGGATACAACGCCGCCGAGCAGCTGATCAGCGGCAAGGACGCCAAGGGCGGGGCGATCACGTGGGAGTACAGCGGTAGCGACCAGGTCGAGCTGGGCTGGAAGGACACCGTGGACTTCGACCACCGGTACTTCTACGGCCTGGCCGACGGCACCGGGCAGCCAGCGGTGCAGAGCTACACGGTGCCCAGCTCCTACAGCCGGCACTACGTCGAGCGGGACGGCTCGGGAACCCCGTTGGGCTTCCGCGCCAAGACCAACGGTGTCTTCCACCACTGGTTCTACGTCCTCGACGGCCTCGGTTCGGTGGTCGGCCTGATCAAGCACGACGGGGCGGTGGCCGCCAGCTACACGTACGACCCGTACGGCAACGTGGTGAAGAGCAGTGGCGGCACCGACGAGGTGGAGGAGAACGCGCTGGGCTTCGCCGGCGGTCTCCGGCACGACGACCTCACCAAGATGGGCAAGCGCTGGTACGACCCGGCGACCGGCCGGTTCACCCAGCAGGACCGGCTCAACCTCATCGGTGACCCGGCGAACGGCAACCGGTACGCGTACGCCGGTGCGAACCCGGTGACCAACGTGGACCCCGCCGGTCTCGCCACCCAGACGATCGGCGGCGAGCTCTGCTACTACGTCTGCGTCAGCGCTGGCTGGTCCTGGGACGACGAGGGCGACTCGGGGGCGGTCGTCGGGCTCGGCGCGGGTCAGGGCGGCTCCTTTGGGTACTCGGAGAGCACCGGAACGGTCGATGAGGGTGCCAGTGCGACCGCCGAGTGCAACCTCGGGTCGTTCAGTGTCGGAGTCAGCGAGTCGTTCTCGACCGGCGAGGACGACTACTCGGCCGGCTTCGGCAGCCCCAGCGGCGCATCCTGCTCGGCCGGTCTCCAGTATCAGTTCTGACCAGCGATCCAAACCCTGAAGGAGGAGCCATGCCGTGGTTGGCGGTAACCGGAGGCGGTGGCGGCACCGAGTGGCCGGCCTGGGCGATCGGGCTGTTTCTCGTCGCGTTCGTGCTGGCCGGCATCTTCGTGCTGATCAAGCGTCGAGGCCGGTGACGTCCCGCGAACCGGCCGGTGCGGGGCTTCGGGGAAACCCGGAGCCCCGCACCACCCCCGATCCGGCAGCGGGCAGTCCGTGGACCTCGCGGGCGTACCGACTGCGCTGGGGTGCCGGCCTGGCCACCGCCGCGGCGCTGGTCGCGCTCGCGCCCGCGCCCTGGGGCGCCGGCGCGTCCTCCCGGCCTTCGCCCGCCGGGGCGACCAACCCGGCCGGCGCCGTCGACCCGGTCGGCCCCGGGCAGGTGTCCGACCCGTCGTACGGCCCGCCGCCGGCCAGCGGCACCGGCCGGGACCCGCTCACCCCGACCGAGCTGGACCGGGCCCGATCCCTCGGCGGCAACGGCGGCCCGCTCGCCGGCGCCGAGGACGTCGCCGGCGGCGTGGGTGGCGAGCAGCTCTCGGTGGAGCTGGTCGCCCGGCGGCCGGACGGGCACCGCCGGGCGGCGCTGTTCACCTACGACTACCGCGCCGACCGGCTGGTCAAGCAGGTGGTCGACCTGACCGCTGGTCGGCTGGAGGGCAGCTACGCCGCTGCCGAGATGCAACCCCCAGCGGTGCCCCGGGAAGTCCGGGTGGCCCTCGACCTGTTGCTGGCCGACCCACTCGGGGACCGGCTGCGCACCCGCTACCGGGAGCTGGCCGGCCGGCCACTCACCGAACCGGCCCAGCTCGTGGCGACCGCGCAGACCTACCTGGCCCCGGCCGCGGGCGGGCCGGCCGCGAACTGTGGACGGCACCGCTGCGTCCAGCTCATCACGCAGCTCCCCGACGGCCCCTTCGTGGACGTCACCGATCTCGTCGTCGACCTTTCCGGGCGCACGGTCGTCCGGCTGAGCTGAGGCAGGCAGCGTTGCTCCCACCCCGATCCGTTCCGGCCGCCGCGACGGCCGCTCTGTTGCTGGCCAGCGCGGGGACCCTGCTGTTCGGCTCGTCGACAAACGGCCGGGCCGCCGACCCGGCACCGGACTGCGGCACGTCCGGGCTGGTCCGGGAGACCCTGCCGAACGGCACGCGCTGGCAGCTCTGCTGGCACGTCGACGCGAAGACCGGGCTGGTGCTGGAGCAGGTGGCCGTCCGCGCGCGAGGCGCCACCGCCCCCGTCCGGGTGCTCGGCTCGATCACCATGGCCCAGCTCAACGTCCCCTACGACTCGGGCACCAACGAGTGGAACGACATCACCTCCTACGGCTTCGGCGGCGACCGGATGCAGACACTGACCGGCGAAGACTGCCGGGGCGGTTCCCGGCGACCGGCGGCAACCGGTGCCGGACCGGCCGGCAACCGGGTGCTCTGTGTGAGCGAGGAACGCAGCGGTCCGGCGTTCCGACTCAACGACGAGGCGACCGCCGAGACCTTCTCGGAGCAGGGCGACGACCTGGTGCTGCGTACGTACTCCAAGGTGGGCTGGTACGAGTACGTCAACGAGTACCGCCTCAGCGACGACGGGGTGATCTCGGTGGGTCTGGGCGCGACCGGCGACCTGTCCCCGTACGACTTCTCCGGGCCGACGGACGGGTGGCCGGTCGGCGTGGGGGAGAGCGACCACGCGTCCAGCCACCACCACAGCGCGTTCTGGCGGGTCGACTTCGACCTGGACGGGCAGGGCGGCGAAGGGGTGGAGCAGTACGACACCGCGCCGACCGGTGACCGGGGCCGGCGCTCGGCGATCCTGGCCACCACCCGGACGCCGGTCGCCACCGAGGCGACCGCCACCGTGGCCAACCGGCGGTGGTGGCGGGTGGCCAGCCCGACCAGCCTCAACGCCGACGGGCACCCACGCTCGTACGAGCTGGCCCTGACCGGTGGGGACAGCTACGAGGCCCACCCGGAGACGATCCCCGACGTCACGTTCACCCAGTACCGCGAGTGCGAGAAGTTCGCCACCTTCAACACCGACCCGGAGTGCCAGGCCCGGACAATCCTCGACTACACCAACGGTGAGGCGTTGACCGATCCGGTGCTCTGGGTCCGGGTCGGCTACCACCACGTCCCCCGGGACGAGGACCAGAGCCCGATGCCGGTGCACTGGCAGGGCTTCCAACTCGTACCCCGGGACATGTTCGCCACCAACCCGATCGGCCCGAGCGCCCGCGCCACGATCAACGGGCGCCCCTGACCGGCTCGCACGGCGATGGGCCACACCGGGTGCCGCCGCCGGGTGGGCGCCAGACACCTGGACCGCCGCCCGCGGGCGTGGCACCATCCCGCGGATGGAGACCGAGCAGCGGACCGTGACGGCGAACGGCATCACCCAGGCGGTCCGGGTGGCCGGGCCGCCGGACGGCCCGCCGGTGCTGCTCATCCACGGGAACTGCTCGTCGGCGCTGTTCTGGGAGCCGCTGGTCCGTCGGCTGCCGCCGACGCTGCGGGTGGTCGCCCCCGACCTGCGCGGCTACGGCGACACCGAGACCGCCCCGGTGGACGCCACGCGGGGCCTGCGGGACTTCGCCGACGACGTCGCCGCCCTGCTGGACGACCCGACGCTCTTTGCGGCCACCGACGCGCGGCCCGTCGTGGTCGGGCACTCCCTCGGCGGGGGCGTGGCGATGCGACTGCTGATCGACCACCCGCACCGGGTGGGCGCGCTGCTGCTGGCCGCCCCGGTCTCCCCGTACGGCTTCGGTGGCACCCGCGACCTGACCGGCACGCCGACCACCCCCGACTTCGCCGGCACCGGCGCCGGCACGGCGAACCCGGACTTCGTCGCCCGGCTGGCCGCCGGTGACCGGAGCACGGACGAGCCGGCCAGCCCGCGCGCCGTGCTGCGGGCCACCTATGTGGCCGATCCGGCCTCGCTCGGCACCGACGAGGAGCTGCTGCTGGACAGCTTGCTCTCCACCGCCACCGGGGACGACAACTACCCCGGCACGGCAACCCCCTCGGCGAACTGGCCGGGCACCGCCCCGGGGGAGCGCGGCGTGCTCAACGCGCTCGCGCCGACCTGGTTCCGGCTCGCCGACGAGCTGGTTGCCGTCGCCGGCAAACCACCGGTCACCTGGGTACGCGGGGACGCCGACGTGATCGTCTCGGACACCTCGCTGTTCGACCTGGCGTACCTGGGGTCGCTGGGCGTGGTGCCGGGCTGGCCGGGCGAGGCGGACTGCCCGGCGCAGCCGATGGTCGGCCAGACCCGGGCGGTCCTGGAGCGGTACGCGGCGGCCGGCGGCGCGTACCACGAGGTGGTGTTGCCCGGCTGCGGGCACAGCCCACACCTGGAGCGTCCGGCGGAGTTCGTCGCGGAGCTGCTGGCGCTGACCGCGAGCTGACCGCGGGCCCTCCACCCGACGGCGCCGTGGGTGAAATATGCCACGGCGTCTCGACAACCGAGCGTCACGTGGCAGACTCGCGCGCATAACTTACCGGCCGTTCAGCGGCCGTGCGGAGTGTCTGGGGAGGCCGGTCGTGGCGCGCGAGTTCAGCACCGTGGGTGTGGTGGGGCTGGGCACCATGGGTGCCGGCATCGTCGAGGTCTTCGCCCGCAACGGCATCGACGTGGTGGCGGTCGAGATCTCCGAGCCGGCGCTGGAACGCGGCCGGGCCACCCTGACCGGCTCCACCGACCGCGCCGTGGCCAAGGGCAAGCTCGTCCCGGCCGACCGGGACGCACTGCACGAGCGGGTGCACTTCGAGGTCGGGCTGGACGCGCTGCACTCCGTCGACCTGGTGATCGAGGCGGTGCCCGAGCACCTCGACCTCAAGCAGCGGATCTTCGCGGAGCTGGACCGGGTGTGCCGGCCGGAGACCATCCTGGCCACCAACACCTCGTCGTTGAGCGTCACCGAGATCTCAGTGGCCACCACCCGGCCCAACCAGGTGATCGGCATCCACTTCTTCAACCCCGCGCCGGTGATGAAGCTGGTCGAGGTGGTCCGCACCGTGGTCACCGCACCCGAGGTGGTCGCCGACGTGGAGGCGCTCTGCGCCCGGCTCGGCAAGGTCGACGTCACCATCAACGACCGGGCCGGCTTCATCGCCAACGCGCTGCTCTTCGGCTACCTCAACCACGCGGTCGGCATGTTCGAGTCGCACTACGCGACCCGGGAGGACATCGACGCCGCCATGAAGCTCGGCTGCGGCCTGCCGATGGGCCCGCTGGCGCTGATGGACCTGATCGGCCTCGACACCGCGTACGAGATCCTGGACACCATGTACCGGCGCGGCGGGCGGGACCGCCGGCACGCCCCGGTGCCGCTGCTCAAGCAGATGGTGACCGCGGGGCTGCTCGGCCGGAAGTCCGGCCGGGGCTTCTACACCTACGAGCGGCCCGGCTCACCGGTGGTCGTACCGGACGAGGCGACGCCGCTGGCCGCGCAGACCGCGCTCGCCGACGGCGCGCGCGCCATCACGAAGGTCGGCGTGGTCGGTTCCGGGACGATGGCCACCGGGATCATCGAGGTCTTCGCGAAGGCCGGCTACGAGGTCGTCTCGGTGACCCGGGGCATGGAGAAGTCCGCGACGGTCTGTGAGGCGGTCAAGACCTCGCTCAACAAGGGCGTGGTGCGTGGCAAGCTCGCCGAGGCCGACCGGGACGCCGCGTTGGGCCGGATCAGCTGGTCGGCCACGCTCGACCACCTCGCCGACGTCGACCTCGTGGTCGAGGCGGTGGTCGAGGAGTTGAGCGTGAAGAAGGCGCTCTTCGCCAGCCTCGACGAGATCTGCAAGCCGGGCGTCGTGCTCGCCACCACCACCTCCTCGCTGCCGGTGATCGACGTGGCGATGGCCACCCACCGGCCGGCCGACGTGGTAGGGCTGCACTTCTTCAACCCGGCGCCGGTCATGCCGCTGGTCGAGGTCGTCCGCACCATCCGCACCTCGGCGGAGGCCACCGCGACCGCCCGCGCGGTCTGCGCCGCGCTGGGCAAGACCGCCGTGGTCTGTGGTGACCGGTCCGGGTTCATCGTCAACGCGCTGCTCTTCCCGTATCTCAACGACGCCGTGCGGATGCTGGAGGCCAGCTACTCCACGGCCGACGACATCGACCACGCGATGAAGCTGGGCTGCGGCTACCCGATGGGTCCGTTCGAGCTGCTCGACGTGGTCGGGCTGGACGTCTCGCTGGCCATCCAGCGGGAGCTGTACCTGGAGCTGCGCGAGCCGGGCTTCGCGCCCGCGCCGCTGCTGGAGCACCTGGTGACCGCCGGCTACCTGGGCCGCAAGACCCGCCGGGGCTTCCGCGACCACTCGCACCGCTGACCGGGTCAACGCCGGAGGGGCGCCGCGGCGTCTGCAAGGTGTGACCTTCGAGGAGTACGTCAGCAGTCGCGGGCCGGCACTCGTCCGGCTGGCCCGCCTGCTCACCGGTGACGAGCACCGGGCCGAGGACCTCGCCCAGGACGTGCTGGCGCGCGCGTACGTGCACTGGCGCAGGATCTCCCGGGCCGACCGGCCGGACGTCTACGTCCGCCGGATGCTGATCAACGCCAACAACTCCTGGTGGCGACGCCGGTCGAGCCGTGAACTGGCCACCGACGCCTTCGCCGACCGGCCGCAACGCGGCGACCTCGGCGGCGAGGTCGCCGACCGGGACGAGATGTGGCGGTTGATCCGCAGCCTGCCCGACCGTCAGCGGGCGGTGCTGGTGCTGCGCTACTACGAGGACCTCGACGACGCGACCATCGCCCAGATCCTGGACTGCTCGCCGGTCACCGTCCGCACCCACGCGATGCGGGCGTTCGCGAACCTCCGGGAGCGCTACGGCGTCCCGACGACCAACGGGAGCCGACCGTGACCGACCTCGACCAGCGGATCATCCAGACCCTGCGGGAGCGTGCCGAGGGTGACGTGGACACGGGCCGGCTGCTGCGGGGTTCCCGGGCACTGGGCCGCAGCCGGCAACTGCACCGCCGGGTTGCCACGGGCACCGCGCTGGCTCTGGTCGGCGTCCTTGGCTTCGTCGCGGTTGCCGGGACGGACCTCGACGGACTGACCGGCCGCCTGCCCTGGACCGCCACCACGCCGACCGAGGCCACACCGGTGCCGGCCCGCGTTGACGGGGCGCCCGGGGCCGCCGCCGACCCGGCTCTGGTCGGCACCGACCCGCAACTACTGCACTTCGGCCTCGACCCCGCCAAGGCCCGCTATCTGAGCTGGGCGGTCGCCGGGGACCGGTCCGAGGCGGTACGGCTCAGCGTGGCGGGTGGACAACCGGTTCATGTCGAGGTGAGAAATACACCGGAGTTCTCCATCGGCCTCACCCTCGACGGCGTCTCTGTCGAGGTGGCCAAACCGGGGCCGCCGACCTTCGACGGCACGCTCCAGCCGACGACCGGCGTCGCCGGTGGGCTGGTCAAGTCGTGGCGTCCCGCGCCGGGCCTGTACGCCCGAGCCGTCATGCTGCGTGGGGACCGGGCGGGCCTGGAGCGGGCGGTCGAGGCGCTGCGCTGGGACGAGGTCCGCCGATGCGCCGCGCCACTACGGCTCGACGCCCTGCCCGAGGGCGCGACCCTCAGTGCCTGCTCGGTCGACGTCAACTCGTACCCGAGGCTGATCACCGCGGAGTTCACCGTGCGGCGGGCGGAGACCCAGTACATGTGGGTTCGCTACCGGTACGCGAGCCAGGCCGGCACCCGTACCCAGGGGAACCGGACCATCGCCGGTCGGCCCGCTGACCTCTCACCGAACGGGACGACGCTGGAACTGGTCGGTATCCCCAGGACGCAGGTGCTCGCCGACTTCGGCTGGCCGTGGGAGGACGACAACCGGCCAACCAGCTTCACCGAGGCGGACGCGACGATCGTGCTGGCGGGAGCGCGGGTCATCGAGGACCCGACGCGGCTGCAGAGCTGGGAATGAACTCAGCCGTCGGCCGGACCGCCCCCGGGGCTGGTCCGGCCGACGGAACGTACGCTTGGTGATTGTGAGCCCTCGTCGCAACCGCCCCCGCCGGGACGAGAACGCCAACCTGGACGACGACCGGGTCCGGCAGGGGGTCGCCTCGGTGCAGCAGTGGACCGACGGCGCCTGGCAGGTACGCGGGATCGGCGCGGGCGCGTCGGTCAAGACGTACCGTTGCCCCGGCTGTGACCAGGAGATCCGACCCGGGGTGGCCCACCTGGTGGCCTGGCCCGCCGACGGCCTGGGTGACCTGACCGACCGGCGACACTGGCACAGCGGCTGTTGGCGGGCCCGGGACCGGCGCGGGCCGGCGGTGCAGCGCGGCCGGGGCGCCCCGCGCTACGGCTGAGCGATCTGGATCACCCTGTTCGCGCCCGGGCGGGCGGCGACGGCGACTTCGCGACAGACTTGAGCGGTGAGCACATCGATCCGCGCGTCGTCGATCCTGCCCGGCCGCCGGGAGGACATCGAGCTGCACACCGCCGACGGTCTACGGCTGGTCGGTGAGCTGGCCCTGCCGGCCGACCGGCCGCCGGTCGCCACGCTGGTCTGCCTGCACCCGCTGCCCACCCACGGCGGAATGATGGACAGCCACGTGTTCCGCAAGGCCGCCTGGCGGCTGCCCGCGCTGGCCGACCTGGCCGTGCTCCGGTTCAACACCCGGGGGACCAGCAGCCTGCGCGGCACCAGCGAAGGGGCCTTCGACACCGCCGTCGGCGAGCGCTACGACGTGGCCGCCGCCATCGAGTACGCGGAGTTCGCCGAGCTGCCGAACATCTGGCTGGTCGGCTGGTCGTTCGGCACCGACCTGGCGTTGAAGTACGGCTGCGACCCGGCGGTCGCCGGGGCGATCCTGCTCTCCCCGCCACTGCGCTTCTCGGCCCCCGAAGACCTGGCCACCTGGGCCGGGTCGGGTCGGCCGCTGACGGCCCTGGTGCCGGAGTTCGACGACTACCTGCGGCCGGCCGAGGCCCGGGAACGGTTCGCCGCCGTGCCGCAGGCCGAGGTGGTCGATGTGCCGGGCGCCAAGCACCTCTGGGTCGGTGACGCGGAGACGGTGCTCGACGAGATCGTCCGCCGGGTGAACCCGGCCGTCGAGGTGCCGCTCCCGAGGACCTGGGACGGCCCGATGGAGACCGGCGACGTCAGCGCGTACGCCGACCGGACGGTGGCCTCGTTCGCCGACACGCCCGTCCCCGGCCCACTCGCCGACTGACCCGCCCTCAGCGGGTCTCCTGCCGGGGGAGTGCCACCTCGCGCAGGATCAGTTGCAGCGCGGCCACCGTGGGGATGGCGATCAGCGCGCCCACCACACCCAGCAGGGACACCCCGAGCAACGCCGCCAGTAGGGCGGCCACCTCGTTGACCTCCACCGACCGCCGCATCACCTTCGGGTAGATCAGGTAGTTCTCCACCTGCTGGTAGACGAGGAAGAAGACCGCGCAGGCGATGCCCGTCGGCAGGTCGGTGGCGAAGCCGACCAGGCTCACGATCACCGCGCCCAGCGTGGCGCCGATCTGCGGGATCAGGTCGGTCACCGCGACCACCACGGCCAGCGCGAACGGGTACGGCAGCCCGACGATCAGCGCGAAGACGAAGGTGGTCGCCCCGGCCAGCACCGCGATGCTCAGCGCACCAACCATGTAGGCGCCGACCTTCGCCAGGATCTCGTCACCGATGAGCTGCACCCGCTCCCGACGGGACCGGGGCACCAGCGCGTACCCCAGCGAGCGCAGCCGGTTGAAGTAGGCCAGGAAGTAGATGGTCAACACCAGCACGGTCAACGCCCGGAACACCGTGCCGAAGATCAGTTGAGCGCCGCCGAGCACCCCGCCGAGCGCCCGACCCACGGTCTCCGCGTTGGCCGCGCCCTGCACCCGCTCCACCAGGTCGTACCGCTCCACCAGGTCATTGACCGTCGGATTGCGGCGCAACTCCTCGACGTAACTGGGCAACTGTTCGATGAACTGCCCGGACTGGGTCACGATCGGCGGGACCAGCGCGACCACGCCGCCGCAGAGCAGCAGCACCACGGCCAGCGCCACCACCGCCACCGCCAGGCCGTGCGGTACGCCCCAGCGGCGGAGCCGCACCACCGCCGGGTTGAGGCCGATCGCCAGGAAGAGCGCGATCAACACCAACACCAGGATGCCGCCGGCGTTCCGGATCCCCAGATAGAGGGTGTACGCCAGCAGCACGCCGAGCGCCCCGGTGAAGCCGACCAGGAAGCTGCCGCGGCGCAGCGGACGTCCCGGCGTACCGAAGCGCCCGGACGGGGCGGCTGGCGGCTCTGCGGCGTTGACTGGCTCTGCGGCGTTGACTGGCTCTGCGGCGTTGACTTCCGGGGCGGGAACCGGTGACGTCCGGGTCGACGGTGACCCGGTCGGCGGTGACCCGGTCGGCGGTGACCCGGTCGACTGCGGCTGGGCTGGCTGCGGCCCGGCCGGCGGGGCGCCAGCCGACGGGCCGGGGGTCTCGTCCGGGTCGTCCGGGTCGTCCGTCGACGGACCGTGCTGCGGCACCAGGGACCTCCAAGAACGTCTGTCTGCCGTCGTGAAGCAGAGTAGCCACGTCACCATCACCGTCAATGACGACGCCGACAAGCTGACCCTGGAGGGCTGCCAGCTTGTCGGGCTGCCGGGCTGTCGGGTTGCCGGGCTGTCGGGTTGCCGGGCTGTCGGGTTGTCGGGCTGCGGGCTGCCGGGCTGCCAGCTTGTCGGGTTGCTGGCTTGCCGGGCTGCAGGGTTGCCGGGTTGCTCACCCGTGCACCGTCACCCGATGACGAACCTCCCGTTGCCCCAGCCGAGGAGGTACCCCCCCATGCCCAGCTCCAGTTGTGCCGGCCGGTCCCGACCGTCCGCGCCCCCGAGGTCCGCGCCGAAGTCGTCCACCGGCTGCTCACCAGACCCCGGCCGTCCGGGGCGCGTGTGGACGTCGATGACCGCACCACCGCAGCCGCAGCTCGGGGCGTACCCCGCACGACCCCGACCCCGTGGCGATCGGACGCCGCACACCCCGCTGCGACCGACGTGGTGTTGCCGGGCCGACGGCCGGCCATGGCCTTGCGCCAAGGCCCGGCTGCTGCTCAAGGCTGAGTTCGACGCGGACCCGGTCGCTCTGACCGTCTACCTGGCCGGGCTCTATCACGAGGCGGCACACGACCTGTACCAGCTCGACCCGCCCGACCGGCCGAGCCCTCGGGAGCTGTTCGACCGCTTCGTCGCGTGGGGGCCGTCCCGCCGGCCGGTCATCGACCCGCCCACCGACCCCGCCGCGCCCTGATTCCCGTGCGCCCTGACCCCCGTGCGCGCCCTGATCCGCGTAGTGCCCTGACCCGCGCGCCCTGACCCGGGCGCGCCCTGACCCGGGCGCGCCCTGACCCGGGCGCGCCCTGACCCGGGCGCGCCCTGACCCGGGCGCGCCCTGACCCGGGCGCGCCCTGACCCGGGCGCGCCCTGACCCGGGCGCGCCCTGACCCGGGCGCGCCCTGACCCGCGCGCGACCTGATCTCCGTGCTCGGCGTGCGGCGTCCTGATACGCCGTGCCGCGCCGATCTTGCAGTTTCAGTCGCCGAAATGCGCGGATTGCCCCCTACGTCGAGGCAGCAACTGCAAGATCGCGGGAGGGGTAGCTCGGCCCTCGTCGATCATGGAGTTGTGGTGCCCGACTTGGCGTATAGCGGTTGTTTTGTCGCCCACCACAACTCCTTGATCGGCGAGGAAGAGTGGCGGCTCGTCGGGGGCTGACTCCCGGTGAGCGGATCTTGGACAGTTTCCGTTACGTGGGTGGGCTCAACCGGTGGTTGCAACACCCTTCCATGATCTTCGTTGGGGTGGTTGTGGCGTCGAGGTTGAGCCCGCTGGAGCGGGAGCAGA
>NZ_JBAKHW010000068.1:0-22876 GCF_036906815.1 Micromonospora sp. CPCC 205539 | reverse complement strand
TTGCCCTCCGTGTTGGGGGGTGGCCCTCTGAGCGGGGGTGCATCGTCCCCGCCCGCCGGCCCACCGCCGCCGGTCGGGCCGTCACCCCCGCCCGCCGGCCCGTCGCCGCCGGCCGCAGGGCCGCCGTCGATCGCCTCGTCGCGTCCCCGGCCGACGCCGGGGCGGGTCCGGTCCGCGGCGTGCCCCAGCACCCGCAGCGAGGCCAGCGCGGCCATCGGCACCACCAGCGCGGCGGCCGCGCCGGCGACGTCCAGCGCCGCGCCGTCGAGGACGCCACCGAGCACCGCGGCGACCACCGAGCCGCCCAGCGCGGCCCGGACGGCCGGGTAGATGCCGAACAGCCGCATCAGCCCACCCCACGGCTGCAGCAGGGCGAACCACACCAGCAGCCCACCGGCCAGCGCCAACACGGTCAGTGGACTGTTGACCAGCGTCTCGAAGTTGGCGGTGCTGGACCGGTGCACGGTGAACCCGGCGGTGCCGTCGCCCAGCGCGGAGAGGAACCGGCCCAGGCTGCCCCGCTCCGCCGCCGGGCGGCGCAGGTCCACCACGGCGAAACCGATCCCGACCGCCAGGGCGGCCATGGTGGCCCAGGCCAGCCGGCTGATGGTCAACCAACCGCCGGCGCTGATCGCGGCGGCCACGCTCAGCCCGGCGGTGAGCGCGATCGCGCCGACCGGATCGGCGCCCAGGTACGGGCTGCCGACCACCACCACGGCGAGGCCGCCCACGGCCACCATCACCGCCGGTCGCCAGTTGCGGTGCACCCGCTGGGCGAGCCAGCCCGCGCTCAGCAGCGCGCCGGCGAGGAACACGCCCAACCCGACGGTGCTCAGGCCCGCGTACCGGCCGCCCTGCAACGCGGAGTAGCCGACCACACCGTTGAGCTGCAGACGGGCCCCGGTGAGCACGTCCAGCCCGACGACCAGCGTGGTGAGACCAGCCACCGCGCCGATCGGGCCGAGGGTGCCGGCGTACCCCGGAACGAACCGGACCGCCGCGGTGCCGGCCGCCACCAGCAGCGCCGTCACCCCGGCGAAGATCCAGCCGGGGTGGTCGCCGCGCCACCAGGGCACCGCGTCGGCCAGCAGCGCGGCCGGCACGGTCAGCGCCGCCGCGACCAGCAGCAGTTCCATCGCCGCCACGACCCGCGCGGGCGCCGGCGTCGGTCCGCTCGGCCCGGCGTGCGGGCGGGCCCGGCGCAGCAGCGGCAGTATCGCGAGGGCCAGCAGCACCTGCACCCCGGCGAGCACGGTGAAGAAGCCGCCGGACACGGTCCGCTGGGCGGCCGCTTCCCGGTCGGCGTCCGCCGGGTGGTTGATCGCCGCGACCAGGTCGGCCGGGCGGCCGTCGGTGCTGACCGCCGGCCGGCCGAGGAAGAGCCGCTCCGGCATGGGCCGGCCCAGCGCCGCCAACGCGGTCGGCGCGAGGTCGACGAGTTGCAGGTAACCATCCCGGCCGGTGCTCGCCGAGGTCAGCCACCCCCGCTCCCAGCCCGGCCCGTCGGCGACGGCGACATGCAGGCGGGACGGCTGTTCGGTGTCGGAGATCCCGGCGACCAGCACCAGCGAGCGAGGTGGGCGGGCGGCCAACACCCGGGCCAGTTGGGCGTCGGCCGCGCGTGCCGCCGCGGCGCGTGCCGCCCGGTCCGTCCCGTCGACCGTGCCCAGGTCCACGATGCTCAGCACGCAGGAGCCGAGCAGTACGCGTGGATCGGCGGGCAGCGCCGAGGCGTACCGGTCGACCCGGCCGAACGGGCGGGCGGCGGCCACCGCCGCGCCCGGGCCGACCGCGACCGAACAGCGCACCGACTCCGACAGCGACCCGGGCATGGCGCCCCAGGGCAGCTGCTGCTGGTTGTGCTGGACCACACCCTCCTGGTCGGGCAGGTTCGCGCCGATGCCGTCCGGCTGCTCCACGGCCACACCGGCCGCCGGGCAGCCGCCCGCCGAGCGGCTGCCGTTCCACGCGGCGAAGCTGCCCGAGCCCAGGGTCAGCCAGCCGTCCACCGGGCAGGTGGGCCGGTGCGCGGACCGCACCGACAGCGAGCCGATCGACCCCTCCTGAGCCATCTGCCACAGCGTCGGGGTGCTCTGCGGATCCACGTCCTCCCAACGCAGCCCGGCGATCCCGGCGAGCACCACGAAGTCGGCGGTGCGCTGCGGGGTGCCCCGGGGCGGCCGGGCGGCCAACGCGGTGACGCCCAGCGTCACCACGAGCAGGGTCAGCAGGGCGGGGGCGAGTCGGCGCAGCATCACCGGTGTCCCGTTCTCGGGGCGTCGGGGTCCGGGGCGGCCAGACCGGTCCGGTCCGCGGCCACCTCGGCGTACAGGGCGGACAGCGCGTCCACCGTGTCCGCCTCGGTGGGCCAGGTCGCCGCCCGCTCGGCACCGCGCCGGCCCAGCTCGGCACGCGCCGCCGGGTCGTCGAGCAGCGCGCGTACCGCCGCGTCGACCGCGTCCACGTCGCCGGCGGGGACCAGCGCGGCGGCGTCGCCGACCAGCTCCGGCAGCCCGCCGACCGCGGTGGCCACCAGCGGTACGCCGGCCCGCAGCGCCTCCTGAGCGAAGAGCTGCCGAGCCTCCCAGTCGCTGGTCACCACCGCGAGGTCGGCGCCGGCGAGCAGCTCGGCCACGTCGGTGCGGTGCCCCAGCAGGGTCACCGGGGCGCGGGCGGCGGAGGTCCGGGCGGCCAGCGGCAGGTAGGCCGGGCCACTGCCGGCGATCACCACCACCGGCGGCGGAGTCCGCGTACGCCAGCGGGCCGCCGCGTCGATCAACACGTCGTAGCGCTTCTGTGGGTGTAGCCGACCCACCGAGAGGATCAGCGGCTGGTCCGGGCCGACGCCGAACTCGGCCCGGACGGCGGCCGGGCGTCGGCGCGGCGCGGGCAACGTCGGCGCGGCGACCGGGGCGAGCCGGGCATCGGCGGCGCCCAGCGCGGCGGCCCGGTCCACGAGGTCCGCGGACGCGCCGAGGGCCACCCGGACGCCCCGGGCCACCACCCGCTCGACGAGTCGGGACACACCGCCGCGTAGTCCGCCGGCGAGCACCGCGTTGTGCCAGGTGACGACCAGCGGGGCGGCCGGGCGGGCCAGGACGGCGACCAACCCGGCGCGCAGGCCGTGCGCGTGCACCACGTCGACCTGGGCGGTGGCGAGCGCCCGGCGCAGGGCGAGCACCGCGCGCGCGTCGGCCGGGGTCGGGCTGGCCGGGATCTCCACCGGCTGGAAACGCGCCCCGACGCCGGTGAAGTCGAACTGCTCCTGGGTCGCCGCCGGCCCGCAGACGAGGACGCTGGCGCCCGCTTCGGTGAGCCCCCGCGCCACCGAACGGACGTGCTGGCCGACCCCACCGGTGCTGGAGGCGAGCACCAGCGCAACGGTGCCCGACCAGCTCGCGGGCCGAGTCGAGCCCGTCATCGCGACCACCGCCGCACCCCGCCTATCGGCATCACTGAGCCATCTCTCGTTCGCGACTGCGGGGCTCGCAGAACGGGCTCACTCCTCGCGCTCACTGAGCTGCCGTCTCCTTCCCGTCGCTCTGCTCCGGGGAAATCGCGCCCGGCGCTGGCGTGCCGGACCGGTTCCGCCGGCCCACCCGGCGCAGCACCCCGGCGAGCAGTGGTCGTACGTCCCGCCGGTCGACGAACCAGACCACGACGAGGAACACCACACCGACCAGAACCCCGGACAGCATGCCCTGACCGAGTGCCGCCGCCATCGTCGGGGTGCCGTCGCCCAGCGTGTCGAGCCCTCGGCTGAGGCCGAGCCCGGCGAGCGCGGCGAGCACCCCGGCGAGGCCACCCGCCGCCCCGGCCCGGGCCGCGCCGGCCAGCGCCGGACGGCCGGCGCTGCGCAGCACCGCCGTGACCAGCAACGCTCCGAGCACCAGCATCCCCACCGAGTTGGCGGACGTCACCGCGAGCACCCGGTCCCGCAGCGGCAGGAGCGCGCCGAGCAGCAGGACGGCGGCGGGCACCACCAGCCAGCCGACCGCGGTGGCGAGGGTCGCCGCCCGGGTCTCCCCCCGGGCGTAGAGCGCCCGGGTGAGCACCGCGAACAGGCCGTAGCCGAGCAGGCCCGGTGCGAACCCGATGATCGCGGCGGCGGCCGTCGGCGCGGTGGCGGCGGGGAAGAAGAAATGCCCGATCGGCCCGGCGGTCCCGATCAGCGCGGCGGCGCCGAGGCAGCCGAAGAGCAGCACGCCGCGCACGGCCGGGGCCAGCGTCGCCCGATAGGTGGCCTCGTCGCCGGCGGCCCGCGCCGCGACCAGGGTCGGGTACGCCGCCACGGCCAGCGGTACGGCCAGCACCGCCCACGGCAGCAGGTAGACGGTCTGCGCCAGGTTGTAGACGCCCGGGTTGCTCGCCGCGCCTTCGGTGACCCGGTTCAAGCTCACGATCAGCGCGATCTGCTGCGTGGTGACGGTGACCGCGCCGGCCACCGCGAGCCCGCCGACGCGGGCCCGTGCCTCGCCGGAGAACCCGAAGCCGGGCCGCAACCCGAGGCGGAGCCGGCGGACCGGGATCAGCAGCGACAGCGACAGCACCACCACGCCGAGCGTGGTGCCGACCGAGAGCAGCAGCTCGCCTCCGGCGGTCACCCCGCCGACGGTGGCCAGCCGACCCTGGGTCGCGGTGAACCCCAGGTAGACGACGATCACGGTGAGGCTGGACAGCAGCGGAGCGAGCACCGGCCAGGCGAAACGGCGGTGCGCCTGGAGCACGCCGGTGAGCACGATACCGATGCCGTACAGCGGCAGTTGCGGGGCGAAGACCCGCAGCATCCGCGCACCGCTCAACTGCTGGGCGTCGGTCAGGCCGTGACCCAACGACGCGACCAGCGGCCCGGCGAACAGCGCCACGAGCAGCGCCAGCGGCACCAGCAGGGCCAACGTCCAGGTCAGCAGCGCGCCGGTGGTCCGGGCCACCGTCGACCGGTCGCCGGCCTCGACCGCCCCGGCCAGCAGCGGTACGACGAGGCTGGCCAGCGCGCCACCGGCGACGATCTCGAAGATGAAGTTCGGCACCGAGTTGGCCACCACGTAGGCGCCACCGAGGTCGGTGGGCGCCAGGCTCCAGGTGAAGACGGCGGTACGGCCGAAGCCGGCGAGCCGGCTGAGCACGGTGAGGACGGCGATGAGCGCGGCTGCCCCGGCCAACCGGCCGGCGCCGGCGAGGGGTGCCGGTCTGGTCACGTCAGTCGGCGCGTCGGCCCAGCGCGTCGAGCTCCCGCAGCCCCGGGGTCCGCTGGATCACGGATGTGAAGCTGACCTTCTCGCTGGCAGCGGTGAGGCCGGCGAGCACGGCGAGCAGACCGGCCCGACCGAGCGGGCCGGTCCGGGCGGCGAGGGCGACACCGAGCACCGCGCCGAGCGCGTTCGCGCCGCTGTCGCCGACCATCACGTCCTCGCCGAGGTCGTCGCCGAGCAGGCCGGCGGCGGCACCGACCGCGCCCGCGGCGATCCCGCCGTGCGGGCCGCCGGTCAGCGGGGCGCCGAGCAGCAGCCCGGACTTGAGCGCCCGGCCGGGCCGCAGGTCGAGCAGGTTGAGCAGGTTGGCGGTGCCGGCGATCACGCCGGCGCCGAGCAGCACGTCGACGCCCCGGCCGAACGCGCCGTGGCGCTGCCGGCGCGGGTGCCCGGCGACCCGGGGGTCGGCGGCGAGCAGCGCCGCGGCGCCCAGCCCGGCGGCGCCCACCCCGACGACCTTGACCAGCCCGGCGGTGACCCGCCCCTCCCGTAGCGCGGCGAGGTGGCCGGCGAAGCCCTTCGCCGCCTTCTGCTCGGGTCGCGCGCCGACCACGTCGTCGTACAGCCCGACCCCGCCCGCGCCGAGGCCGGCGACCAGGGCGGCACCGCCGGACGCGCCGCTGGTGGCGCCGAACGCACCGGCGGCGGCCGCGCCGGCGGCAAGCGCCGGGCCGGCGGCCAGGGTCACCGTGCGGCCACGGAAGTTGGTGCGCTCCAGCGCCGGCCCGACCGGGGCGGTGCGCACCTCACGCAGCGCGTAGCGGGCCGCGGCGGCTCCGGCTCCCGCGATCAGCAGTCGGCCCAGCGCCCTCACGCCGCGACCTCGCTTCGCCTCAGGGTCGCTCGCTCACGCGCCGCCTCGTCGGTTTCGGACACGGGGGTACGTCGTTCGCTCACTGGGGCAGTCTAGGCAGCAGCGAGGTGGCGTTGTCGCCGACGCCGTACTGGCCGGCTTTCTTCTCGGTCAGCTGCTGCACCAGGGCGAGGCTGGTGACCACCTGACCCTGCACCGTGTTGGCGTTGTCGACCGTGGAGATCGTCTGGGACAGCACCGGGTCACCACGGACCACGGCCACCAGGTTTCCGCCGGCGGAGCCGTTGCCGCTCACCACGATCGACCCGGTCCGGTCGAACTGCTCACCGATCTTGACGACCGACTCGTCGCGCTTCGCGGAGTCCTTGTCGACGTACGGCTGACCGCTGACCACGACGACCGCCTCCGCCGACCCGGTGACCTTGTTGTCGTCCGTGGTCAGGTAGCCGGCGTTGTTGTAGGCGGCGAGCACCGCCCGCCGGTCGGCGTCGCTGACCGGCGCGACACCCGCTGCCCGGTCGAGCAGGACGCTGGCCAGCAGAGCGCTGGAGGTCTCCACCCCGTGCCCGTTGCCCGGCAGCCCGGTGGTCTGCGCGGTCGGGCGGGCGGCGGTGACGGCCAACTCCAGCAGGTTGGTGTTGTTGTCCGGGTTGATGAACTTGTCCTGGAGATCGACCCGGCCGGTGATGGTGGCACCCGACTGCTGGAGCTTCTTGAGCACGCCCTCGGTGTGGTCGCGCCCGTTCGGCAGGCTGAGCACCAGCACCCGGTGCCCGGTGAGGGTGCCCGGCAGGACGACCTGGGACATCTCCTCGGCGAACTCCTCTTCCAGGCCGAGTTGCTTCTCCATGTTGTTGACCGTCTGGCGCATCTGCTGGTTGTCCTTGCGCAGCGCGGTGACCTGCTCCTTGAGCGAGTCGGCGACCGGGCCGTTGAGGGCGGCCGTGCCGACCACCAGGCCGATCGCCAGAGCCAGGAAGACCGCGGTGAGGGACACCACGTGGTAGCGGAAGTTGATCACGCTTGCAGCCTCTTGATCGGTCGGGAACTAGAAGAGCCGGTAGAGCTGGAACACAAGATTGTCCCACCATTCGGCGACCACGCCCAGGTACGCCTTACCGACGGTGGAGACGGCCACCGCGGAGGCCATCGCCGCGATCGCCGACAGGACCAGCAGCAGCAGTGACGAACCCGAGATGCTCTGCCGGTAGAGGCGACTCACGCCCTTGGCGTCGACCAGCTTGCCGCCGACCTTCAACCGGGTCAGGAACGTCGAGGCCATGCCGCCGCGCCCCTTGTCCAGGAATTCGACCAGCGTGGCGTGGGTGCCGACCGCGACCAGCAGCGAGGCGCCCTTCTCGTCGGCCAGCAGCATGGCCAGGTCCTCGCTGGTCGCCGCGGCGGGGAAGGTCACCGCCGGAACGCCGAGGCCGTTGACCCGGGGCAGGCCGGGCGCCCGTCCGTCCGGGTAGGCGTGCACGATCACCTCGGCCCCGCAGCGCAGCACGTCGTCGGTGACCGAATCCATGTCCCCGATGATCAGGTCGGGGGTGTAACCCGCCTCGACCAGCGCGTCGGCGCCACCGTCCACGCCGATCAACACCGGCTTGAACTCCCGGATGTATGGGCGCAGCACGTCCAGGTCGGCCTTGTAGTCGTAACCCCGCACCACGATCAGGCAGTGCCGACCCTGCATCTGGGTCTGGATGTCCGGAACGCCCACGCCGTCGAGCAGCAGGTCGCGCTCCTGACGGAGGTAGTCCATGGTGTTGGCGGCGAACGCCTCCAACTGGACCGAGAGCCCCTCACGCGCGTCCGCCATCGACTTCGCCACCGACTCGGCGTCCTGCAGGCTGCCGTGCGCCACCGGCTCGTCACCGGAGAAGACCGTGTTGCCCTCGATGCGCACCCGGTCGCCCTCGCGGACCTGCTCGAAGACACCCTCGCCCAGGTCGTCCAGGAGCGGGATGCCAGCGGCGATCAACACCTCCGGACCGAGGTTGGGGTACCGGCCGGAGACCGAGGGCTTGGCGTTGAGCACCGCGGCGACGCCGACGGCGACCAGTGAATCGGCCGCCACCCGGTCCAGGTCGACGTGGTCGATGACCGCGATGTCACCAGGGCGCAGCCGACCGACCAGGCGTTTGGTCCGGCGGTCGAGGCGCGCGGTGCCGAGGACTTTGCCCGGATCCGCGTTCCGGGCTCGGCGCAACGTGGGTAGACGCATCGTGACCATCCTGGCATGTGAGGCAGGCTTTTCTGTCGCGACATGCCTGAGCAGGGCCGCCTACCCAGGGAAGCACACGCCGACGCAGGCCGACGTGCTTGCGGTCACAATACCCGTGTCACGGCCGCCGTTCCTTGTCCGCCACGGCCAGCAGCTCTTCAGCATGAGCGATACCCAGATCCGAATCGGGCAAACCGGCGAGCATCCGGGCCAGTTCCCGAGCCCGCTCGGTGTCCTCCACCACCCGCACACCACTGGTGGTCACCGCACCGCCGGTGTCCTTCGCCACCACCAGATGCCGGTCGGCGAACGCGGCCACCTGCGGCAGATGCGTGACGACCAACACCTGGTGGCTGCGGGCCAGCCGCGCCAACCGCCGGCCGATCTCCACCGCCGCCTGACCACCGACGCCCGCGTCGACCTCGTCGAAGACCAACGTGGGTGGGCCACCCGAGCCGGCGAAGACCACCTCGATGGCGAGCATCACCCGGGACAACTCACCACCGGACGCACCCCGCTGCAACGGCAACGACGGTGCGCCCGGATGCGCCAGCAGCCGCAACTCCACCTCGTCGCCGCCGTCCGGGCCGACGCCCACCTCGACGCCGTTCACCGGCAGCGCCGGCTCCGTCCGCCCCGCCGGACGGGGCAGCACCGCCACCTCGATCCGGGCGTGCGGCATGGCCAGACCGGCCAGCTCGACGGTGACCTGATCGGCGAAGCGGACCGCCGCCTCCTGTCGGGAGGCCGACACCCGGCCCGCCAACTCGGCGACCTCGCCGGCCAGCCGCTGACCCTCCCGCTCCAACTCGTCGAGCAGGTCGTCGGAGCTGTCCAGGTCGGACAGTCGGGTGCGGGCCCGCTCGGCCCACGCGATCACCCCGTCGATGTCGTCGGCGTACTTACGGGTCAGCGCCCGCAGCGCGGCCCGCCGCTCGTAGACGTGCTGCAACCGGGCCGGGTCCGCATCCAACGTCGCCAGGTACGCCGACAGCTCGGCGGCGACATCGGTGACCAGGGTGGCCGCCTCCTCCAGCCGGGCCGCCAGCTCACCCAACGCCGGGTCGGTGCCCGCCTGCGCCTCCAGCGTGCGCCGGGCGGTGCCGAGCAGCGCCGCCGCGTCCGGAGTCTCGTCGGCCGCCTCGGCGCCACCCGCCACGCACTGCTGAGCCACCTGCGCGGCCGTCCGCAGCCCCTCCGCGTGCTCCAGCCGCTGCGCCTCGGTCTTGAGGTCGTTGTCCTCGCCGGGCTGCGGGTCGACCCGGGTGATCTCGTCGAGGCCCAGCCGCAGCAGATCGGCCTCCTGGCTGCGCTCGCGGGCGTTGCGCCGCCGGTCGGCCAGGTCGTCGACCACGTGCCGCCACCCGGTGTACGACTCCCGCAACGCGTCGAGCAGCTTCTCGTGCGTCGGGCCGGCGAACCGGTCCAGTGCGGCCCGCTGCTCGGCCGGTCGCAGCAGCCGGAGCTGGTCGGACTGCCCGTGCACGGCCACCGCCTGCTCGCCGACCTCACTGAGCATCGACACCGGCATGCTCCGGCCACCGACATGCGCCCGCGACCGGCCCTCCACCGTCACCGTACGACTCAACAGCAGCGAACCGTCGTCGTCGGGCTCACCGCCGGCGTCGATGATCCGGGCGTGCACCGTGTCGGCCACCCGACCGGTCAGGCGCAGCCGCCCCTCCACCACCGCCCGACCGGGTTGGGCACGGACCCGCCCCGCGTCGGCCCGGCCGCCGAAGAGCAGGCCGAGGCCGGTCACCACCATCGTCTTGCCCGCACCGGTCTCGCCGGTGATGACATTCATCCCGCCGGCCAGCGGCAGTGTGGTGTCCTCGATGACGCCTAGCCCGGTGATGCGCAGCTCGTCCAGCACAGCCACCGACAGTAGACGCGGGGCCCGACAGTTGACCAGCCGACGGGCCCGCGGACACGCCAGCGGACGAGCTCACGGACGGGCCGCGACACGACCGAGACGTGGCCGACGTACAGTTCTGCCCCGTGTTGGACGTGATTGGCCTGACCCCGGCCGAGGAGGAGCTCTACCGCTGCCTGCTCCAGCTCACCACCGCCCGGGTCGACGAGCTGGTCCGCCGGCTGCACCGGCCCCGGGCGCAGGTCGTGGCCCAGGTCGAGGCGCTCCGGATCAAAGGCCTGGTGCTGGCCACCGACACCGACCCGGACGCGCCGCTGCGTCCGGCTGCCCCGGACGTCGCCCTCGGCGCGACGCTGCTGCGCCGCCAGGAGGATCTGGAATCGGCCCGGCGGCGGATCACCCAACTGGCCGAGGAGTACCGCGCCGGGCTGCGCCGGCACCACGTCGACCACCTCGTCGAGGTGATCACCGGCGCCCGGATGCTCCGGGAGCGGCTGCGCGACCTGCAGAACGCCGCCCGTACCGAGGTGCTCTGGTTCTGCCGGGCGAACCCCCTCGCCATGGCCGGCCCGGAGAACGTCGAGGAGTTCGACGCGCTGGCCCGAGGGGTGAGCTACCGGGCCATCTACGAACGCGATCTGCTGCTGGAGCCGGGCGCGCTGGCCGACCTGGCCAAGGGGGTCGGCGCTGGCGAACAGGCCCGGGTCCTGGACCGGCTGCCCGTCCGACTGGCCATCGTGGACGCCCGCACCGCGATCTGCCCGCTGGTGCCGGACCTCGACGGCGGCGAGCCGAGCGCCGCGGTGATCGGCCGTAGTCAACTGCTCGACGCGCTGCTCGCCCTCTTCGAGAGCCACTGGCGGGTGGCCACCCGCCTGCGTCTGGAGGACCCGCTCGCCGCGCCGACGACCGACACCCGGCGGCCCGATCCCGACGACCATGCGGTCGACGTCGACGGCTACCAGCCCGACGCCGACGAGGCGCGACTGCTGTCGCTGTTCGTGGCCGGCGTACCGGACAAGTCCATCGCCTCCCAGCTCGGGGTGAGCCGGCGGACCGTGCAACGACGGATCGCCGACCTGATGGACGCCGCCGGCGTGGACACCCGACCCGGGCTGGCGTTCCAGGTCGCCCGGCGCGGCTGGCTCTGACCCCGTACCCCGAAAAGGCTCTGACCCCGTACCCCGCGAAAAAGGGTGGGGCCCGCCGTCGGGAGACGGCGGGCCCCACCCGGGGCGGGACGGCTCCTGGCCGCCCCGCCCCGCCGATCACCGAAGCCCGTAGGCCTGCAGCACCGTCTGGTCGACGGTGTTCCCGGCCCGATCGGTCGCGTGCACCCGCAGCGACACCGTCCCGCTCCCGGCCGGCACGGTCGCCGTGTACCGGGTACCCGAACCCTTGGTCGGCGCGGACCGCCAGGTGACGCCCCCGTCGAAGGAGACCTCCACCCGGACACTGGTGCCGCTGGGCGCGCGCACCCCGGTCGGCTGGCGCAGGGTCAGCCCCAGCTGGTGCGACCGGTTGCCACGCACCGTCGCAAGCAGGTCGGCCGGCACCGCGTAGTCCACCTGCAGCAGCGACAGCGGCTGGGCCGCGTCGCCCGCCGGTTGGGCCGAGGTGAACTGCCACGACGTCTCGGTACGGGTGGCGTAGCGCCACTCCGCCGAGGACCGCTGCGTGGTCAGGTCCAGCCGGTACCGGGCCGCCGAGGCGGTGGTGGGCACCGGCGCCCACCCGCCGGACAGGTCGGCGAGCTGCTTGCCGTCCCGGCTGAGCCGGGCCTCGACGGTGTCCGACTCCTCGCTGCCGCCGGCCAGGCTGTAGTGCCCGTCGGCGTCGACGAACTCGGCCACCCGCAGGTCCAGAATGTCCCCGGTCCTCGTCGGCACCGGTCCGCCGGTCGCCGGCACCGCGGGGCGGACCACCGGCGCGTGCCAGGTCTCGCTGACGCGGTCATCGCCGTCGTACCGCCGGGGCTGGTCGTTGAGCCCGCCGGTCAGACGTCCCCAGCTCGACCACATCATCTTGTGCAGGACGCGGTGCTGCCACCAGTTGTCACCGGCGCTGACGAACTCCTGCCGGGTGGTGCCGGCATGCACCAGCCGCTGGTCGTCGTTCCAGGAGGTCTCCTGCCACGGACGCCACCCGAACCGCTGCTCGGTGGCCCACTCGCTGCCGACACCGCCGTAACGGGCGGTCACCTCGGCGGTGTTCTGCGCGGTGACCTTGTGCAGGATCCGCTCCGGGACCCGGCCCTTCGAGACCTGCCACACGTCGTACAGGTAGGGGCTGTCCACGGTCAGCGTCAGGTCCAGCGTCGTCCGGCCACGCCGAACCGCCGCGATCAGCCGCTGGCCGTCGTCGTACGCCACCGCCATCGCGGGGACGGGCAGCCGGTCCCCCAGCGGGGTCCAGACCGTCCACGCGCTCCGGTCCGCCGGTCGGACGATGAGCACCGACGTCGCACCCGCCGCGGCGGCCGCCGCGATCTGCTCCTCCTCCGAGACATCGGGAGCGGCGGTGAGCAGCGCCGCGGCGCCCCGGACCCGGGCCAGCTCGGCGGCGGTACCGGTGCCCGCCCAGACCAGCGGCAGCTTCCGCCGGTCGGTCGGCGCCGGCGAGTAGCCCATCAGGTTGATGTCCAACGGACCGGAGAACCCGCTGATCCGGGCGTCCACCATCGGCGCGACCAACTGCCAGCGCGAGGCGAACTCGAACTGTCCCTTGGCCACCGGACGGGTCGGGGTGACGTTGACCTGCTGGACGGTGCTGAAGGTCATCACCCCGTGGTCGACCTGCCGACCGTTGCCGAAGACCCGGTGCTCGTAGAAGCTGATCGTCGCCCGCTGCTCGGACGGCTTCGGCGTCTCGATCCGCACCGGCGTGCCCTTGCGCGGGTCGAGCACCACGGTGACGTCCCGGGTGACGTTCAGCTCCGGGTCGGTGACCAGGGTGACCTGTTCGTCCAGCGGTACGCCGTGCTCGATCAGCGCCTCGACCAGGTACGGGCCCTCCTCGACCTGGATCCGCACCTCGCCGCCGATCCAGCCGAGCCAGTCGGACTCGGGCTGCTCACCGAAGACGGTGAGCACCGGCGCGACGCCCGGCTCTCCCTTCATGTCGAGCGCCCGGAAGGTGACGATGTGCATCGGGCCGCTGAGGGTGAGCGCGACCGCGGTACGCACGGCGACGCCGTCCGCGCCGGTGGCCACCAACCAGCCGCTGTGCAGGCCCCGGTCCAGCTTCGCCGGGTCGGCGCGTAGTGGAACGGCCACGCTGCCGCCCGCCGGCACGGTCACCTCGCCGCCGACGGAGACCCCGTCGGCTTCGACCGCGTTGGTGTCCAGGTTGCGCAGGTCCAGGGCCAGCCGCAGGGTCTGCGGGGCCGAGGTGCCGTTGGTGTACGTCACGGCCCGCTCGAGGACCGCGCCACCGGTGCTCAGCCGACCGAAGTCGGCGGTCGCGGTGCCGTACACCCGCTGCTTCAGCGCCCGGGCCACGTCGACCCGGCCGCCGCCCTGCTCGAAGACGGTCAGGGCCGGATTGCCCTTCGCGGTGCTGACCAACGCGTCCTTGAGCCGCGTCGCGGTCCAGTCGGGGTGCTCCTGGGCGAGGATCGCGGCCGCGCCGGCCACGTGCGGGGTGGCCATCGAGGTGCCGGACGCCCGGGTGTACGCGTCGTCGACCGGCGTACCCATGGTGGTGCCGGCGGCCCGCGCGGCGATGATGCCGACGCCCGGCGCGGTGATCTCGGGCTTGAGCCCGTTGTCACCCAGCCGCGGCCCGCGGCTGGAGAACTCGGCGAGCTGGTCGTCGCGGTCCACCGCGCCGACGGTGAGCGCCGACGCGGCCGCACCGGGCGTGCCGACGCTACGGGCCGAGCCCTCGTTGCCGGCGGCCACCACGAACAGGGCGCCGGTCTCGGCGGTGAGGTCGTTGAGCGCCTGGCTCATCGGGTCGGTGCCGTCGGTGGCGCTGCCGCCGAGGCTCATGCTGACGACCTTCGCGCCGGAACGGGCGGCCCACTCCATGCCCGCGACGATGCCCGACTCGTAACCGGAGCCGTTGTCGTCGAGCACCTTGCCGATCAGCAGCTTCGCGCCGGGCGCCACGCCCTTGCGCCGGCCGTCCGAGGCGGCGCCGCTGCCCACGATCGTCGAGGCCACGTGGGTGCCGTGGCCGTGGCCGTCGGCGGCGCTGCCCGAGCCGCTGAAGTCCTGGGTGCCGGCGATCCGGCCCGCCAGGTCCGGGTGGTTGGCGTCCACACCGGTGTCCAGGACGGCGACCTGCACGCCGGCGCCGTCCCGGCCGGCCGCCCAGGCCTCCGGTGCGCCGATCTGCGGCACGCTGGTCTCCAGCGCCGCCGTGACCTTGCCGTCCAGCCAGACGTGCGCGACGCCGCCAGCGAGGGTGGCCGTGCCGGGCGCGGCGGCCCGGCCGGCGGGGTTGGCCCGCAGCGCGCTCCAGAAGCCGCCGAGGTCGCCGTTGCCGACCCGCAGCGCGGCGCCGCCGATGCTCTCCAGCGGCCGAACCGCGCTCGCGCCGGCGAGCGCCGCCACCCGACCCGCCGTGGGGTTCTGGTAGCGCACGATCAGCGGCAGGCTGTCGGCGCCGCCGTACCCGTCGGCGGCCAACTCCTGCACGTCGAACAGGTCCGGGTCGAGCACCCCTGCGGACAGGTACGGCATGACGTCGCTGGGCAGCACCCGCAGCCCGCCGTCGACCTCGGTGCTCTGGAAGATGATCCGTTCCCGACCGGGGGCGGGCCGGACGGTCGCCGCCACCCGTCCCGGGGCGGCCTGGACGAGTTCCACCTGGTCGCCGGTGATCAGGGTGATGCGGGTGGGCGCGGGCGCGCCCGGGGCCGGTGCGGCGGGGGTGCCGGCGGCGGATCGGACGGGTGGGTCGGCGGACGCCGGTGCGGCGAGGCCGACCACCAGCGCGCCGACCGTGCCGGCGGCAAGCCAGCGGGGGGACCAGTGCATGCGATGCGCTCCTCTACTCCTCCAGGCCCGTCATCCGTAGATGAGGACCGATCGGAGTCTGCGACGGAGCGCGTCACCGGGTCACTAGCCGCCGGCCGCCGCAGCGGCGACATGTCGTCAGGTGGACAACCGCCGTGCACCAACGGTATGCGCGACGGTCACCGGCGGCTTCCTCGCCAGCCGTGCACGGGCAGACCGAACTTGGCGACCAGCCGGTCGGTGAACGGGCGCGGCTGCAACCGGACGATGCGGACCGGCAGAGCGCCCCGACGCACCGTGACGCGAGCGCCGGGCGGCAGGTCGTACACCCGCCGGCCGTCACAGCTGAGCACGGCGAGGGTGGTGAACGGGTCAACGGTGATCACGAAGGTGGACGTCGGAGCGGTGACCAGCGGGCGGCTGAACAACGCGTGCGCGCTGATCGGCACCAGCAGCAGCGCCTCCACCTCCGGCCAGACCACGGGACCGCCGCCGGAGAACGCGTACGCCGTCGACCCGGTCGGGGTGGCGCAGACCACGCCGTCGCAGCCGTACCGGGACAGCGGCCGCCCGTCTACGTCGACGAGGAGCTCGAGCATCTGCGCCCGCTCGCCCTTCTCGACGCTGATCTCGTTGAGTGCCCACGACTCGATGGTCGGGCCACCCTCGAACTCCGCGGTGACGTCCAGGGTCAGCCGCTCGTTCACGGTGTAGTTGCGCTGGACGACATCCCGGACCGCCGCGTCCAGGTCGTCGATCTCGGCCTCGGCCAGGAAGCCCACCTTGCCGAGGTTGATGCCGAGCAGCGGCGCCTTCGCCGGCCGGGCCAACTCGGCCGCGCGGAGGAACGTGCCGTCCCCACCGAGCGCGAGGACGATCTCGGCGCCCTCGGCGGCCTCCGGGCCCGCGACCGGGACCACGCCGGGCAGGTCGAGGTCGTCAGCCTCCTCGGCGACCACCCGGACCTCGAAACCCGCGGCGATCAGGTCGGCGGCGACCGCCCGGGCGTGCTCGGTGCTCCGTCGACGGCCGGTGTGCGTCACCAGCAGCGCGGTCCGGCTCATCGCACCGGCCGCCCGTCCGCGACCGGACCCCGGCCGACCGTCGACCCGGTGTGGTCGCGTGGCCCGCAGGTCGTCCCGGGGCGCTCGCTGCACGCGTTCACTGTGCGACCTCCTCCGCCGCCGCCGCGGCCGGCACGTCGCCGGTCGTCGTCGGACCGTCCGGCCCGGCCGCCACCACGGCCCGCACCCGCTGCGGGTCGGCCGGTGGTGCGCCCCGGCGCAACCATACGAAGAACTCCACGTTGCCGCTCGGCCCCGGCAGCGGGCTCGCCGCCACGTCGGCCAGACCGAGCCCGAGCTGTGCCGCGGCGGCGGCCACGTCGAGGACCGCCTCGGCGCGCAGCTCCGGCTCGCGGACCACGCCACCGGTGCCGACCCGGTCCTTGCCGACCTCGAACTGCGGCTTCACCATGAGCGCCAGGTCGCCGTCGGCCCGGGTGCAGCCGGCCAGCGCCGGCAGCACCAGCCGCAGCGAGATGAACGACAGGTCGGCCACCGTGAGGTCGACCGGCCCGCCGATGGTCTCGGGCTCGAGGGTACGGACGTTGGTGCGTTCGAAGACCCGGACCCGTTCGTCGGTACGCAGCGACCAGGCGAGCTGCCCGTAGCCGACGTCCACGGCCACCACCTCGGCGGCGTCGGCGCGCAGCAGCACGTCGGTGAAGCCTCCGGTCGAGGCGCCCGCGTCCAGGCACCGCCGGCCGGCGACGCGCAGCCCACCGGCGCCGAACGCGGCCAACGCGCCAGCGAGCTTGTGCCCGCCGCGGGAGACGTACTCGTCGATCGGGTCCGCGCCGGTGACCAGGAGCGGATCGGCGGGGTCGACCATCGCGGCGGCCTTACGCGCGAGCACCCCGCGCAGCTGGACCCGGCCGGCCTCGACCAACGCGCCGGCCTGCTCACGGGAACGGGCCAGACCACGGCGGACGAGTTCGGCGTCCAGCCGGTTACGACGTGCCATGGGTGGTTCTCCGGTCTACTCGGGCCGGGCAGGCCCGCTCAGGTCTGGTCGATGGTGGCGAGGGTTTCCCGCAACGTCTCGTAGGCCGCTTCGTACTGCGCGATCTGGTCGGCCGGGGCGAGCGTCGCCGCGTTGGCCATGGCCCGCACGGCGGCGTCCACGGCCGGGTGCCCCGCCGGATCGTCCCCGCCGTCCAGCGGCGGACCGGGCCGGGCCCCCACCGGCGAGGCCGGCCGGGCGCCGAACGACCCGCCGCCGGGCGGCGGACCGGGCCGGCTGCCCAGTGGTGGAGCCGGCCGGAAGCCCGACGGCGGGCCCGGACGCGCGTCGCCGGTCACCGGATGCCCCGGCCGGTCGGCACGGCGCTCACGGGGTGCCGCCCGGCTGTTGCTTACGGGCCGCCTTCTTCGCCGGCATGGCCGCCGGAGTGGGGACCTCGTCGCTGGTCCGGCTGACCGTCGCCGGCGGCTTCTTCGCGAGAGCCTTCTTCGCGACCGCCTTCTTCGCCACGGCCTTCTTGGCGACCGCTTTCTTGCCGACCGAGGAGACGGGCGCGGGCGCGGGGACCGGCGCCGGCGCGGAGACCGGGGCGGCCGCCGAGCCGGCGGACAGCACCAGGCCGGCGTCGGGCTGCGCGACACGGGTCGAATCCGGCTGCGGGGTGGGGCCGGCCGGCTCGACGGCCCGCGCCTCCCGCAACTGCCGTTCCAGGTCGTGCACCCGCCGGGTCAGCTCGGCCACCTCGTCTGCTGTGGCCAGGCCGACCGCCCCGAGGGCCCGGTCGACCTCGAACCGGACCAGCTTGGTCAGCGCCTCCCGGTTGGCCGCGCCGGTGGAGAACAGCTCCTCGCCGAGGGCCTGAAGTTGGGCGGCGGTCGCGCCGCCGGAGCCGACGAGGCGACGAGCCGCGTCCTGAGCCTTCTTTCGAGGCGCCTCCGTCAGGCCCAGGGCCAGCTCGAGGTAGGCGCGCCACGCGTCCTGCATGCCTGAGTCCTTCCACGGGGCGGGGTGTGCAGGTGTCACGCTACCGGGCCACGCGGACAGTCCTGTGCGGTACGGTGCCGGGGACGGTGTGGCAATTGGCGAGGGGGACTTGTGGCCAGCGTGGACGAGTGCCGGCAGGCGTTGCAGGAGCTGGCAGCCCGACTGGATCGCAATGCCGAGACGGTCCGCGACCGCATCGACCTGGACCGCACGCTGGCCTGCCGGATCACCGACCTGGACACCGCGTTCCACGGCCGGATCAGCGGAGGCCGGCTGCTCGATCTGACCGACGGCGACGACCCCAAAGCCAAGATCGCATTGAGCACGTCCAGCGACGACCTGCTCGCCCTGGTCCGTGGCGACCTGGACGTCACCGGTGCCGTGGCGTCCCGGCGGGTGTCGATCAAAGCGAACCCGTTCGACCTGCTCAAGCTGCGCAAGCTGCTCTGACGCGCACTCGGGCGACCCCCCCGACGCGCTGGCGTCACCCGCCGGGATTGCTGCGGTGATCGAAAGGTTTGCGTCACGACACGCCGCCCTCATGACGCAAAGCTCTTGATCACCGGGAGGAGCGGATGGTGTGGGCGGACCCGATCTTCCTGGCGGGGCAGCGTCACCCTCCGGTGGGCAGCCCGAAACTCCTCAGCGCCTGGGCCGCGTCCGGGCCCGCCGGGCGGATCCGCGGCAGCGTCGGGGCCGACCAGGCCGCCGCACAGAGAGCAGCCAGCGCGTCGAGGTCCCGACCCGAGCCGCCCAGCTCCAGCGTGCCGTCGCGGTCCGTCAGTGACCAACCGCCGGCGTCCACCGGCCCCGGGACCCGCACCGCCGCAGCCGGGTCGAAGAGCCCCGCCAGGTCCCGCGCCACGTACGTGGGACGACGCTGCGGCCCGGCGGCGAGCAGGTCAGGTGCGCCACTCACGCCGGTGAGCACGAGCAGGCTGTCCAGACCGGCCCGACGGGCACCCTCGATGTCGGTGTCCAGCCGATCGCCGACGACCAGCGTCCGCCCGCCGTCGCTCCGCCGGGCGGCCGTCTCGAACAGTGCCGACTCCGGTTTGCCGACCACGACGTCCGGGTCCCGCTCCAACGCGGTACGCAGCACCGCCACCAGCGCGCCGTTGCCCGGCAGCGGTCCCCGGCCACTGGGCAGGGTCCGGTCGGTGTTGGTGGCGACCCAGATCGCGCCGGCCCGCACCGCGACCGACGCCTCGGCCAGCTCGGCCCAGCCGACCTGCGGCCCGTAACCCTGCACCACCGCAGCCGGCTTCTCGTCCGCCTGCGAGACCGGGGTCAGCCCGACCGCGCGTAGCTCGGCGCGCAGCGCCTCCGCGCCGACCACCAGCACCGGCGCACCCACGGGCAGCCGGTCGCGCAGCAGCTCGGCCGCAGCCGCGGCGGAGGTGAGCACCTCCTCCGGCCGGGCTGGCACGCCCATCCCCGTCAGCAGGTCGGCGACGTCGCTGGACCGCCGGGAGGCGTTGTTCGTGGCATACGCCACCGCCCGCCCCTCCGCGTGCAGCCGAGCCACCGCCTCGACGGCGCCGGGGATCGGCCGGTCGATCAGGTAGATCACCCCGTCCAGGTCGAAGACGACCAGGGAGTACCCGTCGATCAGCCGTTCCCCGGCGTCCGCACTCACCGCTGTGCCGACCCCGACTCGTCGTCCCGAGCCGGAACGGTTCCGTCGACGTTCACCGCGTCGGTGTCGCCGTCGCCGTCGCCGGCCGCCACGGTCCGGCCGGCGCTTCCGCTCGCGTCCGGGTGACGGTCCTCGTCCTCGTCGTCGAAGCCCTCGTCGTCGGCGGGGCGTCCGGCGGTGCCGTCTTCCTCGTCGTCGTCAAAGTCGTCGTCGTCGTCGTCTTCGTCGTCGTCGTCGTCTTCGTCGTCGTCGTCGTCGTCTTCGTCGTCGTCGTCGTCGTCTTCGTCGTCGTCGTCGACCAGCTCGGTGTCGGGTCGTGCCGGCACGGCGCCGGGGGCGCCTGGGCCGGCGGCGATCTCCTCGTCCGCCTCGTCCTCGTCGTCGCCCTCGATCACCACGCCGTCGAGCTCCAGCAGCCGCTCCGCGGCGTCGGTCTCGTCCTCGGTGTCCACGTCAGCGGCACGGGAGAACCACTCGCGGGCCTCCTCACGCCGGCCCACCGCGAGCAGAGCGTCGGCGTACGCATAGCGCAGGCGCGCCGTCCACGGCACGGTCGCCTCGCTGGTGAGGTCCGGGACCTGGAGCATCGCGACCGCGGCGTCCTTCTGACCGAGGTCACCCCGTGCCCCGGCAGCGACGATCAGCAGTTCGATCGCGACGGCCTGGTCGAGCTTCTCCCGGTCCGCGCCGCGGAACAGGTCGATGGCCCGCTCCGCCCGCCCGAGGGCACGCTCACAGTCCGCCAGCACCGCCAGGTGGCTCTGCAGGCCGCTCATCCGGTGGTACGTACGCAGCTCGGCGATCGCCGTCTGCCACTCCCCCGCGTGGTACGCGGCAAGGCCGACCGCCTCACGGACGGCAGCGATGCGCGACGCGAGCCGACGGGCGGCCAGCGCGTGCGCCAACGCCTCAGCCGGATCGTCGTCGATCAGCTGACCGGTGGCGACCAGATGCCGGGCCACCGTCTCGGCGACCGGCTTGTTCAGCGAGAGGAGCTCGGCGCGAACGTCCTTGTCGAGGTCGGTCGCGAGGATGTCGTCCGGCAGTGCCGGGGCCGAACTGCGCCCACCCTCGGTCGACTCGGAGCCACCGCGGTCGTCGCGGCGGAACTCGCCCTCGCGACGCGGCCGCTCGTCGGTCCGGAAACCGCCCTCGCGGTCGCCGCCCCGGAAACCGCCCTCGCGGTCGCCGCCCCGGAAGCCGCCCTCGCGGTCACCGCCACGGAAGCCGCCCTCACGACGGTCGCCCCCACGGGCGCCGCCGTCGCGGTCACCGCCACGGAAGCCACCCTCGCGCGGGGCACTCGGCCGCGAGCCGTCGCGGAAGCCCCCGTCGCGCGGAGCACCCGAACGGGAGCCATCGCGGTCACCACCGCGGAAGCCGCCCTCACGACGGTCGCCGCCACGGGCACCGCCGTCGCGGTCACCGCCACGGAAGCCACCCTCACGGGTCGGGCCGGACCGGGAACGGTCGCCACCACCCTGGTAGCCGCCCTCACGACGGTCGCCGCCACGGAAACCGCCCTCGCGGTCACCGCTGCGGAAGCCACCCTCACGCGGAGCACCCGAGCGAGAGCCATCGCGGTCACCGCCACGGAAGCCGCCGCCTTCACGACGGTCGCCGCCACGGAAACCGCCGTCGCGGTCACCGCCACGGAAGCCACCCTCACGGGTCGGGCCGGACCGGGAACGGTCGCCACCACCCTGGTAGCCGCCCTCACGACGGTCGCCGCCACGGAAACCACCCTCACGGTCACCGCCCCGGAAACCGCCGCCTTCACGACGGTCGCCGCCACGGAAACCGCCGTCGCGGTCACCGCCACGGAAGCCACCCTCACGGGTCGGGCCGGACCGGGAACGGTCGCCACCACCCTGGTAGCCGCCCTCACGACGGTCGCCGCCACGGAAACCACCCTCGCGGTCACCGCCACGGAAGCCACCCTCACGCGGAGCACCCGAGCGAGAGCCATCGCGGTCACCGCCACGGAAGCCGCCGCCTTCACGACGGTCGCCACCACGGAAACCACCCTCACGGTCGCCACCACGGAAGCCACCCTCACGCGGAGCACCGGAACGCGAGCCGTCGCGGAAGCCACCCTCGCGACGCTCGCCACCGCGGAAGCCGCCTTCACGGTCACCGCCACGGAAGCCGCCGCCTTCACGACGGTCGCCACCACGGAAACCACCCTCACGGTCACCGCCACGGAAGCCACCCTCACGGGTCGGGCCGGACCGGGAACGGTCGCCACCACCCTGGTAGCCGCCCTCACGACGGTCACCGCCACGGAAGCCACCCTCGCGCGGAGCGCCCGAGCGGTCGCCACCGCGGAAACCGCCCTCGCGCGGAGCACTCGAGCGGTCACCACCACGGAAACCACCCTCGCGCGGAGCACTCGAGCGGTCGCCACCACGGAAGCCGCCCTCGCGCGGAGCACTCGAGCGGTCACCACCACGGAAACCACCCTCGCGCGGAGCACTCGAGCGGTCACCACCACGGAAGCCGCCTTCACGCGGCGCGCTCGAGCGGGAGCCATCGCGGTCGCCACCACGGAAGCCGCCTTCACGCGGGGCGCTCGAGCGGGAGCCGTCACGGTCGCCACCACGGAAGCCGCCTTCACGACGGTCACCGCCGCGGAAGCCACCCTCACGCGGAGCACCGGAACGCGAGCCGTCGCGGTCGCCACCACGGAAACCGCCTTCGCGACGGTCACCGCCGCGGAAACCACCGTCCCGGTCACCACCACGGGAACCGGTGTCGCGGCCGCCGGCGTATCCGCCCCGGGAACCGCCAGCGTTGTCCCGGTCTCCCCGGTACGGCGGCCGGTCACGGTCATCGCGGCGCGGGGCACGGTCGCGCCCGCCCGGGCCGTCGGCGCGGTCTTCGTTACGACGGGGACGATCTCCGCCCTGCGGTCCTGAACTCACAGGTACATCCTTCCTGATTGCGCCACCAATGGCGCTACGCAGTCGAGGGCCGACCCGGATGGGGCGGCCCTCGACTGGAAGATTGTCCGGCGGTGTCCTACTCTCCCACACCCTCACGAGTGCAGTACCATCGGCGCTGGAGGGCTTAGCTTCCGGGTTCGGAATGTGACC